>JBKKBM010000208.1:0-9132 GCA_046714215.1 Terriglobales bacterium | reverse complement strand
TGGTCGGTCGCATCTTGTAATACGCATCCTCACCCCACGGCACCACCATGTTCAGGCCATCCGCCGCGCCCCGCTGAAAGAGCACTATCAGCCGCTTCTTGCCCATGGCGCCGGGCGAGGCAAACGCCGCGCGCGTCAGAAAACTCGGCAGCGCCGTCGTGCCCACCACGACCAATGCGCCATCGCGGATGAAAATGCGTCTCGTGATCGCCATCGCTATCTCCTCTGGAATTCCGGGGAACCTAAGATCAGTCCCGCCACCACGCCGAGCCGCTCTCCCGGACGCCGCGGCGCCACCATCGGCATTTCGTCACTGCCGGCGCTTTTCCCCTGCTGATATTGCGGCTCCGCCATCTGCTTGCGGATCGTCCCCAAGGTTTGCTTGGATATGTCACCCGCCACCAGCGTCTTCGCCATCACTTCGAGCGCGGCGTCACTATCAGTGGGCGACTGCTCACCGCCCAGGGCCCGCTCTGCGGAAACATTCACCCCGCGCAACTGCCCGCCCGCCAGCGCCAGCGCAAAGTTCATGCGGTTCAGCAGCGCCGCGGAATTCACCCAGGCTGACGCCTTCATCGAGTAACCCGTTGGCGGCTGCGCTCCGTAGAGCGGCATGCCCAGCTTGTTCAGCGTCTGCACCAGCGCCTGCGGATTCCTTACCTCCGCGCCCGTTACCCGCACCGCGGAGACTACGAACTCCAGCGGCGTCTTTACCTTGGCCCGGAACGAATCCTGCGCCCAGAACTCCGGCGATTGGAAGAGCGTGCGTAACACTTGCTTCACGTCGCCATTGCTTTTCAGGAAAGTCCCCGCCATGCGATCGACCAATGCCGCCGGCGGATCGTCCGCCACAAAGCGCATTGCCAGCTTCTTGCTGATGAACTTCGCCGTTGCCGGATGGGTCGCCAGCAGATGTAGCACCTTGCGTCCTTCGCCCACGCCGTCTTCTTCGATCTTCTGTCCCAGCACCATCTTTGCCCCGGGCTCATGGATGCGCTCGACGAAATCAAAATCGCCACCCTGCCGCGGCTGCCGCACCGTCCATCCGGTGAAGACCTTCGCCACTTCCACGATGTCCTTCTGGGTATAGCCGCCATCCACGCCCAGCGTGTGCAGCTCCATCTACTCGCGCGCATAGTTCTCATTCAGCCCGCGCTTGGGAACGAGTTGCGTGTCCTGGTCGATCATGGTTGGTGGCTGCATCGGCCGCTGAGATTGATTGGGAGCATTACGATCTCCCCGTCGCGCCTGCATGCGTTGGGCTAAAGCGCCTCGCGGCTGCCCGCTGCGCTTGCCCGCCATCGAATTCGGGCCAATGCTCTGGAAGTTGTCCAGGTAGAAGAGCATCGCCGGATCTTTCGCCGTGGCGACGAGCAGAGCCTCGAATTTTCCCAGCGCATGCTTGCGGATCACGTCCCGCTCATAGGTGGTCGTCAGGTAACGGTCCGCTCCCTTGCCGATGAACACATTGAAGTGATTGAACCAGAAGTCGGTCATCACCTCTTCGAGTTGGCGCTCGCTGTAGACCGCGCGCAGCAGCTTGGAGGCCATCAGTTCACCGGTGACCACGCCCTGCGGATTCCCCAGGGCCAGCAACGCCTCGCGCTGCTCCAGATTCATGTCCGCCACCAGCCGCTGCCGGTCTTGCGGACTCATCGCCTGCACCAGCTTGCGCCGCTCGCCCGCATCCATCTTCAAGATGGCGTCCGCCCGCTCCGCAGCCGGTTTCTGGTTCAACGCGCGAATCTGCGGCAGCATCTCTTGCCGCTCCTGCCGGCGTTTATTTTGCGCCGCATCATTATTCGTCTCGGCGTTCATTTCCGCCGGATTCATCTCCCCATCGCCATTCGCGGCGCGATTCTCCACCCGCTCCTTGTAGGCGGCTACCTGTGCCTCATACATCGCCTTCTTCTTCGGGTCAGACGGCATCTGCATCCGGCCTTCCGCGATCGCCTTCAGCACTTGCGGCGGCGGATAATTCTCCACGATCTCCCGATTGTCCATCTGCAGCGTGCGCAACGGCGCCAGCCGCGCCTGCACCACCGAGTCATCGATCTTTTCCGGATCAAGCTGTTGCGCGATCCACTTGTCTACTCCCAGCGCCCTCACCCGCTCCGCTTCGCCCGGACGCGGCCCAAACGTCAGCCGGTTCAGCGCATGGACGGCCCGCTTGGACTCCTCCATCGGCGCGACTGCCGGCGGCTTCTGCTTAGCTTTCTGCTGCTCCTTATTCTTATCACCGGCGAGCAAGTATCCCGTTGGCGCCAACACCAGGACGGCGGCCAGGCTGGCCGCCAAAAGGGAATGTCTCTGCTTATCTCGCAACAATTCTCGCAACATGAGTCGCTCCAGAATCCGATGAAACCCGCCGCGCGCTAGGGGATGCGCTTGCCAGTTTCAAAACCCAATTGAGCCAAAAAGTTGTCGCTTATCCCTAAAACCCGGATCAAAAGTAGTTTCGCAAGTGTTCGAAGCGCTCCAGCGTCAGCAACTTTTGCCCATTGCCCGGCGCCGGCGCCAGCTCCTCATGCTCCAGGATCCACGTCTGATCGTGGGGTACGAAGATCGCATGGATGCCCGCCCCCAGCGCCGGATTGATGTCTGACTTCGGGCTGTTACCGACCATCCACGTCTCTTCCTTCACCAGCGCGTATTTTTCTACGATCTCCTTGTAGGTAGGCACATTCTTTTCCGCCACCACCTCTACCGCGGAAAAGAATTCCTTCAGCCCCGAGCGCTCGATCTTACCTGTTTGCTCGGTCAGGTTGCCCTTTGTCATCACGATCAAGTGGTGGCGGTCGCATAAGTACGCGAGCGTCTCCGCCACTCCGGGAATGATCTCCATCGGATGCTCCGCGATCCTATGCGCAAATCCCCAGATGGTCTGGTGCAGCTCCGGCGTGATCGGGATCACCGACAACCGCTCGAAAGTATCCACCAGCGAGTGGGCAAAACTGTGCAGACCATACCCATGTTTCAGGATGGACTCCCGCTCTACCTGATTCAGCACCAGGCGCACTTGTTCCCGCGAATGTTCTTTATGGTCGAGAAAAGTGATGAAGCCCGCGATGGCCTGCTCGAAATAGATATTGTTCTCGCAGATCGTGTCGTCCAGGTCGATCAGCAACGTCTGCCGGTTGTCGAAGCGCATTTCTGCTTTCATCAAAGTTGATTCGCGGCTATCAAGTTGGGAGCAGGGAATCCATCATAACCAATCAGCCGGGGCAAAGCATCCACCGTTCTTCGAGTCGGTTCCTAACGTCGTCAGGGGTGGTGGTAAGGAAATTTCTTTCGTGCAGACTGGAAGACTGTGAACCACAATCCCTTGGTCTTCTTTGTGTGACTTTGTGGTCTCCGTGACTCTGGTTGACGAATCGCAAGGCTCGATTTCTGGTAAGATTTCTTTCTCACCAGCACGATAGAGAGGTCCCCCATGGACGAACGCAGAAAATTCGAGCGCCTCAACCTTCCCACCACTTCCAAAGCTTTTGTCACCGACGCCAACGGCAAGCGGCTGGGCAATCTCAGCGTCCTCGGGCGCGGCGGCTTTCAGATCGACGCCCGCGACAATACCGGCTTTAAGAACGGTTCCGCCTACGACCTGGTCATTGTGGACGAGAGTGAAGCCATCCGCCGCGAAGTCTCAGGCGTGGTGCGCATGAGCCTCCCCGGCGCCATCGGCTTCGAGTTCGTGGACCTCAATCCCGACGCCGCGGTCGAAGTCGGCGTCATCATCGGCAAGTACTACTCCGCCGCCAACAGCCACTAGCCGCCGGACCAAACAGAAAAAGCCCGCTTTGCGCGGGCTTTTGTCTTTCGGAAACGGGTAATGGAAAACGGGCAACCGTTCTCAGACCCACTCCACCTTCGCCGCATGCGGAATGATCCCGGCTTCGTGCCCCATCCTTAGCAACCGCTGCACGGCTTCTTTGCCGTCGGCGCCATAATCCAGCGTGCGTTCGTTCACATACATCCCGACGAACGTATTCGCATCCTGCTTTTCCAGGTCGCGCGCAAACTGCATCGCATATTCCAGCGCCTCATCGCGATGGTCCAGCGCATATTGAATACTCTCCTTCAGCGCCGCGCCCACGCTGGCCATCAGCTCCGGGCCCAACTCGCGCCGGATCGCGTTCCCGCCCAGCGGCAGCGGTAGTCCGGTCATATCTTTCCACCAACGTCCACAATCCAGGATCTTATGCAGTCCCGCCTGCCCGTAAGAGAGCTGTCCCTCATGGATGATCAGCCCTGCCTCGTATTTCCCGGAAAGGATCTGCGGAATGATCTGATCGAACGGCACCACTTCCGTCTTCACTTCCGGAGCAAACAGCTTCAGTGCCAGATAAGCCGTGGTCAGCGTACCCGGCACCGCGATGGTCGTCTTGCGCACTTCGTCCAGCGTCATCGCCTTGAGCGATACGATCATCGGCCCATAGCCATCGCCTACGCTGCCGCCGCTCGAGAGCATCGCGTACTTGTCCTGCACGTACGGATACGCATGGAAGGAGATGGCGCTCACGTCATAGTGGCCCCGCATCGCCATCTGATTCAGCGTTTGGATGTCGCACAGCGAGTGGGTGAACTTCAATCCGGGCGTGCGTACTTTATTGGTGGCCAGCCCGTAGAACATGAAGGCGTCATCGGAATCCGGGCTGTGGGCCACGGTGATCTCGCGCAGTTGCGTGGACGGAGGATGGGCAGTGGTTACGGATGAAGGCATGATCCTACCTGAATATCTGGAAACGCACTATCGATTATAAAGGGAAATCGTATCTAGCTGCGTTGCGACTGCCAGCGCGTTGCGATGGCTGCGGCCGCCGCGACTTTCAACACTTCGCCGGGGATATACGGCAGCACTGCCATGGTCATCGCCTGGGCCAGGTTCACTTGCATCACCGCCAGGAACCACGTGGCGCCGATGCTGAACAACACCACTTCTGCCGCCACCGATGCCAGCAGGGCACCGCTGAGATTTTTGCGCGCTTCAAATATCCTGCCCACGACGTACGCCGCTAAGGGCGACGCCATCAGGAAGCCGCCCGTGGGCCCCAGGAGTTGCAGCATCCCGCCCGGTCCCGCCGGACTGAATACCGGCAATCCCGCCGCGCCTTCCAGCAAGTAGAGCGCCAGCGCCGCTGCGCCCGCGCGGCTGCCCAGCAGCATCCCAATCAGCAACACGCCAAAGGGTTGCAGCGTGATCGGCACCGGACTGAATATCAGGGGAATGGAGACATGAGCGCACAGCGCCATGAACAGGCTGGCGCCCACGACCAGCGCTGCCGTTTTCACCAGCCGGTGCGCGGAGGCTTCCGCCATCGTGCTGGGGGTCAGGATATTGGTTCGCATCGTCATATTTTTCCCACCGGTTCTTCCGCCATTTCTTTTTCGCGACGCTTGATCTGTTGCGTCTCTGTCGGCGGCAATCCTATCTTCTTCTTGATCCGAAAATAGACCGCCGCCACCACGCCCAAAATGGCCAGCACGGACACCGCCAGTATCAGATATAAAGCCGTCATCTGGGGTTAGGATATCAAACACCTTCCGCCGCCCCCAGCTTTACTTCTTCTTTTTATCCTTTGTGCCTGCCGCCGCCGTCGCGGGGGCCACCTTCGCCTCGGCCATGATCTTCTCAATCTCCGCCACCGAACTGGGTAGGTTGGCGGTCATCTTCACCAGCTTGCCCTCCGGATTGACCCAGTACATGTCCTCAATGCGGACACCCAATTTCTCTTCCGGGATATAGATCCCCGGCTCCAGGGTGAATACCGCGCCCGGCTTGAACGGCTGGCCGTCACCCGGGTCGTGGACATTCAAGCCCACGCCATGGCCCAGCCCGTGGATGAAGTATTGCCCCAGCGGCTGCCCGTTCTTGTCTTTGCCGTGCGTATTGATGTAGTCGGCCGCCACTTGGTGCAGGGAATTCGGCCCGCCCCGCATCGTCGACACGCCCACTTTGAACGCGTCTTCCGCCGCCTTCTGCGCGGCCAGCACGATCTCGTAGATCTCTTTCTGCCGCGGCGTGAATTTCCCATTTGCCGGCACCGTGCGCGTGATGTCGGTGGCGTACATCGAGTACTCGCCGCCCACGTCCTTCACCACCAGGTCGCCATCGGCGATGGCGTGCTTGTTCTCGTTGTAATGCAGTACCGTGCCCCAGAATCCGGAGCCCACGATGGGCGAATACGCCGGCCGCTCGCAGCCGCGGCGGCTGAATTCATATTGGAAGAGTGCCGCCACTTCGCGTTCCGTGCGGTCCGGCTTCATGAACTTCATCACCGCCAGGTGCGCGGCCGAAGAAGCGTCTGTGGCTTTGCGGATCAATTCCATCTCGCCCGCATCCTTGGTCACGCGCAACTGTCCCATCAACGGACGCAACTCCTGCAAGCGTGACGTCGAAAATGCATTCCCACGCTTCAACCACTCCAGCGGTTCCGCCGAAGCGGCTTTCGCTCCCAGTTCGGTGTACACCACGCCGCCCGCGGAGGGAGCCAGCTTGGCGATCTCATCTCGCATGGTGTCGAGCTGCTGCACCCGGTCAAAGCCGGTGATGCCGGTCGCATTCGGCGTCTTAGGATTCAGCTTCGGCCCCGTCCACTTCTCCTGCAATTCGTTCTGCGCTGGCAAGAACAGGATCTCGGTATACGCTCGCGCCGGTTGCGTCGCCGTCGCCGCGATGGGCGCCGCGATCAGCAACGCCGCTCCGGGGTCACTGATGCCGGTGAGATAGTAAAAATTCTCATCCTGGCGGAAGCCATACACGGCATCGCCGGTCGAGGCCTCGGTGGGCGCGAACAACACCACCATGCCGCCATTGGTCTTGGCCGCCAGCGCCTCCCGCCGCGTCCGGTAATCCTTGTTAGGTTGCCGCTCCGTGGCTGCCAACTCCACGCCCAGGCTCGTGATGATCACGCTCAGCATTACCACCACGGCCAACCGCATGTTCACTGACTTGCGCACAGGTCACCTCTTCAAAGTGAGCGCCCGTCCCGCCGGACGCTTGACCAACTCGAGCTTCGCCAACTGGACGCTTCAGCAAGCAATGTTGGAAGAACCTCGGATTTTAACACGCTATTTATCTTCCACGGCGGAGCGTGACCCTCTGGGGAAAGGAGTACAGCATGGCTTCAGCCATGCGTTGAAGAGCTTGGGATGCGCGGCTTTAGCCGCTGGGTTCCCGGCGGCGACTTCACGGGTGATAAGACTGAAGAGCAACCCAGGCGCGAAGCGCCGATGGGTCTAGATGGCGGACGCATAACGCATTTTCAATTTCACCGCTTCCCAGGCGCGAAGCGCCGGTAGAGATTAGCCTAGGCCGTAAGGCCTAGGTAGCCGACGCATGATATCGAAGCCCGCATCGCGGGCGACAGGCTAACGCCCCTTGGCAAACTCCCACGCACTCTTCACGATCGTTCCCAACTCCGAATGTTCCGGGCTCCATCCCAACTCCGCTTTCAGTTTTGCCGGATTTGCGCACAACACCATTGGATCGCCTTCGCGCCGCGGCGCCACTTCCAGATGCAATTTTTTTCCCGTCGCTTCCTCTACCGCCGCGGCCACCTCGCGCACTGAATGCGCGCGTCCGGTCCCGATGTTGTACGCCCGCATCCCCGCTCGCCCAAAATACTTTTCCGCCAGCATGTGGGCGTTGGCAATGTCCAGCACATGCACGTAATCGCGCAGGCACGTCCCATCGGGTGTAGGGTAATCGTCGCCATAGATCTGAAAACTGTTCCGTTGGCCTAGCGCCGTCTCCAGCAGCAGCGGGATGATATGGCTCTCTGGTTCGTGCCGCTCGCCGAATCCCTCCGCCGCACCCGCCGCGTTGAAATAACGGAACGCTACTACGGACCATCCGTACACATTCGCGTACCACTCCAGCACCTGCTCGAACATCAACTTGGTTGCGCCATAGGCGTTGACCGGGTGCTTGGGTTGGTCCTCAGAGATGGACGCCACTTTCGCATTGCCGTATACCGCCGCCGTAGAAGAGAAGACCAGATTGCGGATGTTGTGCTCCCGCAGCATCTCCAGCATGGCGATGCCCGCCGCCACATTCT
This sequence comes from Terriglobales bacterium, assembly GCA_046714215.1. Taxonomy (GTDB): domain Bacteria; phylum Acidobacteriota; class Terriglobia; order Terriglobales; family Acidobacteriaceae; genus DATLCI01. The sequence continues at coordinate 1,075 of JBKKBM010000208.1, read as the reverse complement.
CCCGGAAGTAGAGTCCCGGGTTCGCCATGGACTCCCCGACCTGGATCTTGCCGGCAAAATGAAAGACCGCGTCGAAACCCGCACCGCTCAGCAGAGAACTCAGCTTACCCCGGTCGTCGATGCGGCAGGCGTGCAGCGTCGCCCCCGCGGGCACCGCCTCGGCGTGTCCGCCCGAAAGATCGTCCACTACATGGATCGTGTGCCCCGCCTGCAAGAGTTGCAGGCAGCACACCGACCCCACATAGCCGGCCCCACCCGTTACCAATATCTTGGCCATCCCCTTTGTAGCCTTTCTTGCTCCGCGCCTGACCCCAACATATATACACGGTCGTGCTCCTACCTAGGTAACCCCGTAGGGTTTTAACCCGGTTCTCGCTCCCGTTCCCGTGCAATATAATCAATCTTCTCCATCACTTGCAGCTTTTGAGGAAGATTCCCGCTCACTATGTTCGATGTCTACCGCGAGTTCCTGCAGTTTTATGATCGGACCTTCGCCGATCCCGACGCGCTGCGCCTGAGTCCCTTCATAAACGAATTGTTTTTCTGGCTGCTGGTCATTGCGCTTACCATCGGAACACCGAGATGGAATACCACGTAGAGAAGGGAGCGGCGGAAAAGTCCGCCGCCGCGAACGCCTAGAACAGAACGCTGGGAAGGGCACGGCTTCAGCCGTGCCGAAAGGGCTGTAATGGAGCGGCTTTAGCCGCTGAGGTAAGGCAGTCGAAGCACACTGCCCAGGCGATGCCCCGGCGCTGTCATCCCCAACTGGAACGTCTGGTGCATCCGGCCTGCTTTCACCATTCGCGCTCTCTATCTGGGAAGGATATGGCTTCAGCCATATCGCAAGCGCCACAAGGAAAGTCGGCTTTAGCCGCTGTGGTAAGGTTTTCCAATTACCCGATTGCCAATCCCTAAACTCCCACCGGGAACGGCTTAGTATGGTCGCCCTGCCGCTTGAATGACACCCGGTCAAACCGCCCCTGTAGCAGCGACATCAATCCCGTATACCAATATCCCAGGATGAACAGCAACAGGAACGGCACCGTGATGTAGTTCTGATTGCTCACCGCGTACA
>JBKKBM010000207.1:0-5604 GCA_046714215.1 Terriglobales bacterium | reverse complement strand
CCTTGGCAAAGTGCATGCAGTTCACCCACCCCGGTACTAACAGGCTGATCCCGCGACATGAGCAAAAGCAAGCGGGCGCTTACTTTGTTAAAATTGAAAGGTGCCGAACCCACTCCTCCAGCGCCCAATCGAGAAGCGTCCCACCCAGGTGAGATTGGCCGGGCGCATCCTGTTTCTCACCGAAGACCCTGAGCTCATCCGGCGCCAGTTGGCTGGCGAAGACCTGCCCTGGGACACCCGGCGTCCGGAGAATAATCCCAAACTCCGGGACGACATCTCCACCGATGAGATCACGCCCGCGCACTATTGCTTTTACTTCGATGAGACCCTGGGCGAGATCCCTTACCTGGGATTGAAGTGCGGCGGGGAGGTCCCTATCGGACGCGGTGACGTCAAGCGCGGCGGCTTTGTGGCTGCCGTCAGCGGCAAACGCCGGGGCAAGGGCAGCAGCCGTGAGCAGTCGCCCTACGCTGAACTCTGCGCCGGCATCCAGTTGGTGATCGCGGAGAATATCGAGCGTATCTACAAACAGAATTGCCAGAATCTGGGCGTGCTGACCTCCACCGACTTCGGCCTCATCGACAAGATTCGCGCGGGCAAAGAGATCCCGCTCGCCGACTCCACCCACGGCGAAGATGAGATCACCCGCCAGGTCATCGAGCACGGTGGCCTCTTTCCCTTTAACGTCGCCCGTTTGCAAGGCAAGGTGGATCTGCCGCCCATCACCACTAAGAAACGTCCGCTGACGGTGGCCGAGAAGATCTTTGCCAAGCACATGATCAGCGACGGCAACGTGGGCGTGGCAGCGGTGAAGCCCGGTGACACCGGCTTTACCCGTGTGGACCTGCGCTTCAGCCACGAGTACGTCACCCCCATGGCCGCCATCTTTTATGAACAACTCGTCGGGAAAGATACGCCGGTCAACGACGCTTCCACCATCCTGTTCTTCCGCGACCACCTCACCTTTCTCGACGAAGTGATCTCGGAAGAAAAGAAGAAGATCGGCCTCCTCGATCTCGCCGGTCAACTGAAGATCAAGCAGGAATCCTTCGCTAAGTCACAGGGCATCAAGCTGCATGGCGAGTTGAAAGACCGCAAGGGTTCGGAGGGCATCTGCCACTCCATCATCGCGGAGAGTTACGCCCTGCCCGGCCAAGTCAACGTCGGTTCGGATTCGCACACGCCCCATGTGGGCGCGGTGGGCTGCGTCGCCTTCGGGATCGGCACCACGGACGTCTTCAACTCCTGGATCACCAAAGATGTCCGCGTCAAAGTGCCGGAGTCGGTCAAGATCGTGATCCGCGGCAGGCGCCTGCCCAACGTCACCGCCAAAGATTTCATCCTCGCCATCCTCGCCCTGGATTACGTTCGCTCTGGCAAGGCCCTGGCCAAGGTCATGGAGTACTGCGGCGAGGCCGTGGAGGCCCTCGGCGTCGACGAGCGCGCTACCATGACCAACATGGCGGCGGAAATTGGCGGCTTCACCGGCATTGTGGCACCGGACAAGAAAGTGGTGGAATTCCTGGTAGAGCGCCGCAGCATGGACCGCAAGCATGCGGAGCAGCTCATCGCCGGCTTGGCCAGCGATCCCGACGCGGAATATGCCCACGTCATCGAGCTTGATGCGGCTGACATCACGCCCATGGTGGCGACCCCGGGCGATCCCGGCAATGGCAAGTTCGTGCGCGATCTGGATGCGCCCGTGCCCGTGAGCATCGCTTATGGCGGCACCTGCACCGCCGGCAAGAACGAAGACATGGATATGTACGCCCAAGTGCTGCGCCACGCGCTGCAGAACGGCAAGCGCGTCTCTGATTCGGTGAAGTTTTACATCCAGTTCGGCTCGCAGGAGACCCGCGAGTACTGCGTGCGCCAGGGCTATCTCGATATCTTTCAGCAGGCAGGGGCGATCGTCATCGAGCCCAGTTGCGGCGCGTGCATCAACGCCGGGCCCGGCGTCTCCACCCGTAGTGAGCAGGTCGTCATCAGCGCGCAGAATCGCAATTTCCCCGGCCGCAGCGGCCCGGGACAAATGTATCTGGCCAGCCCGCTCACCGTAGCTGCTACCGCGGTCGCTGGCTACATCGTCGCCTTCGAACCCCAGCGCGACCGCGAACTGGTCTCCGCTTAGCGCGGGGTGAACTGACGCTTGCGCAACCGGCTTGCGGAACCCAGTCTTCCTGTCTACTATGGAGTGTTGGGCCTAACTGTAAACTGTTCTCATTATTTGTAATCACTATTTGTAATCCCTGGAGAGACCGAAACAATGACTTATGTGATTGCGGAACCCTGCATCGGCACGAAGGACACGGCATGCGTCGATGCCTGCCCGGTGGACTGTATCCACCCCAAGAAAGACGCCGATAAATACGCCAGCGCTGACCAGCTCTTCATCGACCCCGTGGAATGTATCGATTGCGGCGCCTGCGTCCCGGTCTGCCCGGTCTCGGCCATCTTTGCCGCCGACGACCTGCCCGACAAATGGAAAGAGTACACGGAAAAGAACGCCCAGTTCTTTGGTCGCTAACCAGGGCGCTAGAGTTCAGTTGTAATGGGTCTTAGAGACGCGCAGCCCCCGGGGTTGCGCGTTTTGCTTTTTACGCCGCCGCACTTCCGATAACCCAAATCACGGCTGCCGACTCTAGGCGTTTGGCACAAACAGGCGGATCAAATAGAAACACAGCGCCGCCACCAAGGCCGAAGCCGGGATGGTCAGCACCCACGCCCAGACAATCTTTTTTGCCACGCCCCAGCGCACCGCTGACAAGCGCTGCGTTGACCCAACGCCAATGATCGCTCCCGTAATGGTGTGGGTGGTGCTCACGGGAATACCGAGGAGCGCTGTCCCGAACAGAGTGAACGCTCCCGCCGTCTCTGCGCAGAATCCCCCCACTGGTTTTAGCTTGGTGATCTTCGAACCCATGGTGTGCACGATCCGCCAGCCCCCGAAATACGTGCCCAGCGCAATGGCGAAGTGCGCGCTCAGGATGATGGGCCAGTGATACGCGCCCCAATCCTTGGCCATCTCATCTTTGGTGAGGAAGCCGCCCGCGAACATCGCTCCGGCGATGATGCCCATGGTCTTTTGCGCGTCGTTACCCCCATGGCCCAGGCTATAGGCGGCCGCAGAGACCAGTTGTAGTTTCCGGAACCATCCGTCGATGCTCCTCGGCGCACTCCGTTGGAAGATCCAGGACATGGCCACCATCAGCCCCAGGCCCACCACCAGTCCGATCAACGGCGCCAGCACGATGAAGATCAACGTCTTGGTCCAACCGGCCACGATGATGACCCCAAACCCCGCCTTGGCGATGCCCGCCCCGGCGTACCCGCCGATCAATGCATGCGACGACGACGTCGGCAACCCGTAATACCACGTGATCAAATCCCAGATGATCGCGCCAATCAGCCCGGAGATGATCACCCACGCCGTCACCTGGTCGACATGCAGCATGCCTTTGCCGATGGTCTTGGCCACCGCCGTCCCGAGGAAGAATGCGGCAATAAAGTTGAAAAACGCCGCCCACAGCACGGCCAGCTTGGGCGAAAGCACCCGCGTGGAAACGATGGTCGCAATGCTGTTGGCGGCGTCGTGGAAACCATTGATGAAATCAAAGACCAGGGCCACGGCCACGGTTATCAGGACCAGGATTGTGGTTGCGTCCAACGCGATCATCCCTCGAAGTCAGGTCTCTTAAGGTTAGGTAGGCTTAGGCGCTCTTGAGCACTACGGATTCCAGCACGTTGGCCGCATCTTCGGCCTTGTCCGTCGCCGTCTCCAGCACTTCGATGAGTTCCTTGATCTTGATCAGGTTGATGGGATCTTTTTCGCGCTCGAAGAGCGCGGCCAGCGCGGCCCGCCCGATCTGGTCGGCTTCATTCTCCAGCCGGTTGATCTCCACGCAGATCTCCAGCACGTTGTCATGTTTCTCCAGCATCGAGACCGCCTTGGAGAGCTGGTCCGCCTGCCGGATGATCACGCCGGCCAGCTCGGAAGCCGCCGCCGGCGCTGACAGGATCTTGTACATCACCAACCGCTCGCCCGCCGCATAGACGTAATCGATCACGTCATCGAGCTTGGACGCCAGTTGGTGGATGTCTTCCCGGTCGAACGGCGTGATGAACGTCTGATTCAGTTTTATCAGCACGGCGTGCGTCATCTCATCGCCCTTGTGCTCCAGGTCCTTCAGTTGCTTGACCCGGACTTCCACATTCTCAAAGTCATCCAGGATGGCCTTCAACAGGCGCGCACCCTCGCCGATGTTGGCCGTCATATCGACGAACATATCAAAGAACTTTTTGTCCTTGGGGACGAGACGAACCATTCCGCAGACTCCTTCACGAACGCCACTTGCACAGGGAGATGAACAGATAAAAACGAATAACAACAATCAGGGCAACTTACTATCGCACGCGCCTGCGTAGAGGGTCAAACCTCGCGGCTGGCGCCTTCCAACTCGTTCCAACTCCGCTGTGCCCCGCGGAACAGGCGGCGTAACGCGCGCACTACCCAGCGCACCACCAATATCGTCAGCACCACTAACACCAGCGCGATGCCCGCCGCCCAATATGGATGCGTTACCGCAAACCAGGTGAGCCCGATGGCAAGCACATCTTCCGCAACGCTCAAACCCACATTCGATAGCGGCTCCGGAGAAGGCGTGACCGCCGCCCGCATCGCCGTCTTGCCGCCATGCGCCACCAGCGCCACGGCGCCAGCCAGGATCGCCGTCATCGCCTGCTGCGAGGCGCTCATCTGCATCGTCGATGCATAGCCTAGATAAGCTGCGGCCGGCACCCGCACGAATGTATGCAGCGCATTCCAGATCAGATCGAAAGCCGGAACTTTGTCAGCAAAGAACTCCACCACGAACAGCAAGCCCGCCGCGCCGATCACCCACCAGTCTTGCAGCATATGCAGCCCCGTGGGCAATGCCAGCAACTGGTAGCGCGCCAGCAGGCCCAGCGTGGCGATGGTCGCGTACACATTGAGTCCGGCGGCAAAGCTCGCTGCCACCACCGTCGCTACGATCTCTTTGTTGGATAAGTCCATAACTTCTACGATGCGATTTCCTGACCTTCGTTTTGTTCCCCTTTGTTCTGGTGGAATATCTCCGCCGTGGCTACGGCTCTTCCCTTTGCGTTCCTTTGCGCCCTTTGCGGTAAAAGGTTTCTGCTTTGGTTTCGGCCGCACAAAAAACAGGCTGCCTCGAAAGGCAGCCTTTGATTGTATTCCCCGACTATCGACTTACAGCGTCGACTCGATCTCGAATCCCCAAGCCTCCAACAACGGCTCCGGGATGTACTTGGAATTCTTGTTCCGGCGCGCCCATTCCCGCAAGCGGGTCGAGCGAATGTATTGGTCAGGCGCCAGCTTGTACTCTTTCACCGCTTGTTCGAAAGACGTAACTGTAGGCACTACCGGGCCGATCGGCTCCGGCTTACCCCAGTTAGGATTTCCGCGACGCTTTGCCATCTGTTTTGATTCCTACCTTTATGATTATTAAGGTTTGATTCCGGTGTACCCCATAAGGATTCACAGGATGAACCCCTCTGGCCCGGTACCAACCTTGCCCTAAAAGCTATTGATTCTAATGGGTTTTT
>JBKKBM010000206.1:0-4094 GCA_046714215.1 Terriglobales bacterium | reverse complement strand
ACCACCTTCGACACGCCCGGCTCCTGCATCGTCACGCCATACATCACCGGCGCCGCCTGCATCGTGCGCTTGCTGTGGGTGATGAGGATGAACTGCGTGTGCGCGCTCATCTCCTTCACCATTTCCGCAAAGCGGCCCACGTTCGCCTCATCCAGAGGCGCATCCACTTCGTCCAGGATGCAGAAAGGACTCGGCTGGTACTGGAAAATTCCCACCAGCAAGCTCAGCGCGGTCAGCGCCTTCTCCCCGCCCGAGAGCAGCAAGACGTTCTGCAGCTTCTTGCCCGGAGGCGATGCCACAATGTCGATTCCGCTTTCTGACGCATTCTCCACATCCGTCAGCCGCATGAAACCCTGCCCGCCGCCGAAGAGCTTGGTGAACGTCCGCTGGAAATTCTCGTTGATCTTGTGGAAGGCTTCCTCGAACTTTTGCCGCGAGATCACGTCGATTTCCTTGATGGTGCTCTGCGTGTTCTCGATCGATTCCAGCAGGTCTTTGCGTTGGGCCTCTAAGAACTCGTAGCGTTGCGCCGTCTCTTTATATTCTTCCAGTGCCATCATGTTGACTGGCCCCATCGCCTCCAGCCGGGCGCGCATCTCGCGATAGAGCGTGTCCTCCGCCGCCAGCGCCTCCCCTTCCAGCTTCTCGATGGTCAGGTCGCCGCGCAATTCATCGGCGCCCATGTTGAGTTCGTTCAGGCAGGTCTCGCCCATGTGCTCGATGTCCGACCGCAATTTCGCCGCGACGCCCGCCAACTCACCCCTTCGGTCGCGCGCCGTGTCCAGATTGTGCCGCGCCTGCTTCAGGGCCGCCTCAATCTCCACCAGCCGCGCCCGTACCTGCTCGCTTTCTGTATGCAGTTCGGCTGCGCGCTGCTCTGCGAGTTGCCGCTCCGCATCGAGCGCCACCAGCCGTTCCGCGATGGCCACATTCGCCGCCTCGCGCTGCTGCTTCTCCGCCGCTGCCGCCGCGATCTGTCCCTTCAAACTCTCCACGCGGGAACTTACTTCGTTCGCCAGTGACTCGATCCGTTGCAGGGAAGCATCCGCTCCCCGCCGACGCTCCTCGAGCCCCGCCACCTTCGCCGCAGCTTCGGCCGCCACTTGCGCCCCCGTCTCCCGCGCCATCTTCAGGTCAGCCAGCGCGGCGTGCGTGCCCGCCAATTCCGTTTCGAGAGTCTGCCGCTGCCTTTCTAGCCCGCTCAGTTCTTCCTGCCGCGCGGCGATGGCTGCTTGCTTCTCCTGGCGCTGCGTCACTACCCGGTCCAGCTCCAGGCGATAGGCACCGAGTCGCTGCTGATTGCGCGTGATCTCAGACTCCATCTGTTGCAGCGCGTGGCCGTGGGTCATCGCCTGTTTTTCCGCTTCGCGCAGGTCATCTTCCAGACGGGTAAGCAAGCCCGTCAGCTCGTTGAGTTCGTGGCCCAGTTGCAGGATGCGCCCGTCTTCCGCGCGGACGGCGCGTTCCAGCTCCGCCATCTGCTTGAGCAATTCGCGCAATTCGCGCTTCAGCGAGAGCGGGCCTTCGCTGCGCTGTTTGCCGCCGGTCACCGTCACGTTGTGGAACGTTTCGCCCGTAGGCGCCAGGTAGAACGCATCCGGATTCTCCAACGCCAACTCGCGGGCCAGCGCTGCATCCGGCGCGATGAAGCCCTCGCGCAGCTTGGGCAAGATCACTTCCAGTGACTTGCCAAATCCGTTCAGCACCTGGATGCACCGCGTCAACGGCACTACCGTGTCGCGCGCCGGCGGTATGCGCAGCGCCTCATCCACAAGGAAGGAGAACTTCGCTTGCGAATCGGAAGGATGCACCAGGAACGTCGCGCGCCCCGAGCCATCTGACTTCAGCAGCCGCAGTCCCTCATCCACCGAGGCCCACGACTTCACCACAACGTAATTCAATTCGTCGCGCAGAAAGTCTTCGATCACTGCTTCGTATTTGTCGTCGACCGCCAGAAAATCAGCCAGCACGCCGACCGGCGCGAGCCCGCCTTCGAGCGCGCCCGACTGGAACAGCCGTTTCACTGACTCGGTCGAGTAGCCGTGTTCATTGATGACCGCTTCGAGCGAATTGCGCTTGCCCAGCGCCGTAGCGTATTCGGCACGCATGCCGTCCAGGTGGCGCTTTGCGGAAGTTTCCGCGCTGCGCTTCTCCGTGATCTGCGCGCGCGTATCGCTGATGCGGCTTTGCAACGCGGTCACGTGCTGCGATTCCGTCTCAAACTCCAACCCTAACTGTCCGCGACGCCCGCCCATGGACTCGATGTCCCCCAGTGCCGCCGCCATCTCCCGTTCCAGACGTTGGGCCTCGCGGTCGTACCCAGCCACACTCTCTTCGTACTGCCCGATGTGGTTGCGCACCCGTCCCGCCTGCGTCATCAGGTCCATCACCTGCGCTCGCCGCGCCTCCTGCTGCCGCTCCGCGTCGGTCACGGCTAGCGCCGTCGCCGTCGCCGCCTGCTGGCGCAACTGCGCCTCGCTCTGCGCCATGGCGACATCCGCTGCCGCCGATTCCAGGATCGCGCGGTTGGCCGCACTCTCGCCCAGAAGATTCTGTAACTGTTCTTCCGTGCGGAGCAGTTCGCCCGCTGCCGCCGCCGTGCGCGACGTTAACTCCGCGCAGCGCTCTTCATTGGTCGCCCGCCGCGACGCGCTACGGTCCGCTTCCAGGTGGATCGAACTCACCCGCTCCCGCGTCGCCGTGGCCTCATTCTCCAATGCGTAGCCGCGCTGGGTGCGCTCGCTATGCTCGGTTTCCATCTGCTCCACCACTTCGCCGCGCGTGCGGATCTGTTCCGCTAATCGCGTCAACTCGTCGTCAGTCCGCCCCGCTTCTTCCGCCATCTGCGCAAATTTACTCGCGAGGACTACTCGCAGCTTGTCCCGCATCTCGTCGCGCAGCTTCGAATAGCGCTCTGCCTTCGACGCCTGCCGCTTCAGCGAATTCATCTGCCGCGCCACTTCTTCGAAGATGTCATTGATGCGCGCGAGATTCAGTTTGGCCTGTTCCAGGCGTGCTTCCGCCAGGCGCTTCCGCGTCTTGTATTTGGTGATCCCGGCGGCCTCTTCGATGATCGCCCGCCGGTCATGCGGCTTGCTGCTCAGGATCTGCCCGATGCGCCCTTGCTCGATGATCGCGTACGATTCCGGCCCCAGGCCTGTGCCCATGAAGATGTCCTGGATATCGCGCAGTCGGCACAGCTTGCCATTCAATAGATATTCGCTGTCGCCGGTGCGGAACAGCCGCCGCGTCACCACGATCTCGCCCGCATGGAATTGTTTTGCCTTGAAGTTGCGGCGACGGATCTTCAACACTACGTGGTTGCCATTCATCTCCCCGGCTTCCACTCCGCCCGTAACTTCTGGGGATGGTTCCTCGCCCAGTGCTTCGGCCGCTACTTCCTGTCCATTCTCATCCAGCACGCGGCCGGGCTGCGCTTCCAGCGTTGCTGCGTCCGCGTCTTCTTCGGCTGCCGTGCGGAAAGCCGCCTCGTCCCAATCGTCACCTTCGGACAATGAATCTTCGATCTCGATCTGCGGCTCGCCCGCCACGTCAATCCCGCCATACACCTCGGGATCGATCAATGTCAGCGACACTTCCGCCATACCCAGCGGTTTGCGGTCACGCGTGCCCGAGAAGATCACATCTTCCATGCGCACGCCGCGCAGCGTCTTGGCTGATTGTTCACCCAACACCCAGGAGATAGCGTCAGAGATATTCGACTTGCCGCAGCCGTTCGGTCCCACCACCGCGGCAATCCCTTCACCGTGAAACTTCATCTCGGTGCGGTCACAGAACGACTTGAATCCCAGGATATGGAGCTTCTTAAGTTTCAGCAATTTCGTGCTCCTTATTTCTCCGCCAACCCCGCTTCTCCAAGATGGGAAACAGGGTTGGGAAAACAACACCTACTACCTGACCGGAATCCTCCGGGCAGGGAGTCATTTCAGTACGAGCGCGTTTTTTGGTCGCGGCCAAATCCTTCCGGACTGCCCCCGGGCGAGGGGCCGCCGAAACTACCTTTGGCTACGCTAAAAATAACCGTGTTAAAGACATGCGGTCAAGGACTAAACGCAATATGTTGTGGATATCTT
>JBKKBM010000205.1:0-2525 GCA_046714215.1 Terriglobales bacterium | reverse complement strand
GTGCAATCGCTTCAGCCTCGGCAAGATTGGCTGGCTTTGTCATACGTTCTGGATTTCGGTACCGCGGTTGATATAGCAGCATTGTTTGCAGTTCTCGACCTGTCAGATAGGGAAATCCTTTCGGTGCCACGGAATCCCGAAACGCGTAGAGGCGGTCCCCATACACGCCGGGGAACCCTACAAAAGCCTCCTGCAGCTCTTCGCCGCGCATGCTTTTGACCGGGTAGCGCCACAAGCTATCCACTGTGCCCATGAACTCCATTTCGTCCTCCCCTTATTAAGCTTATGTCGACCATTACACGCTAGAGTTCGACGATGTCACCCTTCTGACAGGAGGACATTGTAGCCGCGAGAGGGCGAATCCGGGGCTAAATCACCACGATGTCGCCCGCCGTACACCTTATTTTCCTGTCCAGAAGAGGGTCCTTCGACTCGGCGCAAAGAAGCGCGCCTCGCTCAGGATGACAGTTCAGAACGAGATCAGGCGCGGAGAGGAAGCACAAAAACGTAGAGCGAGTTCGCAGAAAAAGATTGGAGGCGCGGGTGGGAATCGAACCCACGCATAAAGGTTTTGCAGACCTCTCCCTTACCACTTGGGTACCGCGCCGTTTTTCTTTTATTCGAGGATTCCGCGGCAAGCCGCTTCACCCTCGCCTCGGGTTCGCGCGCGTCCAGCGCTCACCACTCGGCTCACCCATTACCACTACATCACAACATCCCTCCGACCGTAAAACAAAGCCCCTCGCAGAGGAGGGGCTGGGACTCACCCGCAGCTGCATCTGCAGGGCATTTTTTAAAAACCGGGAAAAATCTGGAGCGGGAGACGGGATTTGAACCCGCGACTTCGACCTTGGCAAGGTCGCACTCTACCACTGAGTTACTCCCGCCTTTTTCTAAGGGCTTCGCGGCAGAGCCGCTGTCGGGTTCGCGCACGACAACGCTGACCACTCGGCTCACCCACACGCAATTATATCAAATCGGGCACCAGCGACCAGGTGCCCGCCGCCAGCCGGCTACGTGTCTTCGCCGTGGCCATGCGGTTCATTGGATTGCGCGGCCTCCGGGCCGGAGGCCTCCGGCTTCGACTTCCCTGCCGTGGCGGCTTCTTGCTGCGCCACGATTCCGGTGATCTGGTTGCGCACGTCCCACAGGTCATTGAAGAAGGAATGCTCCTGGCGTTGACGCAGGATATCGACCGGGTTACCACCGGTGCCGATGACGTTCCCGCCGATGATGCGTTGCGCCAGCTTCAGATGATGGAAGCGAAAAGCCTGGATAAGTTCGTCGAAGTCGAGCAGGCGCTCGGCGACGTCGTGGAGCGCGAAAAAATCCTGGTTGCGGCGATACATTTCTTCGAGGGTGACGCCGGCCTGCTTGACCTGCGTATTGAAGACCTCGCCTAACTGCGGCGCGATGTGCAGCATGGAGAGGAATCCGGGAGACTGGAGTCCGCTGCCGTGGCCCAGTCCCGCGCGGATCTTGTGGTAGTCGTACGGCGTGAGTGACTCCAGTAGATGCAGCATGTCCAGCGGATATTGGAGGAAGTCGTTGGCGCGACGGATGAGGCCCGCGGCAATCGCGAGATTGCCATCGAGCAAAGCCTTACGCGCCCGCTCTAGTTCGTTGTGCGCACCCTTGAGTAGCAGTTCCGAGCTCTGGTGAATGATCTGGAACATGTGCTCGTCGGGATGGTTTCGTTGATCCTCCGGCTTCTGCAGCGAGAGCAGCTCATCGGTGCGCAGGTAACGCTCGTAATCGGTGTTTCCCTTGCCGGGCAGGATAGGTTTGAGAAAGTCGCCGGGTTGCGGTGGCTGTTTCATAGGTGTTGGGTCCATTGCGGATCTTGCTCTTCACTGACGATCTCACCATCGCGCATGTGGATCACGCGGTCGCCGTAAGTGGCGGCGGCGGGGTTGTGCGTGATCATCAGCACGGTCTGACCGAACTCCTGGTTCGACTGGCGCAACATCTTCAGCACTTGATCAGAGCTTTTGCTGTCGAGATTGCCGGTGGGTTCGTCGGCGAGGATGATGCTGGGCTGATTCACCAGGGCGCGGGCGAGCGCGACGCGCTGCTGCTGTCCGCCGGACATCTCCGAGGGACGGTGATCGAGGCGGTCGGTGATGCCGAGAAAATCCGCCACGCGCTGCAGGTGCGCTTCATCAATGGCGCCATTCTTTCCGGCAATATCATGCGCGATGGCGATGTTGTCGCGCGCGGAGAGTGTAGGCAGCAGATTGAACTTCTGGAAGACAAAACCAATCTTCCTTTTTCGCATTTCCGTGCGCTCGGCGTCGGAAAGCTTGCCGAAGTCTGTGCCGTCAATGAATACAGCGCCCGAAGTGGGAGGCGTAAGACCGCCCAGGATGTAAAACAGCGTGGATTTGCCGCTGCCGGAGGGTCCCACGATGCTGACGAACTCCCCTTTTTCGACGGAGAAGCTCACGCCCTGGAGGGCAGGCACTTCGACCCTGCCCAGCTTATATATTTTGGTCAGGTTCTCGGCTTGGATGATGGCGGCCATA
>JBKKBM010000204.1:0-9267 GCA_046714215.1 Terriglobales bacterium | reverse complement strand
ATTGATCGGCATCGCCGGCGCTATTGGAGCCAAACTCGCCCACGCCCACTATCGAGATCACATTTGCGTCGGTCTCAATGCCCCAGCCGGTATTGCCTTCGAAATCCGCGCTGCGGAACTCCAAGTTGACGCCATATGTGCCTCCACTGCCGGCCGTCAGATCCACACCATCATCTCCGTTGTAGGCTGAACCTCCACCCAGCATCAGAGTGCCGAGCGCCTGAACGGTTCCCGATCCGCTGTTCGCCGTGATCTGCAACCCGTCGCTGACCGCGTAGGTCGTCCACACCCGCTCCAGCAAGGTGAAGGTCACGCCGCTGGAGTGCGAAGCAACGATCTGCACTCCGACCCCATTCTTGTCGGCCGCGGCAACGGGAGCGGTCTCGTCCGGAGAATCCCCGGCGAGGATGTCGGTCAAGTGGGAGAGATAGACGCCCCGGCTGGTCGAGCCGTCATTCGACAGGCGGATACCAGCGGTCGGCGCGCCCCGCACCTGCAGGTTGGCCAGCCGTACGTACCAGGAACCTTGCACCAGGACGCCGTAGGTCGAGCCGGCACTGTTCTTAAGATTCAAGTTCAGCCCCTCGATCGCACAATGGTCACAGCCCTCGGCAACCTTCAGGGCTACCCCCGTCCCGGCAAAAATAAAGCGAGTAGCAGGGTCAAAGATCAAATGGATCGCCGATCCCGAGGCGCCCCCGCCCCCGAGAGCGCCGACGACAATATTGGTCGAAAAAGTCTGCGTCCCCGTCAGATCGCGACAATCAATCACCCCACCAAGGGAGGGCAGATTGCTTATCGCGGCGTTGATCTTTGCCCCCGCATCCGAGCCTGCATAGGAGTTGCAGTTGCGCACCTGGGCCTGAGCCTGATAGCAGGTGCACAGGAGCGCTACGAATGCCATGAAGGCCATCTTCATAATACTTATTGTAAGGCACGGCTGGCAACGCGGAGCCCCATCCATGGAATAAGTGAATGGACTGTGACCCGCGGCCCTAGATCCTGAGTGCGCTAGATTACGTCTAGGCTACAAGGATTGCGACGCGGCAAGAATTCTGTCCGGATTTCGTAAAACCGTGACGACAGCGGCTAAAGCCGGGCGCCTTTGGCGGGCTGGCGATATGGCTGAAGCCATATCCTTCCCAGATAGAGGGCGTTTGCGACGGACAAATCGCGTGGCTCCTGGGGATTCCTTAAATGGGACGATCCTTGGGCTCCAAAAAAACCCTACGCAAACTGCGTAGGGCTTGCTTTGCGGCTAGAGGAGCTACTGCAAGTTCTGCAGGTTGAGGATCGCATTCAGAACGTTCCCCAAGATGCTGTACTTGCCGCTGGCTACGGTCCCGAACTGCGAGCGGCTGTTATAGCCGTCGTCGTAGCCCTTGGTGAAGCCCTGGCGGAAGTAATAGTTGTAGGTGTCCTGGTCGTTGGCGTATCCGTTATAGCCGTAGTTGGCGTCCTGATAGGCGTACGAGTTCTGGTAGCCCGAGGTGAAGCGGTCCTGCTGGTCGGCTTGACCGGCGCGGAAGCCCTCAGAGTATCCCGAGTTGACGGCCGCGCGCAGTTGGTTGGCGCCATAGCTATTGGTCTGGTAGACGCTGCCGTCGCGGTTGTAGCTGTAAGTGTTGGCGGTATAGAAATACGGGTCGTTGTTGTAGTTGTAGGTATTCCGCAGCGCGGCTTGCTGCTGGCGGAGGCGAGAGAGATACGCCTGCTGGTAGCGATACGCGGCCGTGCGCCGGTCCTGCTGGAGTTGGGCTGCGTATTGCTGCGCGAGGATTTGCTGCTGGTCAAGGCGCTGACGATAGACGATCACCCGCTGGCGCTGCTCGCTGATGAGCTGCATCTGACGATCGCGAGAGTGACGCGCCTGTTTTCCCGGGGGAACGTTGCCGGTGCCCCATCCAACTTTCTTTCCCTTGTCCCAACCTGGGGGGCGGCTGGCCTGGTCGTGCTTGGCTTCGTGCTTAGCCTCTTTCTGGTCGTGCTTGGCTTCGTGCTTAACCTCGTGCTTAAGCTCCTTCTGGTCGTGCTTCACTTCTTTCTTCATTTCTTTTTGAGCGTGCTTGGCGGACTTGTCGCCATCCTGCTTGCCCTTGCCTTTTCCTTGAGCGGAGTAGGCAACGAGGCTGCCAGCCAGGCAAAATACAAGTACATTGCTGATTAAACGGACTGATTTCATGGGGGGAGCGCTCCTTAAGCGCTGAGGTTCAGGTTCTGAGCAACGGTATCTGAGAACTTAGATGCACGATCTGCTGGTCAAACTTGTTGGGGCCACGCCGCTCAAGTCAGGCTCAGCCAGATTCAGCGAGGCCAAAGACTATGCCTCCGCCAGACTAGCAGTGCATCGCGGATCCTTCTGAGCCAGATTGCTCATCGGGGAGAAGGTGGGGACTAAGGTCGGCAGAATTTACGCGTGGTGATAGTAGCCTTCGGGTTTGAGCTTGCGCAGGCCTATCCGAGAAAGAAATCTGCTTGCCTAGAAGAAATCTGCCTGCCTATGACTGCCTAAATGAGCGGTTCTGCTGCCGAGATTGAGTATCGCGATACCACACTCTTTTATGGGGAATGACGTGTCTGCGAGAAGGCGATTTTCTCCCTTGCAGAATCAATGACTTAGAAATTTGAGGCAACTTGTCCCGATTGGCACGACACCTGCATTTAGTAACTGTGCCTGACCAGCCAGCCCACAGGCACACAGACCCTTATCAAGCAGTTTGGAGATGCAATGCCAGAGAATGTTATGGACCATATTGTGGCGAGCCTGCGTACCACCGCCACAAAGCATTACCCCGACCACGGTGAATTGAGGAATGTGCGGCTCGTGGGCCACACCCCCAAGACAGACCATTTTGTTTACGACCTGGTGATCGATTTGGAGCAGACGAGTGAGCGGCTGGCGGCCAAGGTATATCGCGCAAGCAAGTCCGGCCAGCAGGCGGCGCGGAACCAGGCACGGCTGGAGCTGGACAATCTGGAAACGGCCTATGCCATCTTCTCGAAGAAGGCGATGGCGGGAATTCCGCGGCCGATCGGCGACTTCACCGATGTAGGCGCCGTGGTAAGCGAGAAGTTCACGGGCGTGCCTTTGCAATCCATCATCATGAAGGGCGCGCTGCTGCCAGGATACGCGGACAACGGCGCGGTGGGCGTGGCCGCATCCATGGCGGGCCACTGGCTGCGTAACTTCCATAAGGCGTCGGCAGACATGCCCGAGCCGTTCGAAGCGCCGGCTTTGCTGGCGGATCTGGAAACGCTGTGCGAGAACTGCCGGAGTGAAGGCTTGGACGACCAAGCCATCCGCACCATCCTGACCGGAGCCAAGAAATCACTAGCGGGGAACCGCAAGACCTTGCCCTCAGCGGCGGTGCTGAACGAGTTCACCCCGCTCAATATAGTGGTCGGGGAAAAGGGCATCGGCGTGTGTGACTTTGCCAAGATGCGGACGCGGGGTTCGGCCTTCCACGACGTGGCGCATTTCCTGGCCTGCGTCGAGACCCTGGAAAAGTATCCTTTCTGCAACCGGACGATCACCACCCAGGTCCACGACAACTTCATGGAAGCCTATGGCGTTTCCGCCGCGGACGAAGCGGTGATCCGCGTGCTCAAGATGAAAGAGCTTCTGACCATGTTCGCCAATGGACGCAGCGGGAAAGAGAGCGCTGTGCGCAAAAAAGTCATGTGGGCAACGGTCATGAAACGGTTCATCCAGCAGGCGGCGCAACGGTCATTGGCGCCCGCGGCTTAAACCGGTCTTACTATGACCCCAAAAGTGTAGACGTATCCTCCTCCTAAACTAGAAAGGCCACCTCAAATGAGGTGGCCAATTTTTTGTCCCGCAGGGGCTAACGCCCAGCTTTCATGCGTATTGAACGGCGCAGTCGCTTCGCGAGTCAGGGCTGAAAGCCCTGACCTACCGAGCTGCGCCCTTTCAAACATATCTCCAGTCCTACTTCTTGGGTTCGTCCTTCTTGATCTCTTCATCGCCGAAGGTGATCTTGGTGCGCGAGCCAAAGCGTTTGTAGTCGGTGTACTTCACGATGATGCGGATGTGAACGTCTGACCCGGGCGAACTCCTGGTGGGCGGGAAGTGCAGCACCTCATCCGCCCGCGAGTAGGTAGGGAACCAGTACTGCTTGTCGATCTGCTCGCGGTAGGTAGTGAAAGCGGGGAATTGCTGCTCCTGGTCGCCACTCTTGGTGGCGTAGCCGACCGGTTTGCCATGGGTCTTCACGATCTGAAAGTCGAGGTCATCTACCCAGATGCGTCCCTGAAAGTAACGCTTACCCTTGGCGAAGGTCTTGGGCGCGATGTCAAAGACGTAGGTGTCGATCTCGTCCACGTGCTCGGTGCCGAGGTACAGGATCTGGTAGTCGGGGACCTCATCGGTCGTGAGGACGAACGGGTAACGATGTTGGATATCCTCAAAGTCCTCACGGGTCATCGAGATCTCGGTGAGGGTGGACTGCGGGGAGAACAGTACGTTCTCACGGCGGCGGTCCTTGTCATCAAAGGTGACTTCCACCACCTGCTGGTATTCTCCGCTGACGGTGCGGCCATCGAGCGTCTGGACTTTCACATCCTGGCGGAAGGTGTAATTCTCGCGGGCATCACGGAATTCTTTCTCGCGCGCGGCAAAGCGGCGGATGACCTCGTCTTCGGTCATGCCTTTCGGTGCGGCTTTGACGATCTTGGACGTGTCTTGACTTTGAGCGCTGGAAGTCTGAGCCGCTGCGGTCAGGCACAGGCTAAACAGCAAGGCGCCCACGAAGGTGGTTTTGGTAATCATAGGTTTGCGTAAAATCATAGTTACGTTTAGATGCTGTGGGTTGATCTACAGGCTCATTGGGTAGACCCGAAAAAGTGAAAAAAGTCGCGTATTTCGCGGCTTCCAGCTTAGAATACCCTCGTCCCGCCTTTTATGCCTGATCCTCTCTTCAAACTGCCAACCGTCATATTGCTGGGCGTGCTGGTCGCCATTTTTGGCGCCCTGCTACAGCAGAACCGCACCTTCCGCTTCCGCCTGTGGTTCCTGGGCTGGACCATCATCTTTCTGCGTTTCCTGCTGCAAATGACTTTGGGGGCTTTAGGGATTCCGCAAGCGATCTACATGGCGCTCGATGTGGCGAGCATCCCCATTGCCGGCATCATCTTCATGGTGTCAGTCTCGAGCCTGGCAGACACTAAGTTCCGCGATCTGTACTTTTTCTATTTCGGTGGCGCAGTCTTGGTATATGCCTTCTGCCTGACCCATGATGTGACCAGTTTCTGGGCGTACGTGGGCATCATGCTGTTCATGGGAGTGGTGCCGACGATGGCGCTGTTACGCGTGGCCGGACCAACGCGCTGGAACATCGCGATGCTGGGGTCGGCCTGGGTGACCATCGTCTGGAGTTTGGGGAAGGCTTTTTACGGCCGGCCGGATATGGGCTTCGATGCGTTCACGACTTATATCTACGCCGCCAGCGCCGTCCTCTTCTACCGCAAGTATCAACGGGTGACGCCGGGGATCGTGACCACGTCGTTGGGCTTCCTGGGATGGGCGGCGATCGGGCCGCTGGGGTACTTCGTCCACTACGTGCCTCTGAGCGGCCAGACGACGATCGCCCTGTGGGACCTGCCCAAGTTCGTGGTGGCCATTGGCATGATCGTGACGCTGCTGGAAGACGAACGCCTGGCCGCGGAGGAGGCGCGCGAGCGGGAGCGCAGGATGTTCCAGCAGATGCGCCGTTTTGCCGACCTGACCTCGCACTTGTTCAGTGGCGGGGAGGTGGGCGAAGTATGCGCGCAGATCACCCAGGCCATTACCGAGACCAGCAATTTCCGACGGGCGGTGATCGTGCTGGCCGAGGGGCCGAACCGATATTCTGTTGCCGGCCAGACGGGATTCGACCCCGTGAGCCTGCAAAGGGTGTCGGGTTGCGTAACTGCGCTCACGGACGAATCATTCCTGACTCTGGCGTGCGCGGATGCACGCGTGGGCACAAACTCCTACCGGGCGAAATCCTATTACGACGTCATGAATATCCTGCCCGTAGCGGCCAATGCACCCTGGGGAGAAGACCACAAAGTGGTGATCCCGCTGGGGGCGCCGGGGCGCGGCGTGATCGGAGCGCTGGGGCTGGACGAGCCGCGCTCAGAGCAGAGCATCACGGCGGAGAGCATGGCGTCTTTAGAGCTGCTGGCCACTGACATTGCCGGTGCTCTCAGCAACAGCCGATTGCAACAGCAACTCTTCCGCTCCGAAAAACTGGCCGGCATGGGCCAGTTGGTCACGGGGGTGGCGCACGAATTGAACAATCCGCTGACCGCGATCCTGGGGTACAGCGAGATCCTGGGCGACCGCGCGGCGGACGCCGGCATGAAGCGCGACCTGGACGTGATGCGGCGCGAAGCCCTGCGCATGAAACGGATCATCGAGAACCTGCAACGCTTCTCCCGCCAGCAGCGGTCGGAGAAAAAGCCATTGGATCTGCGGCTGATCCTGGAAGACGTGCTTAAATTGCGCGCCTACGACCTGCATGCACTGAACGTCAAAGTGACGCAGGAGATCCAGGCCCAGCCCTTGCGGGTTTTTGCCGACGAGTCCCACTTACATCAAGTGCTGATGAACACTCTGAATAACGCCATGGACGCGGTCGAAATGCAGACCGACAAGCAGATCGGATTGGAGGCGCGCATCATGGGTGAGCAAGTGCTGATCCGCATCTACGACAACGGGCCGGGCTTTGCCGATATCGCGCGCGTCTTCGATCCGTTCTACACCACCAAGGGCCCGGGCAAAGGCACCGGACTGGGTCTGAGCATCTGTTACGGGATCATTCGCGAGCACGGCGGGGAAATTGTGGCTTCCAATCTGCAACCCCAGGGCGCCGCTATCACTGTGATGCTACCGCTGCAGGTGGAGCGCAGCATGCGTGCCCCGCTGCAAAAAGACTCCATCGTGTAAGTGCCCTGCGGTTTTCGCGGGCGAGCCGCTCCTGATTTACACTCATCTGTTCGAGTCTTCCCGTACGGAGGTCTGTATGCGTCGTCGAATCTGTTTGGTCCTGTTGGTCGTTCTCTCCCTGGTGGCGGTGTCCGCCGCTCAAGCGAAGCGTCCCATAACTTTTGCAGACCTGATGGCGCTGAAGCGGGTGGGCGATCCGGTGGTCTCGCCCGACGGGCAATGGGTCCTGTTCAGCGCGGTGGAGGTGAGTCTGGCGGAGAATACGCGGCGCTCCCACTTGTGGGTGGCGCCGGTGAGTAGCGGCGAGGCCAAGCCCATCACCTCCGGCGTAGCGGGAGAGACGCGCGGGCGCTTCGCGCCTGATGGCAAGAGCATCCTGTTTCTCAGTCCGCGTGACGGCGGGTCGCAGGTGTGGGTGCAGGCCTTCGACGGCGGCAACGGCGCACTCTCCGGCGAGCCCCGGCGCGTGACCAGCATCTCGACGGAAGCAGATGGAGCGATGTGGTCGCCCGATGGCAAGAGCATCCTGTTTATTTCCGACGTCTACCCGGACTGCGCCACCGACGCCTGCAACAAAGAGCGCGACGAGGCGAAAGGCAAATCGAAAGTAAAAGCCAGCATCTTCACCAAGCTGTTTTATCGGCATTGGTCGGCTTACACGCGCTTCAAACGCAGCCACTTGTTTCTGGTTCCGGCGGAGGGAGGCACAGCTAAGGACCTCACCCCCGGCGACCATGACGTGCCTCCGTTCAGCCTGGGTGGGCAAGACTTTTACGCCTTCTCGCCGGACGGCAAGGAGATCGCCTACACCAGCAACATCGACGAGGTGGAGGCTACCAGCACCAACAACGAAGTGTTTGTCATTCCGGTGACGGGCGGCAAGCCGAAGAAGATCAGCACTAGTCCGGGCAGCGATTCCACGCCGCTCTACTCGCCCAACGGAAAATACATCGCGTTGCGCGTGCAGTTCAAGAATGGGGCCGAGTCTGACCGCTTCCGGCTCTTTGTCTATGACCGCGCGGCCGGCACCTTGCACAACCTGACGGAGACGTTCGACCGCTGGGTAGGAACGATCGCGTGGTCGCCGGATGCCAAGCACATCTATTTCAATGCCGAGGACAAAGGCGAGGCGCCCGTCTACGCGGTGAGCGTGAATGGCGGCGCGGTGAAGGAGATTTTGCGCGGCCACAATGACGATATGCAGTTTACGGCGGGCGGCAAGACGCTGGTGTTCACGCGGATGTCGATCGAGCGCCCGAATGAGATCTACAAAGTCGACCTGGACGCTTCCGGAAAAGCGGGGAAGCCGGTGGCGCTGACTAATGTGAACGGGGCTGTCTTTGCCCAGGTGCATTCCTCGCCGCTGGAGCCATTCTGGTTCACGGGCGCGGAGAAGGCGAAGGTGCACGGCTTTATAGTGAAGCCGCCGCAGTTCGACCCGGCGAAGAAGTATCCGGTGAAATTTCTCATCCATGGCGGCCCGCAGGGCGCGTGGGGGGAGAGTTGGACGTATCGCTGGAACGCGCAACTGTTCGCCGCCGATGGCTACGTGGTGGTGCTGATCAATCCGCGCGGCTCTACCGGCTATGGGCAGAAGTTCACCGATGACATCAATGGTGACTGGGGCGGTCGCGCGTACGTGGACCTGATGAGCGGCCTCGATCATGTGCAGGCGTCGTATCCGTTTATTGATAAGACCAAGACCTGCGCCATGGGCGCCTCCTACGGCGGCTACATGGTGAACTGGATCATCGGACACACCAACCGCTTCCAGTGCGCGGTATCGCACGATGGTACGTTCAACACCGAGTCGTCGTTCGGAACCACCGAGGAGTTGTTCTTCATCGAGTGGGAGTTCAAAGGCACGCCGTGGACGAACCGCGAGATGTACCGTAAGTGGTCGCCCCACCTATTCGCCCAAAACATCAAGACGCCCACGCTGGTGGTCCACGGGCAGCTTGATTACCGGCTGGATGTTTCTGAGGGCTTCCAACTGTTCACTACACTGCAGCGGTTAAAGGTGCCGTCGAAGATGCTGTATTTCCCGGACGAAGGTCACTGGGTGCTGAAGCCGCAGAACAGCCAGCTTTGGTACAAGACGGTGAATGGCTGGGTGGATTCGTATCTGCAGCAGAAGAAATAGGAAGATTCTCGCGGAAAGGGGCGGCGCGCAGCCCGCAGGACTGGTGGCCACGGGTGAGGCGACGCCTAGTAGCATGACGCGCCTCCGTTTTGCTACCCGCCGAATGTCTCTGGCAGTTCTTCTTCAGAGATTGTCTCTGAGTAGGCGGGAACTTCCATGTCAACCAGTGCGAATG
>JBKKBM010000203.1:0-6495 GCA_046714215.1 Terriglobales bacterium | reverse complement strand
GTGTCATCGGCGTCCTGAGCAAACGCCACGGGCGCTAAAAATAACGCCAACAGCAGAACGATCGCTGATTTCTTCATAACTCTGATTCCCCCATATTCTAGAGTTCGCCCGTGTGCATGCTTTCTTTGAAAGCGAAGTGTCAGAACACGGGGACTATCTAGAATGGATGCGCCTTGATTTTTTGGGGTGGGCTTACAATGTGACGAAAAGCCTATGGACATGGCCTTTGAGCCTAATTGGAGGAAGCCAGCCGAAGTTTTTTCTTGAGGTCTTGGGCGATGTGCTGGCCGTGAAATCGCCCATTCTCGATGAATATCTCGCTGGTGCGGACCCCCGCCAGCACCACCCCGGCGATGTATATCCCCGCCACATTGGTCTCCAGCGTCTGCGGGTCACACGCCGGCCGTTTCTGCTCGCCCAGCAACTCGATGCCCATGGATTCCAGTAACTCGAAATCCGGATGGTAGCCGGTCAGTGCAAAAACAAAGTCGTTTCGTAACTCGATCACGCCCTTGGGTGTCTCCACCGTGACCAGATCATCGCCAATGTGCGTCACCCGCGACTGAAAGAATGCGGCCACGTCGCCATTCTTGATGCGGTTCTCAATGTCCGGCAGGATCCAGTACTTGATGTTGGCATGCAGGCCCGCATTGCGGTGGACCAACGTCACCCGCGCCCCATGCCGCCATAGATCCAGCGCCGCTAGCGCCGCGGAATTCTTTCCCCCGATCACTATCACATCCGTGTCGTAATACGGATGCGACTCCTGGTAGTAGTGGAAGACCTTCGGCAAATCCTCGCCCGGAATATTCATCTGGTTGGGCAGATCGTAATAGCCGGTGCTGATGATGACCTTGCGCACCTTGTACTGGTGCTCCTGTCCGTGAGCGTCGAGCGAGCGCACCCGAAAATCATTGTCCGCGCCGCTCACCTCCGTCACCCGCTCGTACTGTCGGACCTTCAGCCGATAGTGCTTCGCCACATTGCGGTAATACTCCAGTGCCTCTTCCCGCGTGGGCTTCTGCCGCGCCGTGGTGAACGGGATATTCCCGATCTCCAGCAACTCCGGCGTGGTGAAGAACACCATGTGCGGCGGATAGTGATACAGCGAATTCACCAGGCATCCCTTATCCACCACCACCACGCGCGCGCCCACCTTCTGCGCTTCAATGGCGCACGCCAGGCCGGTGGGCCCCGCGCCGATGACCAGCACATCGGCCTTGATAGCTCCGGCCGCGGCTTTGCGCGCCTTGGCCAGTGCCTCTGGGATCAGGACTTCCTGCGTCGGAATGGTCTTGGTCTTCATTTCTTCATTTCTTCAAGCTGTCTCTTCAAGCTTTCGAGTTTAACACCGGCCTGGAGTCGCATTGGGGTCGCGCCCGCGCACCGCAGTACGCCCGTTGGTTATAATCTACTGTTCGGCTTCCACCCCAACCCGCGCAGGAGATGCCCCATGGCCCAGACCGCGACCCGCCAGGAAAAAGATTCTATCGGCATCAAAGATATTCCCGCGCACGTTTATTACGGCGTGCAGACCGCCCGCGCGGTGGAGAACTATCCCATCTCCGGCATGCGCGCTCATCCCACGCTGATTAAGGCCATTGGTATGGTGAAAAAGGGTGCGGTACTCGCCAACAAGGAACTGGGACTGGTCGACGACAAGCGCGCGGACGCCATCATCGCCGCCGCCGATGAAGTCATTCAGGGCAAATGGAACCAGGAGTTTGTGGTGGACGTCTTCCAGGCGGGCGCGGGCGTCAGCTTCCACATGAACAGCAATGAGGTCATCGCCAACCGCGGCACGGAGATCATGGGCGGCAAGCTGGGCGAATATCTCATCCATCCCAACGACCACGTCAATTACGGCCAGAGCACCAACGACGTCTTCCCCACCACTATGCGTCTTGGCGCGCTGCTCGCGCTCGAAGAACTGTACCCCGCGCTCGATTCCCTCGCCTCCGCCTGCGAGACCAAAGCCAAAGAATTTCACGACATCATGAAGTCCGGGCGCACTCACATGCAGGATGCCGTCCCCATCCGCCTGGGTCAGGAGTTCGCCGCCTATGGCGTGGCCATCCGTAAATCCATCGAGAGCATCAAGCGCGCATCGGATACGCTGCGCGAGCTGGGCCTGGGTGGCTCCGCTGTGGGCACCGGCATCAACACCCATCCGGATTATCGCGAAAAAGCCATCGCCCATCTCGCCCAGATCGCGGGCGTCAAAGTCGTTCCCGCCAAAGATATGCGCTGGGCGATGCAGTCGAACTTCGCCATGGCGGAAGTCTCGGGTGCGCTGCGCAACCTGGCCCTCGAGATCATCCGCATCTCCAATGACGTGCGCATGATGTCGTCCGGCCCCAACACCGGCTTTGCTGAGATCAATCTGCCCAGCCTGCAACCCGGCTCCTCCATCATGCCTGGGAAGATCAATCCGGTCATGCCGGAACTCGCCGCCATGGTCAGCTTCCAGGTGATCGGCAATGACACCGCCGTTGCCATGGCGGTGCAGGCCGGACAACTCGAACTCAACGTCATGATGCCCACCATGTCTTACAGCGTGATGCAATCCATCACCATCCTGACGAACATGATCAACGTTTTCACTGACAAGTGCATCGCCGGCATCACCGCGAACGAAAAACGCTGCGACTTCTATGCCCAGGCCACGGTCTCGCTGGCAACGGCGCTGAATCCATATATCGGCTACGCCAAGGCCGCGGATATTGTGAAGGAATCGGTCGCCACCGGGCGCTCCATCATCGACATCGCTCGCGACAAAAAGCTGCTCAGTGAGAAAGAGATCTCTGAGATCCTCGATCCCGTGCGCATGACCGAGCCGCAGTACCCGCTCGACGCCGCCAAGGACCGCGAGAAAAAGGTAAAAAGCTAGCTGCTTTTGTGAATCCAGCCCCGCTCTTATAGACTGTTGCGCCATGCTCAGGATCGCGCTCGTTCTGCTCGCTCTTTCCCTCTCCGCCGTCGCCCAAGCCCCTACCTATGACGTCCTCATTCGCAATGGCAGGGTTGTCGACGGCACCGGCAACCCCTGGGTCTATGCCGACGTGGGCATCGTTGGTGACCGCATCACTTTTGTCGGACGCGCCGCCAAAGAAGTCACCGCCAAGCGCACCATTGACGCCACCGGCCTCATCGTCGCACCCGGATTCATTGACATGCTGGGCCAGTCCGAGGACAACCTACTGATCGACAAGCAGGCCCTCAGCAAGCTTACGCAGGGCATTACCACGGAGATCACCGGCGAAGGTGGCTCCATCGCGCCGCTTAATGCGCGACTCATTGCGGACAACAAAGACTGGACTGAGCATTACAAGATCACCATCGATTGGCAGTCGTTCGACGAATATTTCAAACGCCTCGAAAAGCAAGGCAGCGGCATCAACCTGGCCACATTCGTCGGCGCCACCCAGGTTCGCCGCATGATCGTCGGCGACGAAGACCGCGCCCCCACCGCGGAAGAGTTGAAGTCCATGAAGGAATTGGTCGACGACGCTATGCAGGAAGGCGCCGTCGGCCTCTCGTCCTCGCTCATCTACGCGCCTGCCTTCTACGCCAAGACGGAAGAGTTGATCGAATTGGCCAAGACAGCGCAGGCCTATGGTGGTATCTACATTTCCCATATCCGCAATGAGGGCAACGAGGAGATGCAGGCTTTAGACGAGGCGTTCCGCATCGGCCGCGAAGCCAATATTCCCGTCGAGATCTATCACCTGAAAGTCTCTGGCCGCGGCAACTGGGGCAAGATGCCGCAGGTCGTCGCCAAGATCGAAACAGCGCGTGCCCAGGGACTCGACGTCACCGCCGACCAATATCCTTACGTCGCCGCGGCTACATCGCTCGGCGCGTCCATCCCCCCGGAGTTCCACGCCGGCGGGCGTGAAGCCTTCATGGCCCGCCTCAAAGATCCGGAGCAGCGCAAAGCCATCCGCGCCAAGTTGGAGCAGGAGGCGAATTACGAAAACATGTGGCGCGGCGTGGGCGGAGCGGAAGGCGTGATGGTGGTCTCCGTGCTCAAGCCGGAGTTGAAGATGTACGAGGGCAAGACCGTCGCCCAGATCGCTACCATGATGAAAAAAGATCCCTACGACGCTATGTTCGACCTCCTCATCGAGGCGAATGGCAATGTGGGCTGCGTCTACTTCAGCATGAATGAAGCGGACGTCCGCATCGCCCTGCAGCAGCCCTGGGTGAGCATTGGTACGGATTACGGCGCGGTCAGCCCCACCGGGCCGCTGGGCGAATCGAAGAGTCATCCTCGCGCTTACGGTAGCTTCGCCCGCATCCTCGGCAAGTATGTTCGCGAAGAAAAGGTTTTGAAGCTGGAGGAAGCCATTCGCAAATTTACTTCTATGCCCGCGCAGCGGGTAAAGCTGGAAGGCCGCGGCATGATCCGCCCGGATTATTTCGCCGACCTCACCATCTTCGATCCGGAGAAGGTCATCGACGTTGCGACCTTCGAAGATCCTAACCGCACCTCCAAGGGTTTTGCCTACGTCTTCGTGAATGGCGTGCTGGCGCTGGAGAAAGACAAAGTCACCGGACAGATGGGCGGACGCCCCTTGCGCGGCCCCGGCTACGCTAATCGCGGCGTTTCTCCTGACGGCCTACGCCCCGCGGCAAAGATTCAGGGCTTTGTCTCCACCGCCGACGGTTGGCCGCTCACCCGCACCTCCATCTCACTGGTCGACGCCAAGGGCGCCGTCCTCACCACGGCTCTGCCCAAACGCGACGGCCGCTACGAACTCATCTACGCCCAGCCCTGCACCGGCTGCCAGTTGACGGCCGAACGTTTGGGATTTACCAAGCAGTCGCGGACCATCGATTACAACGGCGCAAACTCACTGTATTTCAGCTTCGTGATGCAGCCGGAGCAGAAAAAATAATTTTTATTTCAGGTGCAGCCGCCACAGCGTTAGGCTGAGCACTTCGCGCAGAAACAAACTGGCGCGGGCGGTCGTGCTCAGGGGTTTGGCCAGGGGCCGCGGAGCTCCATAAGCTGTGATGCCCTGCTCCGCCATCATCAGCTTGATGCGGTGGATGTGGTAGCCATCACTCACCGCCAAACACGATTTCAGATTGTTGGCCTTCATGATGATAGCGACGCGCTCCGCTGAATCGCTGGTATCGTCGCTTTGCGTCTCCGCGATGAGCTTAGCTTCGGGTACACCCGCAGCCATCAGGTAGGAGCGCCCCACGCCGCCTTCGGTGAAGTGTTCATCCGCACCGTGGCCGCCGGTCGTGATCACGAACGGCGCCAGGCCCTGCTGGTAGAGCGCCAGCCCGTGGTCGAGGCGCGCCCGATAGACCGGAGAAGGCTTGCCCGCATATTCAGCGGCACCAAACACGATGATCGCGTCCGCGTCACGGGCTTCGTCACGGTCAGCTTGGCGCGCCACCTGCACGTAATTTTGCCCCACATACGCCAGCAGCAGAAACATGAGCAGCCACCAGGCAAACTTACGGCTACTCAGCGTGGAGACGATGGACGCAGGGCGCGATCCCATCGCGCTAGTCGAGGATCTCGGTGATCTGATCGATGGGCACCGCGCCTTCGCGGATCACGCGCCACTTGGCGCCATCGCTCAGGTCAACGATGGTGGAGGCAACGGTGCGGGGTGTGGTGCCGCCGTCGACGATCAGAGGAATGCGGTCGCCCAACTGCACGCGCACGCTCTCTGCCGTGGTGCACTCCGAAGCGCCGCTCAGATTGGCGGAGGTCGCAGTGATGGGCGTCCCCGCCGCGCGTACCAGCACCAGCGCAATGGCGCTGTCCGGCACGCGGATGGCTACGTTGCCTGTGTTCGCCGTCACTTTCAACGGCAGCCGCGAAGACGCTTTCACGATGATGGTCAGCGGTCCCGGCCAGAATTTCTGCGCCAGCGCGTAGAAGTCGTCCGAGAGGTCATTCACCAAGTCTTCGGCCTGGTCCACATTCTCGATCAGCAGCGACAGAGGCTTATGCCGAGAGCGGCTCTTGATGTCATACACACGGTCCACGGCGCGCAGGTTCAGGGGGTCGACGGCCAGCCCGTAAAACGTGTCGGTGGGCATGCCCACCACGTGGCCTGAACGGATTTGCGCCGCCGCGTAGCTGATAAGCCCGGGCTCGGGAGTGGCACTGTTGATCTTCAGGATCTCAGCGGGCAATGTCTTCCCTCTTTGAAAATACGCCGGAATCATACGCCGGAACGGCGAAAATTAGCACATACACTTCAGCCGCGCAACCGCTAAAGCCTGGCCGGGTGTCACTTCACCCCAACCGTAAGATACTATCAGCAGGGGTTGAAGTTTTAGTGGTAATTTACTTCTACCTTTACTCCAAGCCATGGCGCCATCATCTTCCCAATCCGCCCGCCTGCGCACCATAACCAGCGCCCAGAATGCCCTGCTCAAGGACCTGCGCAAGGCCTTTGCCCGCAGTGAGCCCGTGGATGGCTACTTCGCCATCGAGGGCTTCAAGCTCATCGAAGAAGCCAT
>JBKKBM010000202.1:0-7542 GCA_046714215.1 Terriglobales bacterium | reverse complement strand
CATAAGTATGGAGGAGGCCGCAAATAGTTCTGCCGGCAATCCACCCCGGGCACGTTGACTTCCGCCGAAGCAGCGTGCCCGGCGCCGGCGGGCTGCAAGCGAAAACGACCTGGTCATGAGGTATACTTTGCTTCTCCACCCCCATGCTTCTCCCGCCGATGCGCTCCGCCACTCTGCTTCTGTTTGTTGCCCTCGTGGCATTGGCTCACTCGCAAACGAATGAAGCTGAGTCCGACTCCGTTTGGACGAAGCCCGCGCACGCCCTCGTCCAACCTGTGCTGGAAATGGCGGGTGCGCCCGCCAGTGTGTCTTTCGACGTCGACAACCGTTCCGGGCTATCGCCCGCCGATTTACAGCAGGTGCGCCGGGCGCTCGATAACGAATTCCGCACGGCCAAAGTGAAAGTCGTCCGCATGGATTCTGCCATTGCGGAGATCAAGTTCGTGCTTTCCCGCAACGCCCGCGGACTCCTGTGGATCGCGCAAGTGAAGCAGGGAACCACCGAGCGTCGCGCGTGGCATCCTCAGTGATCGCGTGGCGGAGTTCGAGCGCATCAATATCATTGCGGAGATTAAAACACATGGCGGACACATCACCAACACCGCCAAGGCACTTGGTCTGGAGCGCAGCCACCTCTACAAAAAGTGTGAGCAGTTAGGCATTGATTTGGCAGCCTTGCGCAAAGACGACGCCAAAGGAGAAGGCACCCGATGATCTACGCTGGCACCTCGGGGTGGTCCTATCCCACGTGGAAGCCGCAGTTTTATCCGGCGAAGCTGGCGGCGGCAAAGTTCCTGCAGTATTACGGCACCCGCCTGAACAGTGTGGAGGTCAATTACACCTTCCGTCACTTTGCCTCAGAGAAATCGCAACTGAACTGGGTCGCCGCCACACCGCCGGAGTTTCGCTTCTCCGCCAAGGCCCATCAGACCATCACCCATATCAAGCGCCTCAAGGACGCCGCCGAAGATGCGCGTGCGTTCCTCGCATCGTTGCAGCCGTTGGCCGGAGCCGGGAAGCTCGGCTTCGTCCTCTTCCAGTTACCGCCGTTCTTAAAAGCGGATCAAGCGTTGCTTAAGGACTTTCTCGCAGGGCTGCCTACCGGACGCCTCGCCTTTGAGTTTCGCCACACCAGTTGGTTCACGGACGAGACCTTCGATTTGCTGAAGGCGAAGAACGCCGCCATCTGCGTGGCCGAGAGTGAAAAGCTGGAGACGCCCGACGTGGTCACCGCTGATTTCTGCTACTACCGCATGCGCAAGCCGGAATATTCCGCCGCCGAGCGCAAAGACTTAGCCACCCGCATCGCCGCCCATGCCCAAGCCGGGCGCGACGTCTTCATCTACTTCAAGCATGAAGACTCGCCCGAAGGCGCGCTGTATGCGGAAGAATTGCTCGAGCAGTTTGGAGCGAAGCCGAAGGCCGTTATTTCCTGACGGGCGCCAGCAATTCCTCCAACTTCTCGATGGCCGGCTCCAACTTCTGCGGCTTCGTCAGCACTGGCTGAAATAGATCGCCCAGTCGGGCAAAGCGGTCAACGGCGTTACGGATGTTGAATTGCGCCGGTGAGAGTCCGCGCGTGACTTCGCTCCAGCGCAGCGGCGCCGCCACCGGCGCACCCGGATGCGCGCGCAGCACATACGGCGCGGAGATGGTCGATCCTTGCCGGATCTGCATGTAATCGAAATACACTTTGCCTTTTTCCCGCTGCGCCACCGTGCGCGGCGTGGTGAACAAGTCGGGACGCTCCCCGGCGACCATCCGCGCCAATATTTCGGCAAATCCGCGCACTTGTTCGTAGTTGTACTGCGGCTCGAGCGGCACGTAGATGTGCATGCCATCGCCGCCGGTCGTCTTCGCGTAGCCTTCGAGGCCGATTTGTTCCAAACGGCTGCGCACCAGTTGCGCCGCCTCCACAATACGGTCGTATCCGCAGTGATATGGGTCGAGGTCCATCAGCATGAAGTCGGGATTCTCCAGCGAATCCACCCGACTCATCCACGGATTCTGATCGATGCATGCCAGGTTCGCCAGGTACAGCAGCGCCGCGCGATCATCGGCCACCACGTAGTTGATGGTCTTGGTCTCGGAAGTGAACGGCACGGTGCGCAGCCACTCGGGAAAATGCGCCGCCGCATCTTTTTGGAAGAACGCCTTGCCCTCGATGCCATTCGGATAGCGTCGCAACGAAAGGGGACGGCCCTTCAAATAGGGAAGGATCAGATCCGCCACCGCGTCGTAATAATTGATCACATCGCGCTTGGTGAAGCCATCCTGCGGATAAAACACTTTGTTCAGATTAGTGAACTTCAGTTGCTTGCCATCGATTTCCGTGATGACTTCAGCCTTCGCTGCGGGCAGGAGCTGCGTCTTGGTCGAAGCCTTCGCCGATGTCGCGGTCGTCTCCCCCGCGACTTCGGTAACTTCGTCCGCGCTCGCCATGTCCTCCCGCACGCACTCCTTCGCATCCACATCATCGCGCAGCCCTATAAACACAGGGGCGCGCAGCCGGTCGTCACGTGTCCAGTGATGGAACTTCACTTCGGCCACTATTTCCGGCTTGACCCAGGTGGTGGCGCTTAAGTCCTTTGCGCCAAAGCGGCTTGAGATCTTCGGCTCCTTCGCGAACGGGCTTTTCTTGGCAACCAACTTGTGCAGCCGCGTTCCGATCTGCTTTAGCGACGCTTCCGTAAACCCGCTGCCCACGTTGCCCGCATATTTCAACTGGCCGTCTTCATACACGGCCAGCGCCAGCGAGCCAAAATGGTCGCGTTCGCCCGCTGTGAATCCAACAATCACGAAATCCTGCCGCGTGACTACCTTCACCTTCACCCACGCGGGACTGCGCTTCGATTCATACTGGCTCGAGGCATTTTTCGCGACCACGCCTTCCAATCCTTTTTCGCGCGCCGCTTCCAGTAACTTGCGGCCATCGGAAAAATGTTCAGACGTACGGAGTAAAGTTCCCGGACGCAGTTGCGACGCCAGCAAGCGCTTGCGGTCGAGTAGCGCCACTTGCCGCAGGTCATAGCCATCAAGATACAGCAGGTCGAAGGCGAAGTACGTGACCGGATTCGTCTGCATCAGCGCGCTGGTACTCTTCGGCGTTGCTGAGATCCGCGGCTGAATATCGGCAAAGCTGGGGATACCCTTCGCGTCGAACGCAACAATCTCGCCATCCAGCACTGCGCTCTTGGTGTTGAGCTGTTCGGCAATGGCTACGAGTTCCGGATATTGCGCGTCCATCACTTTGCCCGAGCGACCGACTAGCCTCACACTTTTACCTTCGACGTAAGCCAGCGCGCGCACGCCATCCCACTTCACCTCGTACACCCACTCCGGCCCCGTCGGCAGGGAACTGGATGCGAACGCCATCATGGGTGCAAGCTTCTGCGGCATAGCTACTTTTACCGCGCCGGGGATCTGCTCTAGGTCGGTGCCGCCGCCCTTCACGCTGCGCAAGTCATCTTCGGAATCCCATCCTGCCTTTGCCGCAAAATCCTTTTTCTTGATCAGCAGCCACTCGTTGCCCTTGCCGCGCTTGGTGCGCACCAGTGCGAATTCTCCCATCAGCTTTTCACCATGCAGGCGGAACTTGAAATCGCCCCGGGTCAGTTGCGCTTCCGCATTCGCGTCGCCCAGCAATTCGTAGGTGCCGCGATCCCACAGCAGCACGCTGCCCGCGCCGTAATTTCCCGCGGGGATGGTCCCTTCGAAGTCGCCATACTCGATGGGATGATCTTCCACATGGACGGCCAGCCGCTTTTCCGCTGGATCCAAAGTCGGCCCCTTGGGCACCGCCCACGACTTCAGCGTGCCACTCACTTCCAGCCTCAAGTCATAGTGCAGACGTCTGGCGCTATGTCGTTGAATGCAAAACCGCTTACCCGCATCAGCCACGGGCTTTGGCGGAGGCTCTGGCGTCTGGTCAAAGCGCCGCTTGCGGGAGTAATCACTCAGGTTCATAGATTTGAACCAATAATGGTGCTGTGATATAGCTTGAGCCCCGAAATTCGCTGGGCTTCGTGCATTTGACCGCTCGTCCCAACGAAGTTTTGCTTCTAAACGTAAAGAAGAACGTAAAGAGGAAGCACCATGGCGTCCACTGTTTGGAAGGGACACCTGACCTTTGGTCTGGTCTCACTTCCCGTCAAATTGTATAGCGCGGCTCGCAGCGAGACTGTGAGTTTCAACCAGCTGCACAAAGCTGACCACTCCCGCGTGAAGCAGGTGCTCTTCTGCCAGGCTGAGGATAAGCCAGTGCCACGCTCCGAACTCGTCAAGGGATTTGAGTACGAGAAAGACAAATACGTTGTCATTGACGACGAGGACATCAAGAAGGTCGCGCCCAAGACGGCGAAGACCATGGAGATCCTCGAGTTCGTGCGCGTGGCGGAAGTGGATCCCATCTACTTTGAAAGTTCTTATTACATGGCGCCCGACGAAGCGGGCGAAAAGCCGTACGCGCTGCTCTTCGAGGCCTTGAAGGAAACGGGATACTGCGCCCTCGCGCGCCTGGCTATGCACAACCGCGAGCACATCGTAATACTGCGTCCGGCGAAGCATGGCATTTTGCTGCACACCATGTACTACCGCGACGAGATCAAGATGGTGGAAGAATTCCGCACGGACACTTCCATCATCAAGCCCCAGGAACTCACGTTGGCTAAGACGCTGATCGAATCACTCGCCGCCGGCTTCGATCCCGAAAAATATTCAGACGGCTACCGCGCCAACCTGAAAGCGCTCATCCAAGCGAAGATCGAAGGCAAAGAAACGGTCGAGCCGCCGGTGACAACGCAGCTCGCGCCCGTCATCGACATCATGGAAGCCCTGAAGATGAGCTTGCAGAACGTGAAAAAGCCCGCCGCATCTACGGCTGAGGCGGAAGACGCCAAACCGAAGAAGGCGCGGAAGTAGGCGCGGGCGTAAAAGTATTCTTTTCCCTACATGAAAAAGCAGGATGGGAGATTACTCCCCCATCCTGACCGTGACTCCGGTTTCCGTGTCGCCCCGCTTTACTTCATTCCGAACTGGTACTGAATGAAGGTGCCGTCGTTCAGGTAGATGCGGAACACCGAAGTGGAGCCCGCCGAGAGCGTGGAGTTGTTCTTGGTATCCAGGTTGAAGATCCACTGCTGCGCGGCCGCGTCCCACCGGAACCTGGTGTCCGGGGTGTTGGAGTATGCCAGCTCGTCGATCTCCGTGACCGTACCGGCCACCGAGGCCACCTGCACGAAGGCCGTGACCAGGCCCGGCGTGCTGATGGAGTTGCCATTTGCATCGCAGACCCGGAACTTGTTGGGGACTACGCTGCCTTTCTTGAAGACGCTGGTGCCGTCCGTATTGATCGGTTGCAGGATCTGGTGGCTGGGTGAGCCCATGCAGGCGCCTCCCACCAGGTAGACCACGTTGTACGCGTTGCTCACGGTCGTGGTGTTACCAACCGCGTCCGTCGCTGTGACCGAGAAGGACTGTGCCCCCACCGCGCCGGTGTTGAAGTTGGCGCCGCTGGTCACCGGCCCGCTGCACGATCCCATTCCGGAACCGCCATCCGTGCAGCCATAATTGCCGGCCACAACCTGGTTTAGCGTGTAGTTGGCGCCGCTGGCTGGTGCACTGATGGTGATGTTGGGAGCTTTCTTGTCCACTTGGTTGCCGCTGATGGGCCCGGCCGTCGCGCAGTTTCCCGCAGCGTCACAGACGTTCCGCGATCCCGTGCTGGCGTTGTTGGTTTCGCTTCCCGGAGCAACGCTGGTGGAAAGCGCGAAGCTGGCGTCAGCCGCATTGACGAGACCGACGAGGTCTGAAGCCGAGCAAGCGATAGCCACATCGCTCGCGTGCCACAGTCCGTCCGCCGACCCGCAACTAATGACCGGCGGCGTGGTGTCTTGCACGGTCACGCTGAAGCTCGTATTCGCCGAGTTGTTGTGTGCGTCCGTCGCCGTGCAGCTCACCAGTTGTGTGCCGATGGCGAAGGTCGCGCCCGAAGCAGGAGTGCAGGTCACCGTCACCGTGCCGTCTACCAGGTCCGACGCCGTAGGCATCGTGAAGGAAACCACTTCTCCCGCAGGGTTGGTCGCTTCGACCACGATGTTCGCCGGCGTGCCACTGATGACCGGCGGCGTGGTGTCGCGCACCGTCACTTGGGTGGTGGCGGTGGAGGTGAGGCCGTGGCCATCGTCCACCGTCAAGGTGATGGTGCTCGTGCCGAGTGGCAAGGTGACAACCGGACTCACGCCCGGAGCCGTACCGAACGGGCCGGTCCACGTATACGTCAGCGTGTCGCCATCAGGGTCGGAAGAAGCCGAACCGTCCAGGGCTACATCGGCGCCGGATGCAGAAGTCGCCTCCACGGTCTGATCAATTCCCGCATTCGCGATCGGCGGTTGATTGGGATCCACCACCGTCAGAGTTGTACCTCCACTTATGCTGCCGGAAGTCGCCCGAATGGTGCTGTCACCCGGAGAGTGACCGGTAGCGAGCCCGTTGCTGTTGATGGTCGCTACGCTTAGGTTGGTGCTTGACCACGACACGCCGCCTGCGCTTGGGTCGAACATTTCCAGCACGTTGAGGTTGCCGGTGGCGTTGTTGCCGCCCACTACGTACAGTTTCCCGTTGATCGTAGCTGCGGTCGCCCCGCTTCGGGCTGTGGGCGCGGGGGGCCCGCTCGTCCAGGTATTTGCCACCGGATCATAGAACCAAACGGTATTCAGGTAGTTCGCGGCGGGCCCCCCGCCGCCCACGATGTACCATTTCCCGTTGATCACGTCGCCCGCCATGCTGTGAAGATTGACGGGCATGTTGCCCACGGTTGTCCATGCCCCCGTGCTCGGGTCGTATACGTCCACTTGCGGCTTGTAAGCCCCGTCGTGGCCCCCGGTCACGTAGAACTTTCCGTTTAAAGAAGCCCCCAACCCAGCGTTGTGGTTCCGCGGAGCGTTCGGCCCCGTCGTCCAAGAGTTGGCAATGGTGTCGTATATCGAAAGCTGTTGAACGTAACCGCCGAAGCCGTTGCATGCGTTGAGTAGGTAGATGCGGTTGCCAATCACCGCAGCCTCCGAACAGCCGGTGTAGCCCGACCCGGGGATTGTCGGCCCGGAGGTCCACACGTTAGTGTTCGGGTCGTAGATTGAGAGAGTGTTGCTGGGCAGTGGCGGCGAGCTCGTCCACCCGCCCATCATGTATACCTTGCCGTTCACCCCGACCGCAGAGCCCGCGTAGCGTCCCCGGTTACCGCCATAGTTCGGCGCGTTCAACGACGCCACGGTTGACCAGGTATTGGACGCCGAGTTATAGGCTTCCACGATAGCCGTGTCGGTAGTGCCGTTATGTCCGCCGACGGCGTACAGAATGCCGTTCACCGCCGCTCCCTGTGGCACATTACGTGATGTCAACATCGGAGCCTTGCTCGCCCAGGTGCTACCGGAAGTCAGTATGCTGCTGGAGCCATCGCTGAAGGTGCCCGTCGCGATGAACTGCTGTGTCTGGCCCGTGTAGATGAAGGGATCAGCCGGCGTAACCGTGATCGAAGTTAAAACA
>JBKKBM010000201.1:0-15556 GCA_046714215.1 Terriglobales bacterium | reverse complement strand
GACATCACCATCCCCGATCTGCGCAAGCAGGACAAGAAAAACCCGTTGAAGATGAGTTCCGTGGTGCTAAGCGGCCAGATGCAGGCAGCGGGCAAGGCGCAGAAAGACAATCCGCTGGTGCGCGATGGCCGGGAGTTGATCCCCAACATCACGCACGTCTTCGCCAAGGACCAACACCTTTATATGTATTACGAGGTTTACGATCCGGCGAAGACGCCCAAAGCGCCCAAGCCGGAAAATGGCAAGCCCGTGTCGCCCAAGGGCGATGTGCGGGTGATGAGCAGTGTGCAGTTCTTCAACGGCAAGGTGAAAGCCTTTGAGACACCGCTGGTCGAAGTCCGCGAGCTGACGCCGGGGCGCCGCGCGGCGGCGTTCCAACTGGACGTGCCACTCACGCAGCTCAAGCCTGGCTATTACACCTGCCAAGTCACCGTGGTGGACGACGCGGCAGGCACGTTTAGCTTCCCGCGGTTCGCACTCCTGGTGAAGTAGCGAACCTTCGTCCGCGTCTTATTTTGCCCAGGCGCTGGCGTTGAGACATTGCACCACGCCATCGATGATCTTGCCCAGGCCTTCACGGAACTTGGCGTCGTCCACGATGTCGCGGTTGAGGACGGCCTCGGTGATAGAGAGCGCCGAGCCCACGAAGGACATGGCTGCTTCTTTCTTCTCGTTACCGCTCTTGCTGCCGAACAGCGCCTCTATGCCGTGCACCACGGCGGGGATAAACGCGACTCCACGTAACAACTTTGCGAGAAAATTCATTTGCTTCTCCTTTTTATTAACCGCGATTCTTTAGCATGTCGATGCCCACGTGTACGGCGGTGAGCAGTGCGCCCACTAGCGCTCCCACACCGGCGACCCGTTGCACCAGGACTTCGTGTTGGTCTACCCGCTGCTCCAGTTGCCGCAACCTGCCCGGCTGGCCATTGCCCAGTAGGGCGCGCATCTCTGACTTAAGCGCGGCCAGATCTTCCAGTACTTGTTGCTCAAATTCCGTCATTTTTTCTTTCAAAAGGGGTAATCCACATGTAGCGCAGTGGAATTGCGCGAATACTTGCGATCGAAAGAGCCATCGAACGGTCGCAGACAATAGGTCTGGATCCGGGCGAGCCGGGGCAAGGTAAAAGTCTGGGTGCTGAAGCGTCCGATAAGGTTGCGATCATTCTCCGCGCCCCAGGCGAAATCGGTGCGCCGTACTTCGACGCCTCCACCGGCGGGTGGAGCTGATCCGCAGTCCACCGAGATGGTGGTGGAGGTGATAGCGGTGATCTCCGCATCCGGCATGTCCGCGAGGTACACCGCTCCCGGCACAATATTTTCGAGCGGCTCCCGCACGATCCCTTTTTCAAATTCAAAGGACAGCGACTCCGCCGGATCGTTGGCAAACTTGAGGCGATAGACACTGCGGTCTTCGCGCAGGTCGTGGACGTCGATCTCTACGTTGTGGATGGTCGCCGTGAAATTCGCGCCTCGGGAAGGGGCCACGACGGCGACCCCCTCGCCCGGCAGCGGATCGCTGGCCGGACCAGAGGGTAGAAAGTCGCTCCAGCACTCATAGCTTCCCTGCCAAGCAGGCTGGGTGGTGTCTTCCAGGAGCGCCCCCGCCGCAACTTCGCAATCCAAGGAGTTGCGCGCCGCAGGTTCCACGATGCGAACGATGGCCATGCGCACGCCATCGTCGTTAAGCCCAGCGTGCGCGGCAACACTGGCAGTGTCGATGGTGCGCGCCATGGCCCTGCCCGTCGCACGGTATCGCGCCACGATCGTCTCATTCGGCACCGGCACGAAGGGAGAAAAGAAGATGAGATCAGCCGCTTGCGTTACAACGCACTCGGCACCCTCAGCGAGGGAGCCGACCAGTCGCGTTCTGGGCGATTGCGCGGGGATAGTGCTGCGGACCTCCACGCCCGTCAGGCGCAGCAGGCGTACAAACCGTATGTCCCCGTGCAGGCTGCCAGCGTTGGCAATAGCGTACGCACAGTGGGACGGGATATTCGTGAGAGCGCCGTCATAGAGCACGACTGACGCCGCTCCCAGACTGCCGGGATTGGCGGGATCGATCTCATGCACTTCGAGGACAAAGCGAGCATTGGTCGGCACCAGCTC
This sequence comes from Terriglobales bacterium, assembly GCA_046714215.1. GTDB lineage: Bacteria > Acidobacteriota > Terriglobia > Terriglobales > Acidobacteriaceae > DATLCI01. The sequence continues at coordinate 13,447 of JBKKBM010000201.1, read as the reverse complement.
TCCGCCCAGTGCTGCGCCCGCCGGCGACGCGAAGGAGTGGAAGATCTGCTGTCTCCGATACGGTTCCGTCGCATAAATCCGTGTGCTCAGCGCGTAGCGGCGGCCACTGACCGTAGTGATGGTCGCGCCGGTCTCACTGCCATTAATCAGCGCGCGAATGGTCGAAGTGCTGCCACTGACCGCGATGCGGAACCCCGCGACACAATTCGCACGCAGGATGGCACCATTGTAGAGTCCGCCGATCACGCCGTCTGACGCACCCGTGAACTCAACTTCTCCATGCTGCAGATTCAACGCACCACCCAACTCCAGCACTTCGGCGGCCTTAACGTAGGCTCCGCCATCGCTCCCGGGACCCCCGTTGAGGTTAAGTCGCCCACTGCTGACGGTGAATGCGGCAACCGTGTCCTGCGCGATCCAGCTCTTGGCGTCGAAGGTGCTGCCGCGAAATTCCTCTTCCAGTAGGGTGCTGGTACGACGGGAGAACGGAGTCTGCGACAGGTGGTAGGCCAGACTGAGCCCATCCCCGATGAAATAATCCTTCACATACGCGCGCGGCTCGAAGCGACCCAGCACAATAAGGTCATTCCGCAGACGTTCGAGCTGCGAAACTGCCAATTTCTGGGCGGAATGATCAGCGGCATTTTCGTCGATCTGATGCGGCCCAACGTTCAACAGACCAAAGCTGATGCCACCGTCGAATACGCGGAAGGCGCAGCGGGTACGTTGGGCCAATCGTCGCACGTGCTCACGCCAGGTCAACTGCGAGGTGGTGGCAAACTGCGGCAGGACTTCGACGTCCTGGACGCCGGCGGTGCTAAATCCTCCGCCGCAGTCGGTGGTCAACTGGCGGAGGATGCCGCCGGCGGTCCGCTGCAAGAAGGGCGGACGCTGCGGCAAGCGTTTGCGCTCGAGCAGTGCGTCATCACCCTCGGCGGTGAGCCGGTACCGGTGGACGGCCGCGCTCTGCTGCCATCCAAGATGCTCAATGCGAGGCTCTGCCGTGACATAGCCGGTGAAGAGTTTGTGGTCGTCTTCCCGGACGACGATCACACGGCCGCCAGCGCTGGGTGCCGTGATAGCGCCGGGCTCCCAGGCCAGCGTGAACTCCAGGCGCTCGTCCGCATTCAGGGCGCGCGTGATCTTGAGGCTATTACCTTCAAGCCAAGGGGTGTAGTTGCGTGCACCCTGTCCGTCAAAGTTATCGATCGTCAGTCTCATATCAGTACACCGCCGCGTGGGAGGCGGGAATGAAACTGCGATAACACAGCACTAGCTGCGCATCATTAGGATCGGTGACGGGCAAGGCTAGGAGGTTCGCGTGCAGCGACCACGCGTCAAAGCTCGCAACCTCGCGACTGCTCTCACTGGCGGGCGCAGCCGGCTGCAAACGCGGATAGTGATAGTAGATGCGCGCACCCGTCTCAGATTCCACCACGAACAGCGCTGACCACTCCTGGAAGAAGCGTCCTCCTTCGCGGTCGACGAATCCCATGACCTTTTGCACCGCGGCGCCTGCGGGCGGGGCTCCGCCGATCAAGGGCTGGGCCAGCAGCAAAGCGGTGACCGTCTTACCGGCGACCCGGCCAACGCGAAAGCTCACGCGACGTAGATAGTTCGCGTCAAACTGCACCTCCGCGGGATTGGTGATGTAAGCGCCCGCGATCCCGCCGACGTATCCCGTCTGCTGCTGATAGTCCACATCCACCACCACCATGTCGCCCGCGGCAAAGTTGTTGACCGCTCCCACGCCCAGGACGATCTCACTGGCGGTGCAGCCGGGCAGAGTTGCGGTTGCCAGTCGAGGGGTGCCGCCGGAGGCGACTGGCGTGGCACTGGGCTCCTCTTGGAGCAGATTCATGTGCTGGCAGCCGGCAGAGATCGTCATCTGTAACTTTCCCCAATCGAGGAAGTCGAATTCCAATGCCGCGCTCGCGCTCCGGCGGAATTGTTTTTGGGCGAAGTCCTGCGGCCCGCCGGTGAGCGTGTCGATCGCGGTGACTGACCGGCGCTGAAAATTGAGCACCCATCCGGCGTCGATCCACGGCGCCGGCGGCACATCCAGCTCGAATGCTGCCGCCACTGCGGGATCGAAGATGCTGGGCGCTGACGTGAGCCGGTCCACGGGTGCGAAATAGGCGCGCACCCGCTTGCTCAGGGGACGCATGCTGCCCCGCTGCGAAAAATTCTCAACCGGCATCACGCCCCCCTTTCCGTCAAAGCGAACAGTTCTACAGTGGCGCTGCGGCTGAGCCGGCGGCCCTCCGCTTTGGTCTCACCCAATTCCGGCAGTGACCAGAACAGCGTGTTGCCTGGTCGGAATGGAGGATCCTGCGCGGGATCTTCAATCTCCGTCCTTCCCGGACGGCAGATGCCCAACAGCTCTCTATCCATTGCAGCGAGAATGCGACCGCGGTCTTGCGAGTTCCTATCGTCCGTGCCCTCGGTGCAGTAGCTGATGTCGCATTGGATCTTCAGCAGGAGCGCGGGCTCGTCGGCGGTGACCGCCTTGGTCTTCGACCAGTTAAGGTGAAAGACCTCCAGCAGCGGACTAGCCGCGGCCACGAGTTCGTTCTCCGCGACCACGATGGCGGGCCGTTCCTGGCCACCGACCACGATCTTGCGCTCCGGATTGAGCACCGCCAGCCGGTCACGCAGCGCCAAGTAAAAGGAATCTTTCAGGTTCTGCATCATTCGCTCACCCTCAGCCGATAGAGATAGGGGAAGCCACCAAACTCATCGGCATCCACGGAGTCCACGCGGAACAATTTGCCGCGTTGGATCACGCCCAGCGCCCCATTGAAGAAATCAAGTGCATCGGAGACCGTATAGATCTCACGAGCGCGCGCCAACGACCGCGCGGCCACCAGGATCTCCAGGCGCACCCGCACGGACTTGTCGGTAGTCAGGTTGCGGACGACTACGGGCGAGAGCAGCACCTCTTCGGTCGCCGGCGATTCCAGACCAAGCTGCACGCCTTCGCTCAAGGTGGAATCGAGCGCCAGCCGGACGTAGATCTCAGTTCCCCCGAGCGTTTGCAGCAGGGTCTCCGCGGCACGTTGCGCCGCCAGTCCGCGATTCAGCGGTTCCGTGTTGTTCGGAGCGGGCGCCATCTATCCCAACCTCTGCGCCACATAGGGCCCGAGCATCGAGCGGACGGAGGCATCCAGCAGCCCGTCCGCGAAATACTCCAGGCGCATGCTGTCCAGTTGTTCCGCGCGGACATTGAAGGCGGGAGTAGCCTGAGCATTCTTTACGATCTGGGCGCAGGCGAACTTCACCTCGTCAGGCAAGGGGTCAAGGCCCGCGTTATAAGTGATCTCAACCTCGTTGTACTGAAAGCCGAGGGTGTTCGGAGGCAGCAGCAGCGATCCGTTCTCTTTCTCGAAGTCGACGGCAGTCACATCCAGCGTGGTCCATGACCCGGCGAGAGAGAAACTCTGCGCCACGTCGAGAGCCACATCACTCAAGCCTTCTCCGTAGCGCGAGGTAGTAGGTGCGTAACGGGCCCGCGCGGTCACGATCGGCGTGGTCGCCGGTGACACGGCAGCCAGCGGCAAGTAAGTGAGTTGCACGCTGTTGCGCCCATAGGACAGACGCTGCCGCTCCATATACTGTGCGACGCCGAGGGTCGCACGGCGGCAGTGGGCATCGATCATCGCGGACGCCGCCGCTACCCAGGCTTCGGGCGTAGCGGCATCCAGACCGTACGATTCAAACTCTTCGGGAAGCAAATATTTCATGTAGGAGTCCTGATAAAAAAGAGGGCCAGCCCCGGAGAGGACTGGCCCTGGTTGAGTAGCCGGTGTTTACCGGTTTACGTTGACCTTGTAGTGAGCGTAGTTCGCGCCCTTCACCACCACGCCTCCGAACTTCACCACCACATGTTGCTGGGCGAGCGAGCCGGTCATGCCGAGTTGGAAAACGCGCGGATTCGGGTCCGTGAGCCAGTGATACTCGATCAGCTCCTCGGTCACGATGTACGCCGGCAATACCGCGGTTCCGCTGCCCGGGGTGCCGGTGTAGCCCAACGTCCATTCGGGGATCAAGGGCAGATCGCCCGCCTGGGTGGAAAGCGCCTTCACGCGCAGCCCGCCGACGACTTCGGTGGTCGCCAGCACCACGTTGAAGTCGGCTTTCATCTCCCGGTCGATTAGGTCAAGCAGCACCGGATTCGCATAGATGGCGGTGGGCCGCACTTCGTAGGACGAGTTGGCCACCATATTGGCGATGGTGCTCTTGAGACCGTCGACGATGCTCTCGGTGGTGGCGATGGTGGCTACGTTGCCGCCGCCGGCAATCTGCCCGGCTGCGCCGAAATACTGCGTCGTGGTCGGCGTGCTCAGCGAGGTGTCCGTGCCGTTCCACAGGGCCTTGTCGTGCGTGCGCAGTATGCCTTCCACCGCGTCCGCCAGGTCTTTAGCCTGAAGGTAGGCGAACTGGCTCTGCTGCGCGCCCACTTCCACGTCGAACAGGTTGTAGTTGATCTGGGAGACCAGCGCCTTCAGCGGGACGCTGCGTTCCATCCGCGTGGGTGAAGCCACCACCGGAGCGATGGCCCGCGGATCCACGAACGCGCTGCTGGCGACCAGGGCGGCGATGTCCGTCTGCTCGAAGAAGCGTGACGGATGGCCGGTGGCCGGCATCTGCTTGATGCGCTGGCCGAAGACCCCGCGCCGGCGTACCAGGTCAGTGATCTCGGTCTGATAACGGTTTACCTCCACTGCTCCGGGGCCAATGAAGTCCGCGGCAGCGTGGAGATCGATGAATTGTGCTGTCATTTGTTTCCTTTCGATTTCGACGTGATTAGCTGCCGCGGGCTGTGCTCGCGGACAGATGCCTCCCTCCGGGCCGTCGATTCCCGAAGCGATTCCCCGTGTCTTGGTAGAATTCTTGGTTCCAGTAAAAACTCGCCTATGCCGGCATCCCCGAAGAAGACGAAGACTCCATCGAAGCGCAATCCCCGACCCTGCATCGCCATCATCATGGGCAGCAAGAGTGATTACGAGACCATGCAGCCCGCAGTCGAGATGCTCAACGAATTCGGCGTGGCCCATGAGACGCGCGTGGTCTCCGCCCACCGAACACCGGACTGGATGTTCAAGTTCGCCGAGGCCGCGGAAGCCCGTGGCATTGAGGTGATCATCGCTGCCGCGGGGGGCTCCGCGCACCTGCCCGGCATGGTCGCCGCCAAGACCGTTCTTCCGGTGCTGGGCGTTCCCATCCCCGCCACCATCCTGAAGGGCGTGGACTCCCTGCTCTCCATCGTGCAAATGCCCAAGGGTGTTCCCGTGGGCACGCTGGCCATCGGCAAGCCCGGTGCCGCTAATGCCGCGTTGCTGGCCATGTCGATCGTCTCCGCCACTCGCCCGGACTTGCGCAAGCGCCTGAAAGCCTGGCGTGCCGCGCGCACCCAGGAAGTCCTGCAACAGGAGCTGCCGTGAAGGCGATACTTCCCGGCGCCGTCGTTTCTAGCGTCATTCTTCCCGGCTCCACCATTGGCATCATGGGCGGGGGACAACTGGGGCGAATGACTGCCATGGCGGCTCGTTCCCTGGGCTACCGCATCCAGGTGCTTGACCCCGACCCCTCCTGCCCCGCGCGCTGGGTGGTTGACAGTTGCTTCGCCGCCCCGCTCGACGACGTGGACGCTGCGGAAGATCTGGCCCGCGGCTGTGATGTGGTCACCATCGAAATCGAGAAAGTTGGCATCGCCGCCCTCCGCGCGGCCGGGAAGCACGCCCCCGTGCATCCCGGCCCGGAGGTGCTGGAGATCATCCAGCACCGTGCCCGCCAAAAAGACTGGCTGGCAAAACACAACATCCCCGTCGGTCCTTACCGCACGGTCAATACTGCCGCGGAACTTCAGCGTGCTGCAACCGAGCTCGTACCTGCCGATCTCTTCGTCAAAGCCGCACAAGGCGGTTACGACGGCCGCGGTCAGGTCCACCTGCAAACGCCCACGGACGCGCACAAAGCGTGGCTCTACCTAGGCGCGGAGGTCTGCGTCGCAGAGAAAGCCCTCGACGTCGAGTACGAGATCTCGGTCCTGGTCGCGCGGCGTCCGCAAGGAGAGACGGTCGCGTATCCTGTTGCGCTCAACCATCACGAGCAGCGCATCCTCGACTGGTCGGTGATCCCCGCGCCGATTCCTCCGACGTTAGCGGCGCAGGCGCAACAGATCGCGTTGCAGATCGCCAAAGATCTCGATGTCGTGGGCCTGCTTGCGGTGGAGATGTTCGTCCTCCGCTCCGGCGAGTTGCTCGTCAACGAACTGGCGCCGCGTCCCCATAACAGCTACCACGCCAGCGAGCGCGCCTGCGCCACCAGCCAGTTCGAACAGGTTGTTCGCGCGGTTTGTAACTTGCCGCTCGGTTCACCTGAGGTCACCAAGCCCGCCGCCATCGTCAACCTGCTGGGGAATCTCTGGCTAAAGCACCCACACCCGCATTTCGACGCCGCCCTGGCCGTCGCCGGGGTTCGCCTGCATATTTACGACAAGCAAGTACCCAAGGCTGGGCGCAAGATGGGCCATCTATCCGCCATCGGCGCCACCTCCGAAGAAGCGGTGCAGCGCGTCAAACAGGCGAAAGCCATCCTCGACGCTTAGCGTTGGTCAGGGACCCTCCACTTAGACGATCAGGCCCGCTTTCGCTAACTGCGACTTCACCGCGATGCGCTGCTCGATGCTCAGGGGCATGAGCGACGCATCTAGCGCCGCCGTATCCATGCCGTCGCTGACTTCTATGCCGCTCTTCGCCAGCAGCGCGCCTACCAGCGGCGGCAAGGTCTTGCGTCCGCTCGCGGCCGGCGGAGCGGTCACTTCCGCTTCCGACGCAGCCAACTTCACGGTCAACTCGGCGTTGGTCTTCTCCACCTCCGCCAGGCGTTGCCGTAAACTGCCTTCGTCTTCCACCGCGGCGACGATGCGCTCGATCTTCGCCGAAAGTTCTTCATGTTGTGCCTGCATGCTGGCCACGGTTGCGCTCAACGCCTCCGCTACATCGGCCATACGCTGTGAGACTGCGATCAGTTGTTCTGTCTTTTGTTTATCCACCTTTTTTGACCCTCCTGTGATCTCGATCCAGATCGAGGTGTTCTCATACGCGGCCTTGTTGCGTTTTAGAATGGCCGCTCCCGTGAATGTGACTTCCGTCAGCTTCCAGATGGCCGCGCGGACGTCCTCCACCCTGGCATCCGCCAGCTCGTAAGACAGCCCCAACGGCGCCGCCGGATGCTTCATTTGCGTGATCAGTTCGGGAAAGTCACGGGCAAAGAGATACCCCGCGATCCGCAATTCATCTCCCACGATCTCCGCTTCCGTGATCAGCCCCACTTTCAGGCGAGCGTCATGCCCATCCAATGCGGGCGTGTAGTCAAGCGCCATGCCAACCAACGACGGCAACGCCGCCTCCGCCGCCTCGCGGGTGAGCACCACCCGGTGTCCGCGCGCCCCCGCGGGCGGCCGCTGACTGGCGAGGTCCACCTGCGTCAACACGCCGCTGAAGGGCACCCGATTGGGATGCACGCCCACCAGCGGCATCTCTACCGCCAACGCTTCGATCTGCAGGCTCATGCCACATCTCCTTGCCGCAGTGACGCTTTTATCGGAGGCAGCCCGCGCATCTCCCGCACCTCATCCACGCTGAGCACGCCGGAGCGCAGCAGGATCTCCTGAATCTCCGCCTCTTCGCGCTCGTTGCGTGACTCCAGATCCTTGAAGACGAATTCCAGCTCCGGCCAGCCGAGTTTTTTGCCGATCACATCCCGGGTGATGTGTTCCGCCAGTAGCCGGGCCGTGGGGACCACGGCATTGCGAAACGCCTGCTGCGTGGCTTCTTCCGCGGTGGAACGGTTCACATCGTTCTCCACACCCAGCAGAAACGGCGGCAGGTCGAATGCGTCTGCGATGATGCGCAGCAAAAACTCCTGCCAGCCCAGGCGGAGGTCCGCATCGGTGCCGCCACCGAAGCGCAACACCTCCGGCTTATTTTCGATGGACAGGATAGGCACGCGGCCTGTCCCCTCGATGTCATCCTGCCACCAGCGGATCAACCGCTCGTGGTGCGCGGGCGTGAGGTCCTGCAGCCACAGCGCGTACTGCACGACTGCATTGCTGGCGAGCCGCGCCGCGTAGCGATGCGCGCCCAGGAAAGCGTTGATGGTCTCGAACGCGACCTCTAACCGTCCTAACCCGAACGGGGTGTGGGTGCGCGGATTCAGGCGAATGTAACAAAGCTCATCGTCATTGAGCACGATGTTCCCTTCCGCACCTACGCGTCCGGTCGCCTGCACGTAGCGGGGCGAATCCGGATCGCCATCCCAGTGGCTGCGCAGGCGGATGGTCGCGCCGTCCACCGGCCACAGGTTCAAGGGACGCACCGCATCGCCCGTGATCTGCACTTCGATCGCGCCAAAGCCACCGACGATCACGTCTTCCAGTACTTGCTCCGCCAGCGAGCGGAAGCTGTCATCGGAATTGGGCGCATCCAGGTTATCGGTGATGATCTGGATGCGGGAGGCGCCATTCGCTATCTCCTCGAGCTTCCGCCCATTCTTCGGCCGCACTTGCCACTGCATGCCGGCGATGCGATCCTTGATGGAGTTGATCGCCTTGCGCGCCACCGGGGTCTCCCCAAAACGCCGCAGGTTCGCCGGCGAAGGCTTGGGTAGCGCCATTTCGCGGCCGGCATAAGAATTCAACACGCTGGGTAAAGGCGCCGTCCGCCGGGGAGAAGTCCCCCGCGCACTCATGGCTTTCAGTGATTGCAAAAAAAACGCAGACACCTTGGTGTCTGCGATGCGGCGCAATGCGCCATTCCACGCTTCGGTTATTTTCATGATCTCTTTTCTAGACTCGCAACTCCAAACGTGCCCTTTGGGCAAACTTAGGCAGCTCGCTCGCCGCTGCCACAATGATCTGGCTTTGTTCCAGGGCGGCGATACCGAAGGCCACTTCAGCGTCTTCACGGTCCACCCGCTCTTCGACGACCGCCGTCAACTCTGTCTTCACTTGCAACTTTCTCAGCATGCCGGCCTGCACTTGCGGGTAGCTATAGGCCAGGAGTTTGGCGCCCTCGGCGCTGGACTGCAGCGATACCGCGTGGAACAACCGCACGATGCCATTCGGCCGATAGCCACAATCGATCCGCAGCGGGTCTCCGGCCGCCGTGTAGTCCTGCGCCGCGATCTTTTTCATCATTAGTTCCCACACGCCCGCTTCTTCAAAACTCTTGCGCATCTGCGCCGCGAGCTTCAGCCGCGCTCCCGCCCCGCGCTCCGCTTTCACCCTGCGAGCCGCCGATGTCTCCAGATAATGCCGGGCCAACAGGTCGGCTTCGGTCTGCGGGCTCTCCGTCAGACATCCCGTCACCGGCGAAAGCTGAATGCTGGTAGAGAACGAATCCCGCAGCTTCAGCAGCATGCGCTCCCGACTCTCCCCGTGTGCCAGTTCCGACCGCAGCTCGCTTTCCACCGCCTGCAGCATCTCCAGGTCCGCGTCCGGATCCAGACACCGCACCCGCGACCAATCGCCGCTGAAGCGCATCTCTATCCCGCCCGGGCCCAACAACACCACGCCGATGTTGACGAACTCTCCTTTCACCGCGTCTGGCACATACCGCAGCAGGAAGAACTCGCACTGTTTTAGTTGCTCCGCCATCACTGTACCGCTACCTTCACCTGCGTCCATGCCGGGAAGGGAACACGGCTCGATTCCTTGAACCCGACGATCAACTCCTCAACCCGGCCACGCCGTTTATCCAGTTGCGCGATCAAACGTTCCAAGTCATCCGGATCACCATACCATTCGGTGGGCAAGCCGTCCGCGCAATCCACCAGCACCTCGAGCGGCATCGACTGCAGCCGCGCCAACCAGGGCTCGAACGATTCCCATCCGGTCACATCTTTGTATACCTCATTGCGCGCGTACACGCCCCGCAATGGCGAATCCGGGAAGTTCCATTCGCCTGCATTGAAGCAATAGCCCTGGTCGATAAACGTAGCCGAATACTTTCTTTCGCGAGTCTTGCGCCAGAACACAGCCTGCCGCCCGTTCGCATTACACGTCCATTTGTCGATACACAACATGCCGGCAAAAGCCTCGGCATTCCGCAGGCGAGCGAAGGCGGTCTCCGGAAGGTAATCCAGCACCTGGCCCTGGAACGGGTCTAACACATACCGCGCTCCGAACTGCAGTCCGGAAGAACAGGGCTCGGTCTTTCCGGCAAACTGCATGGCCAACTCCGGCGAATTCTTCACCAGCCAGTCCCCGACCTCCACCACATCCGTCTTCGGGACGGGCAAGCCCAAACGCTCCGCTAACCTAGTAGCAAGCAATTCATTGGCCAACACGCGCTTGTGCTGCGGATTGTTCTGGAACTTCACCACGTAGAAGTTCTGGTCTTCGCAGCGCATCAGGTGGGATTGGGCTCCGCCCCGCATTCTATGCACGTGTTGCACCGCCCGGATCATCCTCGCTCCCACTTCCACCTTCAGGTCTAGTGGAGCGCGCATCTTACCCGCTGGGTCTCCCACTTTTACCGAAAAGGGAAAAAATTTACGAAATCCGGACAGGGCCCTCCAAACTTCCCATCCCCAGGTCCCTCGGCAAGGATCCCGCTCCATGCGTCTCCTCCCGCACTTTTAACGCCAGCGCCATGGCCATCACACAATCATCGTGCGTGCCTGACCCGGCTGCGGGACGTCCCGACTTCTGCCGGACGAAGCTCCGCATCTCCCGCAGTAACCGCGGGCTATGCACCAGGCCCGGCCTTACCGCGAAACAGGCCGCCAACGTGTCCACCAGCGCCGGCCGGGTCTGGGCGTTCGTGGGAAAACCCAGCTTCCCTTCCCGGACAAACAGGTTCTCATAGTGCTCGCTGTCTTTCAGATAAGCCAGCGTGGTTCCGCCTACACCATTTCGCTCTACCGCGACCAACGCCCCGTTATATTGCCGGGCCAGCGCCGTCACTCGGCGTGCCATCTCGTGGGGCGGGAAGTGTCCAGATAGTTCCGCGCATTGCATGCCCATCGCACGATCGATCACCTGCGCTACGGCGTAATCTCCATCACTGCCACCTTCCGCCGAGTCCACACCCACAATGTACTGGCGCCCGGCCTGCGGGGGCAGGAATATCCAGGGTGGCGGCCGCCCCTCCCACCCATTGCTGACGGAAAGCAACTCCCGCAGCCGGTCTTCGATCAGCTCTTTCTCAAAGAAGCATTCGCCGGACGCCAAGAAGCACGACTCTGCATCTTCCGCAAACTCCTGCTTCGCCAGCCCGCGGAAGTTTGCCTTCAGCTCCCGACGAAAGGCGATCTGCTCCGGCGAGAGGCTGTGCTTGGCGACCAACTCTGCCTCTTCTACTGACAGATCTTCCGCCGCACCGCCGGCCCGGCGGTATTCCTCCGTCCACCACCACGGCAGAAAGTGCCGGGCCATCCCCGTCTCCTCCGCAGCCTGCCATTCGCGGTAGTAGCAACCGCTGCTGCCGTTGGGCGTCGACTCCAGCACGATCTCGCCATCCGGCGCCACCGCCGCGCGCAAGGATGCCAGCGTAGCCGCCGCGTCGCGCGGCCATCTCGCCACCTCTGACGCATGCAGGTTCTGGATGGTCAATCCCCGCCCTGCCTCCGGGTCTGCCGCCGTCTCCACCCGGTATTCGCTATCCAACTCCGGGAACACCATCTGCCGAACGCTCGCATGAGATGTCCGCAGTGCTCCGCATCGCAGCGATTCGGGCAGGTTCTCCCAAAAACGGCGCACGATGCGGAAGATCTCCTCTGCGGACCTCTGGTCATGCGCCACCAGCACTGTCAAGGTACCCCGGCGCGTGATCGTGGCCAGAAAGAAACGCGCCGCGATCCAGGTGGTGATGCCCATCTGTCTTGCCTTCAGCACGATGTTGCGCCGCCCGCACTTCTGCGAGAACTCAAGTTGAGCGCGATTGGCACGCAGCCGGACCAGCTGGCCGCTCTTGCCGCGGATCTGCAATAACGTTCCCGCCAGCCAGTCCCGCAAGCTGCGGCTTCCATGTTGTACCAAGCAGAGATCCAACATCGTCCCCAGCTCTTGCAGGACGTCTACGTCTTTCCTGGGATGCTCGATAATTCCCCTTCGCTACCGCAACTGCAAGAACACTTTTGGGCCAGTGGCCCAAGCTTTACTCGATTCCTGGCCATCCATACAGCCCGAGAGTTCATTGGATCTGATGAGCATCCGCCATTCGCGTAAAAACTCTTACATTGTCCGTGCCGGAGCAGGCGAAGTTTGCGTTGGGCGCGGTGTTGGCCTGATGAGGTTAGATACGTCACTTCACCTCAACCGCAACAATATGGGGCGCCTCATCGGCTCATCCCCGTCATCTGGAACCAGAACTTATCCACATAGGCGGTACGGGCCGCCGCCGGGGTGCCACTGTTGGCGATAAGAAATACCGGCCCCACCGTCTGCGTCGGCGGCGTCACCGTGGCATCGCAGCCCGCCGCGCAAAATGTCGTCTCCGCCTTCTGCAACGTGCCCGTAGAGCCGTACATCGTCATGGCAATCTTCCCGCTCGTGCTCACGTTCCTGATGCGCACGCGATGGATGGTCGTATCGCACGCGATCCCCGTATCCACCACTGTGGCCACGCTCGCCACAATGACCTCAAACTTGAAGTTTGTGTCCGCCGCCGTGGTCGAGCAGCGCAACCCGAAGAACTCGCTCGGAGCGACGGCAAAGGCATTCATCCGCTGCCACCCACAGCGTAGGTCGGCATTGGCCGTTCCCGCCTTAAGACCGCAGATAAACCATGAATCCCAGGTCGTCGCCGTAGCTCCCAGCGCCCCGAACTGCCCCACATTGTTATTGCCGCTCAACACAATCGCCGCACCATGCCCGGCGGTCGTGCTATTGCTACTGGGTGATATGTTGCAAAGGTTAGGAATGGCGTTGTCGGCAGACTGGAATGAGTTGCCGGCAGTCCCGACAATAGATAGCAATCCCCAGCCGAGGACACCAATGGAGTTCGAGCCCGCTGAGTTCGAGCAGAATTCCTCATCGATCGTTATTGTTCCCGCGTCGAAGATCGGCGGGCCGGAAACTTGGGCGGTCGTCACCTGAGCACACGTCAGCGCCCCGGAAGCGGCGATTGTGGTAGCGAACTGCCCCGCGGAACAGTCCACCGGGTTCGCGGCCAGGGCCGTCGCCGTTCCCGCGTTGCCATCAACCGAGCCGGTGATCGTGGAGGAAAATGTTTTGACTCCGGCAAACGTCTGGGTGCCGGTGGTCACTACCCCCGCCACCGTGGCCGATGCCGCAGCCACCTTCCCCGTGATGGTGTCAGGAGTCGCGGCGGTGTCGAGCGTGAAATCGACACCCGCCTCTGTGCCCGAGGACGAGAAGTCCACAAAGTCCGGGTCGATCGCCGCTACCGTCGCGACCGTGATGGAATCCCCGCCACCG
>JBKKBM010000200.1:0-11201 GCA_046714215.1 Terriglobales bacterium | reverse complement strand
GGACGCAGATCAAAACGACGCCATCCTCCGCTTCGGCTCGTCCGAATTCGCCAAACACGTCCTCGGCGCCACCTGGGGACTGCCGCCCGCGCTCAACCTTCAGCAGGAGGCCGCCCTGCAGGCGCTGATGCTTGACCTTATCGCGCAGCGCCTGATTGATTCAGCCCACGACTGCTCTGACGGAGGCTTCGCCGTCGCGCTGGCCGAATGCGCCTTCCCGCAGGGCGTTGGAGCCAAGATCTCTTTGAAGTCCAGCTCAACCGCACCGCCGCTCTTGGCTCTCTTCGCCGAGGATGCTACCCGCGTCCTCATTTCCTGCGACCCAAAGAAAACCTCGACCATCCAACAAATGGCGGTAAAATCGGGGCTGGTGGCAGAACTTCTGGGTCAAACGAATTCAAGCCAAACGACAAAAGACAGACTGGAGATAATGGTGGACGGCAAGCTGGCCATCTCCGCATCCGTGTCAGAACTGAAAGCCGTGTGGGGCAACGCACTCGAGCATGCCCTTCACGCCGACACCCGTGAACACCTGGCACCGGAAGTGTTTCAGAAAAGCTAATGTTCGATATCGATAAATTCCGCGACGCGTCTTAGCCCCGGAACGCAATCTATTTTTAAGATTTGAGTTTTTATCAGCATTTATCCGCGTTAATCTGCGGCCAGGGTTTTAAATGTTCCTCGATAACGATAAATTCCGCGAAGAGTGTGGCGTGATGGCCATCTACGCCAATCCTGAGGCCGCCACCCTCGCCTACCTCGGCCTGCACGCGCTCCAGCATCGCGGGCAGGAATCCGCAGGCATCGCCTCCACCAACGGCACCACCGTCTACATCCACAAAGCCATGGGCCTGGTCATGGACATCTTCACTGAAGAAGTCCTCACCCGTCTGCCCGGCTCGCTCGCTATCGGACACACCCGCTACTCCACCACCGGCGACTCTGCGCTCCTCAACGCGCAGCCCATCCGCGTCGATTGCAACAAGGGCATGATCGCCCTCGCGCACAACGGAAACCTGGTCAATGCCAATGAGATTCGCTCGCGCCTGGAGAAGGCCGGCTCCATCTTCCAGACCACCAGCGACACCGAGGTTGTGGTCCATCTCATCGCGCAGTCCAAAGAAGAGACGCTCGCTGAGGCCATTGCTGACGCCCTGCGCCGCCTCGAAGGCGCCTTTTCCCTCGTCATGATGACGCGCGACCGCATCTTTGCCGCGCGCGACTCCCGCGGCTTCCGCCCGCTCTCCATGGGACGCATTGTCTCCACCGACAACACTCGCCCTGACACTATCGTCTTCGCCTCGGAGTCCTGCGCCTTCGACCTCATCGGCGCGCGCTTCGAGCGCGACGTAAAACCCGGCGAGATGATCGTCGTCGGTCCGGAGGGCATTCACTCGCGCTTTTTCGCGGAAACGCGCAAGCAATCGTCCTGCATCTTTGAGCATGTCTATTTCTCGCGGCCAGACAGCAAGATCTTTGGCCAATCGGTGCAGGTAAGTAGGGAAGCCCTCGGCCGCCAACTCGCCCGGGAAGCGCCTTGCGCCGCGGACATCGTCGTCCCGGTGCCGGATTCCGGCGTCACCGCCGCGCTGGGCTATGCGTCGGAGATCAGCTTGCCTTTCCGCTTCGGCCTTATCCGCAATCATTATGTGGGGCGTACTTTCATCGAGCCGGAGCAGCGCGTCCGCGACTTCGGCGTGAAGCTGAAGCTCAATCCGGTGCGCAGCTTGCTTGAAGACCAGCGCGTCGTCCTCATCGACGACTCCATCATCCGCGGCACTACCAGCCGGAAGATCGTGCGCATGGTGCGCGACGCCGGCGCCAAGGAAGTCCACATGCGCGTCTCCTGCCCACCTACCGTCTCCCCGTGTTTCTATGGAGTGGACACACCGGAGAAATCGCAGCTCATCGGCGCCAATAAGACTATTGACGAGATCCGCGAGTACATAGGCGCAGACTCGCTTGCCTACCTTTCGCTGGCAGGCATGAAACAAGCCTGCGGCGAGGGCGTGAAGACCACCTACTGCACCGCGTGTTACACCGGCATCTATCCCACG
The DNA here is from genome assembly GCA_046714215.1 of Terriglobales bacterium. Taxonomy (GTDB): domain Bacteria; phylum Acidobacteriota; class Terriglobia; order Terriglobales; family Acidobacteriaceae; genus DATLCI01. Next base: position 9,144 of record JBKKBM010000200.1, on the reverse strand, counting down.
GAATTCGTCGACGTAAAAGACCTCAAACCCGCTCCGGCCCCGCGCTAAGCTTTCTCTTTCGTAGCTTTTCTTTATCTCGAGCGTAGCGAGAGATCCCTGCCCTCACGCCACTGTCATCCCCGGAGCGCGCGCACCGCAAGCGCGCAGGCAAAGCATCTATGTATTTCATCTTCGCTACCAGGCCTCCTCTGTGTGACTCTGTGCTCTCCGTGGTTAAAGCCCTTAGCCCAACGCTTTCACGGTCGCGGTTGACCCACACCTTATAATCACCTCAGTGCCCACCCGCGACTACGCCCAGACCAGCCTGTCCTTGGCCAGACTCATGAGCCAGGCGGAGACCCCTGCCCAGTTCTTTCCGGAAGTCTTAGGGCTGCTGACCAAAACCTTCGATTGGCAGTTCGCCAGCCTGTGGCGCGTGGATTACGACAACCTGCAGATGGTGAATGTCGCTACCTGGAAGCAGCCTCAGTTGTCGTGTCCGCAATTTGAAGCCATCACCCGCATGCGTACTTTTTATATCGGTCAGGGCTTGCCCGGCAGCATCTGGCAGCAGCGGCAGGCCCGCTGGATCGAGGACCTCGCTGTCGATGACAACTTTCCCCGCCTTCAGATCGCGTTACAGGAAGGTCTGCGCAGCGCCGTCGGCTTTCCCGTGCGGGTGGGCAATCAGGTATTGGGGATGGTCGAGCTCTTTCGCACCGAGCCCGCGCCCCGCGACGAAGAGATGCTGGAGTTTTTTCGTCTCGTGGGTGGTCAACTGGGGCTCTTCCTCGAGCGAATCCGCGCCGACGAAGGCCTCACCAGCGCCGAAGCGCAATATCGGGTGCTGGTCGAGAAGGCCATCGAGCCCATCGTCACCATCGATGAGAACAGCAACATCCTCTTTGCCAACCGCGAGATGGAAAAGCTCTTCGGCTATTCGCAGGATGAACTCATCACCGCGAAACTCACCATCATCATTCCCGAACGCCTGCGCCAGCGGCACGAAGAAGGGATCCGCCGCTACATCAGCAGCGGACAGCGCAACATCTCCTGGGACGGCGTCACCCTGCCCGCCGTGCACAAAGATGGTACGGAATTCAATGTACAGATCCGCTTTGGTGAGTTCTACCGGGGTTCACGCCGCCTATTTTCCGGATACATCCGCAAAGCGGACTGAGTCACGCCGCAGCGCGCCTTCGCTCTGCATCTTGCCCCGCGCCACTCCTATGACTTCCGCAGTCGCTTCCGTCAGCCGCAGGGGCGGGATGATCGTCATCGTGCCCAGCATGCGGTCCAGTTCAAAATAAGCGGTCCGGCACGTCCGCATAAAGTCGGCGGGATACTCCGGCTTGCGCGCCCGCGCCGCCTCCACATCCACATCCAGCAAATATGCGATGTCCGGGCGCGGCGCCAGCGCATGCACCACCCGCACGAACAGCTTCGTTAGTGGATTCGACAACGATAGGTTGGCCAGCTCGTCGTAGATGTAGCGGTCCATAATTATCACGTCGGCCCCGCTCGTACGGCGCACCCGCGCGATCACCAGTCCCAGGTTCACGGCGTCCAACGCGTACAGCAGGTGCCGCGCCAGCGTGAGATACCACTTTCGGACGTTCTTATCGCGCCGCTCTACCGGCCTGCCCGGCACGCCCACGCCCTTTTCGCTCTTGTAGACTTTGTGGACGAAGCCCTCGCGCCACTTCGTCCCCACCACCACGTCGTCCCAGAAGGCGAGCGTCAGCGCGCGTAGTCCCCTCGCCGCAAGCTCCTCCTGTAGCGCCGCGATCTGCGTGCTCTTGCCCGACCCATCGAGGCCGGAGAACGATATGAGAAACGATGGATTCATTTCTTCATTTGCCTTGCTTCATTGTTCGTCGAATTACGTCGCTTTATTGGGTCCATTGCTTCCATTGAGGAAGTAGGCCTTGCTACATGGGTCGTGGCTCCAGGAAATCGCACTTCATTGATGCAATGAAGAATTGAGCCAATGAAGAAATGATTCAATGGGCAAATTACGGGGTCGTCGTCGCTCCCGGGGGCTTGGAAGGCGATCCCTTGCTCAACGCATAGACCGTACCCAGGGCCACGCCACCGGCTGCGATCAATCCCATGCGGATCAGGAACGAACGCACTTGCCGCTGCTTCGCCGGAGCAATTGCCATGCCCGCCGGCCGGGACGCAGCTCCGCCCGCCGTAGTCGCCTTTTCCGCGGCGGCTGTGCCCAGTGGTTGCGGCGTGGTTGGCGTCGACGGGGTTTGCGCTTGCGTCGCTTGCGGTACCGGCTTCCCGTCTGCTCCCATCACCACCGTACTCGGTTGCGTGGTGGCGCTCGGCGCATTCGGCAAGGTTTGCGCATCCGCCGGTTGCGGGGTCGAGGGCTGCGGCTGCAGCGGGCCGGGGGAGACCTGCTGTGGCACTGTGCTTTGATTGTCCAGCGGCTTCTGACCCGCCGGCGACTGCGCTTGCGCTAGATTGCCCAAGCTCAGGCCCGCGATCAGGACTGCGCTGATAGTGCGAGAGGAGAACAGTTTGGCTCGCATTGAGAGTACCTCCATAAAAACTTGTTATGTCTGGGGCCCGCCCACGTTTTTTACCGCCAGTACGTCAGCCAGCGCCGCTTTCCCGCGCTTCTTCGGCATCAAGCGCCGCACGTCTGCTTCGTGGTCATAGAGATTGGCTAGCCGGTTCCAGGCATAGCGCCACAAAGTGCGGAAGTTCGTGTGATACCAGCAGCACTCCATCATGCGTGGTGAGAACCCGCACATCACGCTGAAGCGCGTGCTCGCGATCAGCGGTGAGACCAGCATCGCCGCCGCAAACCGGTGGTTGCCCTCCAGGATGGTCAGCGGCCTGTCCTCACCTAGTCCGATGAGCAGGACCGTGCTGGGGATGTAGCTCTCCGCCTGCAGCCGATAGCGCAACTGCTGGATCTTCGCAATCACCTCGTTGCCGCCGTCTTTGTAGCGCCGCTGGCGGATGCGGTCCACCACGTCGCCGATGGAATAACTGCCGCTCGAGATCTTGCTCCACTGCGCCCGCGGGAATACATGGATGTTCTGCAAGTCGCTGGGCTCAATCTCCACCTGCCACCACTGCGTGTCGGCCGGCAGCTCCCGCCACATATGTCCGCGCCGCCGGAACAGCAGCGCTCGCCGCACCGCGTTCTCATGGGCATTCGTGAAATCCGCCTTCAACACATACGGCTCAAAGAGGTCACGGTCATGGTTGTACTCAGATTCGTGGAACTCGTTCTTCAGGAATTCGCCGATCGCCTCGGCTTCTGTGACCGCGCGTAGTTTTCTCATGCGGCCTCCGGGATACTTTGTTTGCGCTTGCGCGTGTACTGCCGCAAGAACGGCACGGAGACCGCCAGCAGCAGCAGCGTCATGATCACCAGTTGCACCTGTACCACTTGCCGCAGGCTCGAATGGAACACGCTGATGGCCACCACCATCACGCCGCTGAAGATCAGTTGCAGCCATCCCGTATTCACGATCTTGCGCGACATCTCGTAGGTCATCAGCACTACGCTCAGCGCGTAGAGTCCGGTCGCTGTCGCGTACAAGCTGAGCAGCGGTTCCGCCTCCTGGAACCCTGTCCCGAACAGCATGGCCACGATCGCCTTCGGGAACAGTGCCATCACCGCCGTGTAAACCACACTGATGCCGAACACCAGAAGCAGCGGCGTGAAGAGCACGTGGTCGGGCCGGTGGTCTGGCTCCACCGCGCTCGACGCGCTTACCGGGAACATCGCGCTCACGATCGACCACGCCGCGAAATACAGCAGCCGTCCCACCAATGCCACTGCCGCATACAGCCCCGCTTCCGTCGGAGCAAAGAAGTACTTCACCAGCAGGATGTCGATGTTGCTCAACACCACCTGGCCGACGAAGAAGACGATCACTTGCATGGCCTCGCGGAATGAGGCCGGCGTCACCATCTCCGTGCTGCCTTCGCGGGTGAAATCAATGCGGGCAAAGGCGAAGGCCGCCAGCAGCGACGCCGCGATCCCGCCTACTGCCCCGAATGTTCCGTAGCCGGCCCACACCAGGAATACCGCCAGCACCAGCTTCACCAGCGCTTCCAGCACGAAATTGCCGCTCAGGTAGCGGAAATTACAGGTGCCCTGCAACACTCCGCGCTTCACGCCCAGCGCCGGATAAAACATCATGCCTACGGCGAGTAATACCACCAGCAATGGAGAGGGTAGTCGCAGTAGATGCGAGATTGCGCCGCTGGCCAGGATCATGCCCACGCCCACCGCCGCGCCCACCACCCACGCACGCTTCATCAGGCCATCATGGATCAGCGCTTTGGCCGCGGAAGTCGTATTGCGGGCAATGAACTTGGCGCACACCAATTGGAAGGAGAGCGTCACCGCGGACGCCAACATCAGCAGCGTGGCCACCGCAGTCACATGGCCAAACTCCGCCGGACCCAGCAGCCGTGCCATAGAAACGTTGTAGCCAAAGTTCGCTACGCTCACCATGCCCGAGCCAACCAGCATGATCAGGCTGCCCCCCAGCACCATGGTGCTGCGCTGGCGCAAGGCTTGCGGCCAACGCATTAGGTCCCGAGGCGTCAAGCGGGCGGGCAGGGGAACAATTTGGGGATCAGTGACCATAGGGGACTACGCCGCGAGTGGCTGTGGGTCCTTCCGCCGCACCGTGTTCGGCAGGAATGCGCTGAAGCTGCGGGCCGCGTCCGTACTGGTCTGGTGGATCTCAAACAGCCGGTCGGTGCGCGTCATCTCCAGCACCACCGCCGCCTGCGGCGAGACCGCCGCCAGCTTCACATCGCCATCCCGGCGCATCGCTTCAGACATGCAATGCAGCAGCACTTCCACGCCCGCGGCATCCAGTCGCACCACTTGGGAGAGGTCGAAGACCAACTGCGGACGGTCTGACTGCAAGATCGTTTGCACGTCCCGCAGGAAGGCGCGCGATTCGCGCAGGTTCATTACCGCGGGCATACGTTTCACGAGTACGGGCCTACTGGTTTCCATATCTCTCCATCACGAATCCGGGCCGCAGCGCAGGCGCCGCGGGCTTCTTTTCACTGCTTATTGTCTTAAGGTCCGCACAGACATTACCCGCCGACAATTCCGGCAGGGCATGGCGTTCCGTGATTCCACGCCAGAATTGCATCGGTATATACGTCGCCAGCGACACTGCCTTGCTGACCAGCCGCACTCCGGCGTTATGCGCCGCCTCATCCAGCAGCGTGTGGTCATAGATATCGACTGCCACGTTCCGCTTCAGGTCCATCACCTGGTGGTTTCCGACGATAGTTTGCGAAAGTTCCAGTCCCGCTCCCACCGTCGCGAACGGCAACACCGTCGTGTTCTCGATCACTGTGCCGCAATCCACTGAACTGTGATGCTCCAGCGCGCTGCCTCGGGTGATCACCGCTCCCATGCGCACGCGCGCGCGCTTGCCGATGTACACCGGCGCCACCAGCCGCACGCCCGCATCCACCCGGCTGCCTTCCGCCATCCATACCCCTGGACGCACCTCACGCCCTACCGGACGCATCGCGCAACCCAGGTTCAGCGCGTCCGCCGCTATCTCTCGCAGGTCGCGCGCATTGCGCAAGCCGTGTACATACTCTGCCTCCGTCACCTGATAGCGTCCCGCCGCCAGCCGCGGATGAGTCAGGCGGTTGTGAAACAGGAAATTCGTGTCCCGCTGGAATCGCGGGTCCACTACATAAATGTCCAGCGGCTCGGTCGTGCTCTGCCACACCCGCGTCAAACGCTCGGTGCTCGCCTGCTGCCGGGCCAGCAATCTCTTCCAGTCGATCTCGCAATAACTGTTAAGCCGGATCAGCAGCACCGTGTCCGCGCCGCCTTCCGCCAGCGCTTCGTACAACTTGCGCGCGTCGTTCCACAATTCCTCGGACGATGACTTCACATACCGCAACGGCCCTGCCACCACGTGCGGTACTTCCGCCCGCGCATCCGCAGATAAGACTGTCACCGCGCTTACGCCCGCCGCCAACAGCGCATCCGCCGTGCGCTGCGCCACCGATGCGCCCAGCACATCCAATTGCGCCAGCGGCAGGCCGGTGCCCGCCTCGATCATCAATAAGGCTCTTATGTCCATGGCGCCCACCGGGGTGCAGCCGCGCGGAATAGCATCGATCGTGACGGTACCCACGCCGGGATCTTGCGGAACCGCGCCATGGGGCGCAAAGCCTGCGTTCGCTGGTGCAGATTGAACGACCGCAGGTATTTGCGCATGATCTGCGGCATCGTCTGGCGCAGCGCCGCGTAAAAATTCTGTTCGCCCATCGCGTGCAGACGGCTGTCATCCTGCAACAGCGTAGTCATGGTTGCCGCCAGACTGTCCGCGTCCCCCGTCTCGTAAAAATCCAGCGCCAGGTCTTCATCCTGCGCCATCTCGCGGAAGTCCGGAATGTCTGCGCACACGATCGGCACGCCGTACTCACACGCCAGGTGCGCCACCCCGCTTGACCCGGTCGCCGACGAATACGGCATCACCATCATCGAAGCCTTCTGAAACAGCTCCGGGATCTGGTCTTCTTCCAGGTATCCCGTGAAACGCACGTACGGACTATTCTTAAAACGCTCTGCCACTGACTCCACATACCCCGGGGTCATCGGGTGGTTGCCGCCCGCCACCACTAGCCGCGCGTTTGGCACTTTCTCGATCACCTGAGCAAAAGCGTCCATTAACAACTCCAGCCGCTTGTACGTTCCCCATTTGCCAAATGCAATCACCCGGTGTTCTGTCCCGCCGCGCAAGGAAAAATCGGGATACTCCGGTCGCGCTGAGAGGATGCCGTGTGCGCGGAAGTGCACGTTGCGCCCGTTGTACTTCTGCATCAGCGTTCGCCGGTATGCCGGCAGCAGCACCGAGACGGAGTTGGCCGCCAGCAGCAGCCGGGTAGAGATGTTCCCGGCAAAACGGTACAGCTTTTGAAAACGCACGCCGCCGTGGTCCAGGTTGATATTCTCCATCAAGTGGTGCAGCGTGATGTGCGTGTAGTAGCCCGCGAGTCGCGTGAGCAGCGGGCTCACCAATCCCATCGCCGCTGGCAGGGGTTTGTCCCCGAAGGTCGAGAACAGCAGGTTGAACCACACCACGTCCGGCTTGATCTCGCGGATCGTGCGCAACAGTTTGAAGGGATTGCTCAGCGCGTTGAAGTGCCAGCAGCGGACGACGTCAAACCCGTCCAGCTCCTTTACGTCAGGCCCCAGGTCGTCGCTGAGCAAGGTCACACTCAACAATGGATCCGCCTGCAGCTCTCGCGCTATGTGATACCCGTACTCGCTCAGTCCCCTTCGGCTCGGCGGGAATGCGCTTACTAGACAGATCTTCATGGGCCCCTTGGCTCTTAAAAGAGCGACACTCGCACTACTGGACGGATCTGCGAGCTGCCGCGGCCAGTAAAATTCATAAACTGTTCTTGCTGTACACCGAAAGAGATCCGGATCGGATACTCGACCGGTACCATGCCAAAGCCATCACTGGAGCTGGAACGGAACGGCTTTACATAAGAGATGAGGATCCGGCTCTGAACGTTGTCATACGTATGAATGTTCATGCCCCGCTGGAACGCGAAGTTCCCCTCAAAAGTCCATTTTGGGCCGGGACGGTAGTCAAACGCGAAAGATGGCGCCATCGCCTGGGCCGTCGCGTAAGCCAAGTCCTGCACCCGCCACGAGCGGATGTAATTGCCCAGCAGCGTCAACTTCAGGTTCTTCCCAAAGCGACGTTGCACCCCAACATAGGTGTTTGTGCTGTAGAACTCGCGCACCAGCGGCTCAAATTTCACATCTCGGGCCGACCATCCGGTCACCAGACCCGTACGGCCCCACGGACGCGCCACCGTGAACTCCACGTTCGCGCCCACTTCCTTCGACTTCAAGTCGCGGGCGCTGAACGGGCCGCCCTCATGGAACGCGCTGCCGCGCACCGCCAGCCAGTTCCCGAACGGCGATGTAGAAAAATATAGATACTGCCGGAACAGGTTCTGATTGATCTCCACGGGTGACAAGCTGTCCCGCCGCACCGTGAACTGGATGCCGGTATCCAGGCTGATGCGGTTGCTCCCCAGGCTGAGCGTGGGTGACACGCCCGCATGGAACGCGGTGTCCAGCGTCGCCCGGTTGACGATCTGCACCTCGCTCGGCACGGAGACTTCGCCTCGGTTGGAGCGCACCTGCACCCCCATCGTCACTGGGGGCATGCCTGGTTTCTCGTACCGGAAGCGGTGGCTCAGTTGCATCTCCATCGTCGAACGCGGCGCGATCGCGAACGGGCTGCCATTGAGTACCGCGATCTGTGAATCCAGCATGTAAATGGTCGCGTCTTCAAAAGTCCCCCGCAGAGACATGTCGGAGGAAGTGGTCATGTCGATCCACCGCATCTTCTTGCCCACTTCGCTGGCTACGTCATACTCCTGACGTTGCGCGATGTCATCATCGGCGGCCAGTGCCCGCGCGCGTGAGAACGCATACAGCGCCGACGTCGAATCATGCCGCTGCCGGAAGATCGCGCCTCGCGTGACCATGTAGTCGTAGTTGGTCAAATAGCCTGAGGGCTCGCCCAGCACCGCCAGTTCCGCTTCCGCCTGGCGCGCGTTGCCCATCGCCAGGTAGGTGTTGGCCAGGCCGATGGAAGTCGCTTCCTCGCCCGCGCCTGCCGCCCGGGCAAACTCGTAATACTTCCGCGCCAGGTCGAAATCATGCGCGCTCAGGAAGATGTTGGCCGCGTCTACAAAATTGTCGGCCGAGACCGGTTGCGCCTCACCGATGCGTGACTCCGCAAACGCCAGCCCCACTTGCTGCTTGGCGTCTTCGAACTTCTGGTCGCGCACGAACAGACGCGCAATGGCCAGCCGCGCATCGATGCGGTTGGCGTCGATCGCCTGCATCGACCGCGTGAAGCGCTCCATCGCCGCGTCGGTCTCGCCCGTGTACATCAGGGCTTCACCTGTGGCCAGCAGGACGCCGGAATAATCAGCGCCTTCCTTCTCTGCCTCACGCACGTACCGCAGCGTCTCGTCCGTGCGGTGCAGCCGCGCATTCGCATTCGCCAGGTGCGCGTAGATGAACGGATCATCCGGCGACAGCCGTAGTCCGTTGCTCAACGTCGCGATCGCCGCTTCGTACTTGCGCGCGTGGTACTGCGTGTC
>JBKKBM010000199.1:0-2942 GCA_046714215.1 Terriglobales bacterium | reverse complement strand
CGCGTAGAGGGCGGCGCGCCCACGCCCTCAATCAATGCCCTCGCGGAGGTCAGCGCTTCCGTAGCCGCAGTGAAATCGCGACGCCGCAGATGCACCGCACCCAGCGTGTCCCAGATGGCAGGGTTCTTAGGATCGAGGTCCTTGGCCCGCTTGGCCAACTCCAGCGCGCGATCGAGTTGCACGCCTTGTTGCGCGTAGATCCACGCCAGGTTATTGGCGGCGGCGCCGGTGCTCTCGCCCAACCGCACGGCAGTCTCATAGTGGCGGATGGCCTTCGCCCGGTCGCTGCGCAGCTCCGCTTCCCTGCCTTGGATCAACTCCGCCAGCGCGGGCCGAGCGCGTCCCGTAGCAGTGACGGCGAAGCGCGCGGCGGAGGCAGCGTCACGCGCCTCGAGCGACATCTGCATCAGCGCCAAAGCGGCGCTGGCCCGGTGCGGCTCGAGGTCTAAAGACTTTTGCAATGCGCGCTTGGCGTCGGCTTTCAATCCGCGGTCGAGGTAGAGGCGCCCCGCGACTTCGACCAACGCCGCGGATGCCGGCGGCTCCGCCGCGACCTTCTCCACTCTTCGGATAGCCGCGCGGTTCAGCGTTCCCTTGCGATAGAGGGCCAGCAGTCCGTTCAACGCCGGCACCGATTGCGAATCAGCACTGAGAGCCCGCTGATAGCTCGCGAGCGCGTCACCATACTGCTTCTTTCCCGACAAGATATCTCCCAGCACCACGGCCGCCACCGGATGATTTGGATCCACCTGCAGCGCGCGCCGGGCGATGGACTCCGCTGAGTCCCATCGCTTTTGGCCCTGCAGCACGAGGGCATAGAGGATGAGTGCTTGCAGGTTGGCGGGCTCCTCGCGGACCACGGGTGTGATGTGCTCCTCCGCCGTGATCCACTCCTCTTCTTCCACGCTCTCCGCCGCCAGCGCGAGTTGGATGGGCACGTAAGCGGGGTCAGCCTGGAAAGCCGCGTTCCATGCAGCCTTGGCCTCAGCTTTGCGGCCACTGTATTTCAAGGCCGCGCCCAGCACAAACAAGGCGGGGACTGAAGTGGGATCCTGTTGCACCGCCGCCCGGGCGTGCGACTCCGCTGCCGGAAGATCATTCTCCCGCAGCGCGATCTCCGCCTGCAGGATGCTACGCGTGACGGGATCAAGGTCGTCCTGATATTCCACCAGGAGCTGACGCGCGGCGCGCGTATCACGGTCCACATCTTTACTCGCAAGATCGACCAGGGCTTCGATGGAGCGGGTGACCAGGTTTCGGCTGCCCATGGTGCTGCTGTCCAAGCCGCGCGCCGCCGGGTCGTGCGGGCGAAGCGTGGCTGCATATACCGCGCTGGCCGCCGTGGGCCGTCCGGAAACGAGATAGAAGTCCGCGAGCAAAGATGGTGCGTTAGGCTGTTTGGCGTCCACACGCTTCAGCACTGCTTCGGCTTCCTGCAGACGGGCGGCGCGTTGCAGGAATTGCGCCAGACGTAGGTTGTTGCGCACGCTGTCGTCGGCTTTGACGGCGGAGCGGTAGGCGGAATCGGCCGCCCCCGCGCGGCCCTCCTGCTCTTCCAGGCGTCCCAGGGCGAGCCAGGCGTCGCCCTGGCCGCCATGCCGCGCGCCAGACTGGACGAGGACTTGCCGGGCATCGTCGGGCCGGTTGGTGCGATTATAAAGTTCAGCCAGGGTGATGGCCACCTGCGCATCCGCCGCGTTCAACTGGAAGGAACGCTCCAGCAACTGGGTAGCCGCCGCGTTGTCACCAGCGCTGGCATAAGCGGTGCCCAGTACGCCGATGGCAGCGGCGTCATTGGGGTCCTTCTTCAAGATGGCGATCAATTCCTCGGCGGCCTTCTGCGTGGCGCCGCCCATCAGAAGCAGTTCGGCCATGCGACGGTGCGCTTCGAGATTTTTGGCATCGAGCAAGACCGCTTTCTGGAAGCTGAGAAAGGCGGCGTCGGGCTGCGCCAAGCGAAGTTGGCAAAGACCAATGCGCAGTTGCACGGTAGACGCGGTACGCTGGTCCCGCGCGGGGATGCGCGCCAACGCCTTCTCATAGGCCTGCAACGCCTCCGCCGTGTTGCCCTGCTGTTCCGCCTGCTGCGCCCGCAGTAAGTCCTGGCTGAAGGAGCCACTGCAACCGCCGAGGGTCAGAAGCGCGAAGAGGAGTAAAGCCGAGACCGCCAGCGCGCGGGCCAGAGAATGCATGACAGTAAGTTGCCGGATTTGAGCCTGCGGTTGCCGGCTGGTATACGGCAAATCCTTGACATGCAAAGCCTTGACATTAAAGACCCGGCACGGTACTTTCGGCCTTCAGCTAAGTCAGCGTTTCGTCTGCATCATTTACGAACTGGGGAGAAAAAGCCTGTGGCCAACCGTCTGGTGACGTTCACGACCGATTTTGGAGTGTCCGACCATTTTGTCGGCGCCATGAAGGGCGTGATCATGAAACTGAATCCCGACGCCCAGATCGTGGACATCAGCAACTCCGTACATTCGTTCGACATCCTCGATGGGGCGCTGACCATCGCCCAGACCTACAACTACTTCCCGCCGGACACCGTACACATGGTGGTGGTGGATCCGGGCGTGGGCACCAACCGGCGTCCGCTGCTGGTGGTGACGGAAAAACACATCTTCCTGGCGCCGGACAACGGAGTGCTGTCACTGGTGTATGAGCGCGAAGAGCGGTTGAGCGTCCGCCACGTGACAGCGGAGCACTATTTCCTGCAGCCGGTGAGCAATACCTTCCACGGCCGCGACGTCTTCGCGCCCTGCGCCGGATGGCTCAGCAAAGGCGTGCAGGTGGAAAAATTCGGCGAAGTGGTCACCGATTTTGCGCGCTTTGCCGCGCCCAAACCCAAGCTGGTGAACCCGCAACTACTGAAAGGCGTGGTCCTGAAGGCCGACAAGTTTGTCAACCTCATCACGAATTTCACCGCGACTGATGTGCCGGAC
>JBKKBM010000198.1:0-4474 GCA_046714215.1 Terriglobales bacterium | reverse complement strand
GGCGTTTGCTAGCGCCGTATACGCCTGTTTCAGCGACTGAATGAAAGTGGTGAGTGTTCCGGAGCCGCTAGAGTCAAAGAGGGTGTGTATACAGCCTTTGCAGAGCAAAACCCCTTGGCTGCATTTTTGAAGTCGAGGGGATTGTCCAACCGTTGAGATCAATCCGCACAGTGACAAGTCCGCTGCGCTTCCGCAAGTACTGCAAGTCTTCACTTACAGTTTCCCTCGGCGGTGGGCACGGGGACCGCTGCATACCGGACAGAGATTCGCGAGACGGCAAGAGTTCTTGAGCTTGCGCTCGAACGTGCGGTCCGCTTTTCGACCGCGCCATAGCCGGGCCACTCGCATCGCAATGCCTGCGCCCGAGACGGCTGCCAGCAATCGTGCTCCACGTCCGGCTGCATGGCGTTCCATGCGACTTCGTACGTCGTCGCTCTCGTAGAATCCCATGTAGTGTTGAGCGTGTTTGTAGCGGCGGTGGAAGTGAACCAGGTAGACGGCCATTAGAAGTCGAACCCCGCTGCGGAGTCCTGCTCCATAACGATGTAGGCATACCGGCTTCTTCCTTTGCCTACCCACTTGCCTTGGATAAAGGCGTTTTTGCCAACGCGTCGCTTTTTCGCCTCAGCGTCGGCACGTTTGTTGAATGCTCCATGAAAGCAATACCTGCCGTCACATTCATGCGGCTTCTTGCGTGCTGTATGTTTCACATAACCTCCCGAGAACTTGTTTCGCCGTCCCATTGATCCAACTTGCGAAAGAATCCAACGAGGCGCGAAAGATATTCCGCGTCTAGTCGTTCTGTTGAAGGGGGTTGCTGAAGCAGCGCTTGAGGGGCGGCGGCTTCGCCGCCGCTTGTGGCGAGGGTTCCACCCTCGCGCTCCCGACGACTTTTAGACAGAGATGGAGGGCGAGTCTCAGGCGTTCGGCCTGCTGTCGCTGGAAGTGTAGGCCTTCTCTGTCCCAGGTCGGAGTCGTCAACCGATGATCTGGAATTTGATCGGACCGCATTCCACTCGCCCGTTTGTGCGGCAGCACCCGGCCCCGCCGCAACCTCGGAAACGTCTTGTCGATTGCGTTTCACCACGCACACACTCGCACGGTTTCAGGCGAAATGTAACGAGCTTAGGGAGGCTCAATTCGGTGGTTTATGGAATTAGTTCCAATTCATCGACAAACAAGATAGAAATAGTTCCAATTCGCTAACAGGATCAGACGAATCATGTCCCAGCTAATTTTTCGGAAGAGTACCGAAGAGCGCCTGAACGACCTCGAATCTCGTGTCAACAAACTCGAATCCGCCCTGTCAAGTGAGATCGGTTGGTATGAAGCTAAAGCGGAACTGGGTGCACCAAGCCCTAAAAGGCGCGGACCCAAGGAAAGAATTTCGACTGCTTATCTCTTGAGTAGCAGGGATGGTTGGGTTGCCTTTTTAGAGCGCCACTGGCCAGAGTTGAAGGTGATTCTTAGGACCGCACGGTCGGCGCAGGATCTAGCAATGAAGATGACGGTGTACGAACAAGGAAGTGAAGCGGAATATGTTTGGAAACTTCGTGACAACTTCGATCTGCTGAGAGCATTTCTCGATAGCTCAGACTATCGAGGGAACCCTCGGAATCTTGCGAATGCCATTGCAGGTGCCCCGGCGCTGACTTGGCAGACCAGCTTTAGAAGATGCAGAGATCACCAGTGCGAAGACTTAATAGGGAAAAGAGCCGTTCGTGACTACCTTCGCAGACGGTATCACAAGATGTTTAAGCGCCTGCTCAAGGCTAAGAACCCTGTGGTGACTAAGTCCATTCTGACTCGATCACGGTCTAAGGATCCCAATTTGCGCTGGCTGCGCAACAATGCAGTACGCGTCCCAGAAATACTCACATCGGGAACCGCAATCCCACTCAACTAGGCTAGGAAATGAAAGTGCCGTCGTATGATCCGGTGCGTGAAGAATGGGTGCAGGTCAAAGGAACACGGGATCGAGCTGCTGCACATCCAGCCGGGCGCCGCCGGCGTGGAAGCCCGGCGCGCCACTCACCGTGGCGGGCACATTCCAGTAGTTGTAGCTCACGGCCGCGCCATTGAACTCAGTCATGCCGGCCTGGTGGAGACGGGCGGCGGCGTCATACTCGAAGGCGACCACCCGGCTGTCGGGATACTTCAGCCAGCGCATGCCGCCATCCAGGTTGTAGCCGGCGGCGGTCAATCTTTCCTCGCGAAATTTCGTTGCTGACCTGCGATCTGCTGGAATCGCGTATGTAGATCACAGCCTAGGTTCTGCATTGCTCGGCTCCTCTCTCCCGAGTCCTGGGTCGTTTTGCAAAACCGACCTCAGAGTGTACTCGGCAGTCTGGAGCCGACGCCGTTATCTAATCAGCCTTCGATCTTCCGCCTCCAGCCTGAAGGAGATCTCCAGGACCTTCCACATCTTTCTTCTATGTATCACGGGGCCCCCTAATCGAAAGAAGGTTTCCGTTTCAAAACACCCAACTTAATCCTCTGGAATTACCCGGAGCAGGTCTTTTAATGACCTTCTGTATTGTTCAATGGTTGGTGCATCCCCATAGGGCTGCGAGGCGAGCAGGGTTTCAGTCGACCCTGACAATATTTCTGAGGCAACCTGTTTTATTGCGCAGGTAGCCCTTTTGGCCAAGCCGGGCTCCAACATGTGAATCATAAGTCCGCCGATTGCGCCCGCCTCAATAAACGCCTCGGCCATCGCTCTATCGTTCCGATGCTGCGACATCACGTCGTCTAGCACCTGTCGGAAAGCCCAGCCTGCCACTACCCAACTGTGTTCGTGGTCACTCGAAAACGCGATTGCTCCCATCGACACCTCATTTGACGTAGATGACTTTGTCTTGTTGTTCCTTACTCAGTGTTTTGACGAAATCTTTCACAACCCCGATCTGTGCTTTCGACGCCCCCTTCAAATCAATAGCCACAAAGTCTACTGACTTGAGAACGTGATCGGTTACAGACGAAAGGAATTTACCACCGTCACCGAAGTGTTGGAATGCTGCTGCGCCTCCCATTGCATCGTATGTCTTGCCAGCGGAATCCACGAAGTCCGCGCCTACGTGTGCACTCTCCGCTAATTGAAGGCCTTTCTGCTCTGCTAACCGCAATCCCGTGAGAACTTCGCCTGGACGGAGTCTACTGATAGATGAGAGGTTAAACGATGGCGTTCCAGGAGGGGCAATCGCATCCGCAACATTGCCCATCATCTGTTGTCCTGAATAAGAGTTGAAGTACATAGTGGCGCGTTGATAAGTATTCACGGCCCCATTGCCGACAGCGCGCGCACCGTTAGCAATTGCACGTCCGGCAGTGGCGGCCGCCCGTCCCGCCGCTTGGGCGGCGTTCCAAAATGCTTGAATCCTCGCCCTACCGTCGGGATCGACGTGAGAGAGCGGGCTGTTTCCAACATAGCTGTATCGGTTCCAGTTTTGCGGATCCGAAATATACTCCTCGAACTCCTGCCTCCCCTCCTCGTCGGTATGGTCGAATTCTGTGATTGGGTCGAGAGGATCGACGGTAAGAAACCTCCCCATCGTCGAGCAGTAATATCTCGCGCCGAAATAATCGCAGCCCGTCTCCGCGTCGCGTTCCTTGCCGGTGAACTTGTAATGATTTGTCGTCGTGGTGGGAGCGTATTCCTGTCCATAAGGCAGGAAGGTGCCTTCGCTGTTTGCTACGACTCCTCCCGACGCATTCGTCATCAGCCCCGCCGAGCCGAGATGGTCGGCGTGGTAGTACTCGGTTCCCGAAGTCGCAACCACGCCGGGAGCCTTCGCGATACGCCTGCCGCCCGCGAAGATGTAGTCCGTCCACGCGCCCGCCTGGTCTTTCTCCGCAACCACGTCGCTGCCAAAATAAATATACTCCGTGAAATTCGAACCCGTGGTTTTTCCTACGCGATTTCCGCCAGCATCATAGGTGTAGGTGGTGGCACCCGAATCGATGCTGGCGATGCGGCTTTCCGCGTCGTAGGCATAATTGGCGGAGCCGTTCTGCGTCATGTTGCCGGCCGCGTCGTGCGCGTAGCCGGAGGCGGAGCTATCATTCAAAGTCACTCTCGTGAGATTCAATAGCCTCACTCAGGGTAGGAAATGCGCCGGCCCGATCATCGGGATCTTGCTCCGCGAATAACTGGAGCTGTTGCTGCTGAATGGTCGCAAGGCGCGATGCATCCAAAGGAATCTCGAAAAAATCAGCACTTTGAACGCTGTGCAGGCCTGTCGAGAGATTCTTGAAACACCGGTAGCACACTACCCTGGTTTCTGAGATTCGCTTCCACACGTCGATGGCCTCGAACAATTTCACTGCTAGTCTTTTGGTATCCACTTTCCATCCTCTACGCGCTTTTGTGTATTGGCCCGGGGATTCTTGAACTGGCTGACTTGATTCCCCTTCTGGTCGGTAATGACGACTCTATTGCCTCTAACGTGGACGTTGTGACCGGTATCACTATCAA
>JBKKBM010000197.1:0-3116 GCA_046714215.1 Terriglobales bacterium | reverse complement strand
CGTCAGATAAAAACAGCACCCGGGCGGGCGCTGGCCTCAACTTCTAATAATTTATCACGGATGGCGGAGGCGGGGGAAGCGCTGGAATTATTTCCTCATTTCTTCATTGGATCATTGGAACCAGGTTGATGCTTAATGTGTTACTGAGCAAATGAGTCAATAAATCAATGGCTGGGTCGGGCTCCTGCCTCGGTCGCATTCACTCCCGCCTCACTCGAATTCGTAAACCACTAGCTGGCGACCCTTTCACCCGACGGCGCCGCCGATTCCCCAGTAGCCACCTTCGCCGGGGTATTCTGGTCGGCCCGGAAGCGCAACCAGGCAGCGATGTTTCCGGCAATCTCAAACTCCGGATCCTCTTCATTTTTTTCGACGTACTTGATCTCGACGCCACTCTTGAGCGCGTGGCCGATCAATGCGCGCACGGCGTCCTCGGCCTCGCGGGTCGGCTGCGCACAGACGGCGCATTTTTCTACGCGACGGGTGTCCAGGTGCCCGCAGTGGGCGCACTCGACGACGGAGGCGCTGAAGTTCTCGCCGATGAACAAGGTCTGCACTTCCCCGCGCTCCAGCGACGTGATGACATGATGCAGGCCAACGGAGCCGCGTCCATTGCGCTGCGCTTCGCCCAGCACCTCTCGTACCGCACTCGTCACGTTACTGCGGCGACGCTCCGCCAGCAGCTTCAGCGCTTCTTCGCGGATGCGATCGGCGGTGGCAGTCGGATCCAGCTCGAGGCGCGTGACCAGCGCCTCGCGCACATAGGTATGCAGATGCGGCTCGATCTGCGACCAGACCTCCGCGCGGCAGCCCACGATCAAGGGGTGCAACTGACCGGCGGCCTGGAGGTCCTTCAGCCGGTCGGCGATCTTTTTGAAATGACGCATGGCCTCGTTGTCAACATGGCGTTCGAGGTGTCCGGCATCGTAGCCGCGAAAACCGTCGCTGCGGCCGTGCCGCGGAAGCTCGTCATGGATGGTCTCGCGTTCGGTGATCTGATCCAACTCCAAGTCGAGGATGCGCGCATTCTCCCGATCGATGAGCGCGATCGTGGCCTGCGGAACATTGACGACGGCCAACGTGATGGGCGTGAGGTGGAAGCGATTGTTCACATGCAAGCCGGTCTGCCCGACGGTGGGTGGCAGATCGAATTCTTTCCAAAGCCCATGCTCAGCGCAGGCAAAGATCGCTTTGGCGCGGGAATGATTATTGTGTATCTGGTCGGCCATGCCGAGGATGCGCTCCAGATCGGCGCGGGCGCGGGCCTGATTGCCGGTACGGTCGAGGTTCTTCAGCGCATCGCGGACCAGGTCTTTCACCAGGATGGTCTCACGACGGTGGGATTTGTCCTGGGGAGTCGCGGGCTGGAAATAAAAGGAGATCGCGCAACCGTCCGGGGATTCGATCACAGCCAACTGCCGAAGTTCGTCACGCCATTGCGGGGTCATTCAGGTCTGCTCCTTGGATAATGGTAAAAGTTCGATGACGGTAATGCGTTGGGTTTGAAGTCTGAGGTAGGCCGCGTCAGGCCACGCTGGAATGCTGCAGCAGCTTCTTCTTCAGCGTATGGCTAGCGGGAAGCTTGCGACCCAAGTGTTCGCGGGAGCGCTCGATGGCGCCGCGGACCTGATCAGCAGGGCGGTCGGTGACCTCCGCGATCTCATCTACGGTGAAGCCTTCGATGGCGTAAAGGACGAATGCCTCCCGCTCTTCGCGGCTGACGCCGTGGAGCGCCGTCTCCAACTGGTCGATCAACTCGTCAGAGGCGGCCAGCTCTTCAGGATTACTGGCACGCACGTCGGCGATCACATCTTCGCGGTTCAAGGTCTCACCGGGCTGATGGAACTGGAGAAAGTTCTCGTCACTGCCGGTCACGTTCTGCGTGCCCACATGTTGTTCCAGGGGAACGCGGTCAAAATCAGCCTCGCCGGCGGCGATGCGTTTGATGGCCTGGATGGCCAGGCGATAGAGCCAGCGTTCCAGCACCAGGTGCGGCGGCTTCTGTTCGGCGGAAAGTGCGGTGACCACTACTTCATCCACGACTTCATTCACCGGGATGGGCGTAGCTCCGCCCAGATCATTGGCTTCCACGTAACGCAACTCGCGCGCCACAAAGCGTTCCAGGCGCGGCAGATTGGCGTCGATGTAAGAGCGGACGTCGGCCTGAATGTTGGGCCGGTTCTCATCGGCAAACACCGCTTCGTTGATCTCCGCGGGTGTGGAATGTCCGTTGGTCTTGCGCTGCGAAGCGGGCGGCAAGACCGAGGGGATGAAGGTGTCGTCGGCCATCGGCGCTTCGGAGGCAACGTCTTCGGGCGCCACTTCGATCGCTCGCTGGCGCTGGTCCTTCTGGCGCTGCCATTTATGCTGGCTGCGGAGCAATTCCTTGTGGCGGCCCAACTGACTCACCAAATCGCTGAACGCCACCTTCACTGCGGCGCTGGCCGAACTGCCACTGCTCTGGACAGTCAACTGCCCGGAAGGCAGACGCAGGTTCAGGCTGACAGCGAAAGATTCACGGGGCGCATGGTCGAGCGTGCCATGCAGGTGGACCAGGTCAGGACGAAAGACTTGTAAACGTTTCTCCAGCTTCTGCACATGCTGTTGGATCTCATTTTCGAGGACGGCAGACTTAGCGGCTTTAAAGCTGAAGTGCAGGTTCATTTGGGCCTCACACTGCGGGAGAAGGTCCCTCTAGAACGTCCCCGTAAGAAAAAGGGACCATACGCTTATTCGTGGATTCTACTCCTGCCTACTGGGACGCAACCGAAAAAATCTAAGTTGTATTTTTGGCAGGCGAAAGACGGCGAGGTAATTGCTAGGGGAGGCGCCAAAGCTCAAAAACGGGGCAATCTCACCACGGAGGACAGAGACCGGAGAAGCCAGAAATAAGCGCAAATGACGGTAAAGGCAAAGGCTATTCTCACCGCGGAGGTGCGGAGTCGCGGGAGGGGCGAGTAAAGAAGTGCGCCGGGCGATAGGACTCCCTAGCAGACTTCAAACCCACCCGAAGTTAAGGAAAAGTCTTTGAATTGAGTAAGCCATTCATAAGTGGCTGAGTAGAGGTCGTTTGCATCAATCTCGCTCTCCCGAGTGAAGGCCACTTTCTTCTTGGG
>JBKKBM010000196.1:0-3719 GCA_046714215.1 Terriglobales bacterium | reverse complement strand
TGGCGGACTCCTTGGCGAAACCGGTCGTTTTTTAGAAGCCATCAGCCATCAGCGCCCGGGTGGGCGCTGATGGCATGATGCGTTAACGCTTGCTTTGACCGCGAACCATCTTCTTTACCTTCTGCTTCACGGAACCGCGTGCGTGCGTGCGCTTGGCCTTGGGAGCGGCCTTCTTACGCGAAGCGCGCTTGGTCTTCTTGCGTTCGTCTTTCGAGAGCTTCTTTGTGTTTGCCATGATTTCCTTTTTTTAGAGTCAGCTGCCAGCTGCCAGTGATTTCAGTCGTCCCTAAAGGGACTTGAATCTTGTTGTCACCTTCCCCAGCGCTAAAGCGCTGGGCTAACATCGATCGCCCCTAAAGGGGCAGAATTATGCCTTTTCCAACTGAGCGAACTTCTCCACCAGTTTCTTTAAACCGAAGCGAGGAAATTGTACCGTAATCTTGGCATTTTCCCCTTCTCCTTCGCGGTGATAGACGGTGCCTTCGCCATATTTCGGGTGGCGGACCTTCTGTCCGGGGCGGAAACCCTTGCCGCCAGCAGGCGCTTCGGTGCGCGCCTTCGCCTGACTGAGGCTGGCCGTATTGAATTTTTTCCCGCGCGAGGCAAAGAAGTCGGCAATGTTGTCGACGGAGTTGTAAGTGCCGCCGGAAGGCTTGTTGCCGGGCTTGGCGCCGCCGGAGTTACCGGCCTGATTGCCGTACTTGCTGCCGGATTTGTTGTCGAAACTACGCGGTGCGCCGCGCGGGGTGTAGCTGAGATCGTTCATCGGAGTCGCGCTCTGATCTTCGTCCTCGTAGCTGTAGTGGGTGTCGCTGAGGTCAGAGGTAAAGTTGGGAGTGGCGGAGTGGCGACCGGGCGAGCCGATGTCTTCCAGAAGCTGTGGCGGAATCTCTTCGAGAAAGCGTGAAGGCACGCTAGCCTCGGGCATGTCAGTGCCGTAGCGGCGGCGATAGCGCGCGCGGGTGACGATGAGGCGATCCATGGCACGGGTCATGCCGACGTAGCAGAGGCGGCGCTCTTCTTCAAGGCCGTTGGGGTCCATCAGCGTGCGCGAGCTGGGAAAGAGACCTTCTTCCATACCGACGAGGAAGACCAACGGAAACTCCAGGCCCTTGGCCGCGTGCAGCGTCATGAGGGTAGCGCCGGCGTTGGGGTCAAACTGATCGGTGTCGCTGACGAGGGCGGCGTGGTCGAGGAATTCGTCGAGGGTTTCGGAGCGATCGCGCGAGTCGCGGGCGGCGTTGACGAGTTCCTGCAGGTTCTCGATGCGTCCGATGGCTTCGGGCGTAGCTTCTTCTTCGAGCTGCTTGATGTAGCCGGTGCGGTCGATGAGGAACTTGAGGACTTCAGGCAGCGAGGCCGTGCCGCCGGGCACGCGAAAGCCTGGTTGGGCTGCGGGGACGTCATTAGTATCCGTGGGACGATCGCTTATTGGATCGGAAAGGGCACCGCCGAAGTCGAACCTGGTGTTGTCAGAGTCGTCGGTATCTTCGGTACCTTCGGTATCAGGGATCTCGGTGGTGTTTTCGAAATCGGCGAGGTCGGCGGCGTTTGGGGGTTCGGGCGGAGACGTCTGCTGAAGCTGTTCGGTGAAGTTGCCAAAGAGCATCGCGCGAGCGTCGGTGATGATCTCCTGAAAAGTCTTGAGTGCGGCCAGTGAGCGGGAGGCGAGCAACTGCTCTTTTACGGCATGGCCGATGGCGGCCCAGAGAGTGAGGCCGGTCACGAGGGCGATGCGCTCGATGGTCTCCATCGTCGTTTTTCCAATGCCGCGCGTGGGCGTGTTGATCACGCGCAGCAGAGCGATGGAGTCGTCGAGATTATTGATGAGCTTGAGGTAGGAGATCATGTCCTTGATCTCCGAGCGGTCGTAGAAAGAGAAGCCGCCGACCACGTTGTACTTGATGCCGTAACGACGTAGCGATTCCTCAAACAAGCGCGACTGGGAGTTGGTGCGATAGAGTACGGCAGCACGGCGCGGCGGGGCTTCGGAATGGGGGTCATCAGCGGACTTCAGAAATTTTGAGATCTGGTCCGCGATGAAAAGCGATTCATTCTCGCCATCGGGCGCTTCGTAGTATCCGATCTTGCCGCCACCCTGGCGCTCGGTCCACAGCTTCTTGCCTTTACGCTGAGTATTGTTCGCTACCACCGCAGACGCACCTTCGAGGATGGTTTGCGTGGAACGGTAATTCTGTTCGAGTCGAATGACCTTGGTGTTGGGGAAATCCTTTTCAAACTCGAGAATGTTGCGAATATCTGCGCCGCGCCACGAGTAGATGGACTGATCTTCGTCGCCGACCACACACACGTTGTGGTGGGAGCCGCCCAGCAGCTTCATCATCTCGTACTGCGGACGGTTGGTGTCCTGATATTCGTCGATGAGCAGATATTCGAAGCGGCGGTTGTACTTTTCGCGGGTCTCACCGCTGGCTTTGAGCAGGCGCACCGTCTCAAGCAGCAGATCGTCGAAATCGAGGGCGTTGGCCTTGCGCAACTCCTGACGATAGATCTCATAGATGTGGGCGATGCGCTCAGTCTTCGGATCCGCGGACTGAAGATAGACTTCCTGCGGGTCGAGCATGTGGCTCTTGGCCCAGGAGATGCGCGAGAGTACGGTGCGCGGCGTGAGTTGCTTGTCATCGCGCTGGAGGCCGAGGCGTTTCATGGCTGACTTGACGACGGACTGCTGATCAGACTCGTCGTAGATGGCAAAGTCTTTTTTATAACCGGTATCGCCGACGCGGAGGGCTTCGATGTCCTTACGCAGGACGCGCACACAGAACGAGTGGAAGGTGGAGATGACGGGCTTGGCGAGGGTGCGTCCGCCGATGAGGCGTTCCACACGCTCGCCCATCTCTCCCGCAGCCTTGTTCGTGAAGGTGACGGCGAGGATGGAATCCGGCGCGACGCCTATGTTCTCGACGAGATACGCGATGCGATAGGTGATGACGCGCGTCTTCCCCGACCCCGCACCGGCGAGGATGAGCAGCGGGCCTTCGATATGCTCGGCGGCTTCACGCTGCTGGGGATTGAGTTTGTCGAGCAGAGACAAGGGCGACCTTAACCGCGGATCAAAGACGGATAAACGCGGGTAAATCATTTTAAATGGAAAATCGATTCACCACAGAGGCACGGAGACACAGAGAAAACCAAAGAATTTGAAAATCTGATAACCGGATAACCGTGTAATTCGGATCTGCACCACATCATCCAGTCATTCGGGCTGGCAACCTTTGATCTATTTTTCTCAGTGTCTCCGTGGCTCCCGTGGTGAACGGGCTCTCAATCCAGAATGGCCCCGCTGCCGCCGGCCGTGAGTTTGCCGCCGGTGGCGCGGATGGCTTTACATTCTTCGCAGGGGCAGATCATGCGGAGGAATTCCCAGGAGTAGATGCCGTTGGTGTGGCCGTCACTCCATTTGAAGGTGATGGCGTATTTGCCGACAGGCGTGGACTCGGTGGGGCGGGCGGGCTCGCGATACATGGGGAGTGATCCGGGCTTCGCTTTAGGCGGCTCGGTAAAGTCGGTACCAGATTTTTCGCGTTCGTCGTCACAGAGGGCGCAGGGACAGGCGTCGCGTAGGTACTGAAATTTGTAGTGGCTCTGGTGGCCGTCCGTCCAGTCTATGTCCATGCCGGTGCCGGCGGTCTGGTTCACGCGGACGTGCTTGGGGATGGAGGAGGACATTTCCTTCGAGGATAAACCAAGGAGGATTG
>JBKKBM010000195.1:0-8063 GCA_046714215.1 Terriglobales bacterium | reverse complement strand
ACCATACCGTCGGTGGCCTGCATGGCCACGCAGCGGACGCGTCCTTCGCCGAGGTGCTGCTGCACTTCGAGGATCACGTCGATCTTCTCGGTGGTGGTGAAGCCTTCGCTGGTCACGCGAATCGCCTGATAAATAGGAGGCAGCTTGCCCTCCGCGAACTGCAAGTCGACCGCGGGACCCGCGATCTGGATCACTTTTCCAATGTTCTCAGCCATAAATCCTCGAATTTACTGTTTCTTTGGGTCGGGCGACTTCACCATAGTGCCTTGCCATCCTGCTAG
Organism: Terriglobales bacterium; assembly: GCA_046714215.1. Lineage (GTDB taxonomy): Bacteria > Acidobacteriota > Terriglobia > Terriglobales > Acidobacteriaceae > DATLCI01. The sequence goes on along the minus strand of JBKKBM010000195.1, from coordinate 7,782 downwards.
CTTCCAACCGCTCTTCCGCTTGACCCAGATCTGGGTGTGAAGCACTTCGGCAACATTCTGGGCGTCACTGTAGTAAAAGGATTTTCCGTTTATAACGGCGACATTTCCAAATACCCGCAATCGAAACTCCGAACTCTCGATCCGATCGATGCTCATCGCCTGGACTGGGAACTTCACTGCGGAAAGTGAGGCTTTGTCGCCGGAAGAACCGTCGGCATTAATACTCCAATAATCTTCGTCCACGATCCCCAGGAATTCTGACTTTTCATTGTTCAAAAACTTGACGGAGGCATCGAACATCTTCCTCTCGAGTTTCCGAAATCGGGACTCTTGGTTTTCCGTCTTCTTTGCCGGCTTTTCTCCTGCCTGGGCGCAACCGATCAACGACACCATCGCGACAATCCCGACAAGTATTTTGCGTGATCTCATAACGCGGCCGCTCCAGAAACAATCTCGATAATCTCTTTCGTGATCTTTGCCTGCCGCGCCCGGTTCATGACCAGCGTCAGCGAATCGATCATGTCGCTGGCGTTGTTGGTCGCCGAATCCATCGCCGTCATACGCGCCGCATGTTCGGCCGCTTCCGACTCCAGCATCGCGCGATAGACCTGGATAGCCATGTACTTGGGCAGCAGGCCGCGGAAGAGCTCCTCCGCATCCTGCTCGTAGAGGTAATCCACGTTGGCCACGCCGAATCCCGCGGCCTTCTTGTCCATCTCGCTGGTGTCAGCCGCGCGCATACCCACGCCCGCCCGCTTGGCTGCATCGATGGCGCGTTTGCGCTCTTCTTCGGTGCGCTCTTCCGCCATGCGTACGTCAGATTCGCCGATCTCCTCGATGGGCAGGATCTCATCCACCACCAACCGCTGCGCGATCACGCTCTTGAATTCGTTATAGAGGAGATAGACCGCATCGGCCGTGCCGTCCGTGTAGCGCTGCACCACGTCGTCCGCCACGGTCTTGGCCGCCGAGAAGGGCACCCGGTTCAACACGCCGATCTGCTCAGAGATGATCTGCTTCTCACCCAAGCGGGTTGTCGCAACAGCGCCGGCTTCCACCGTGGGATAGCGGCGGCGGAAATAATCGCGCCCTTTGCGGCCCACTGCGATGATGTCGACGTTCTTGCCCGGCTTCGACTCCAAAAACTTGGCCGCGGCCTTCAAGATGTTGGTATTGAATGCGCCCGCCAGTCCCTTATCACCCGTCACAACGATGAGCACGATGTTGTTCTCTTCGCGGCGCAGCAGCAGCGGATGCTTTACTTCTCCCGTCTCCGGGTCATAGATCTCCGCGCGCGAGACCAGCGACTTCAGCACGTTCACCAGCATCTGCGCATACGGACGCGCCGCCAGCGCCCGCTCCTGCGCGCGCCGCAACTTTGCCGCCGACACCATCTGCATGGCCTTGGTGATCTGCCGCGTGTTCTTCACACTGCGGATACGGCGCCGGATGTCGAGAATGTTCGCCATTTGTTTTTATATTCCCGTGCCGCTCTCTGATTACATTCCGAGCGCAGCGAGGAATCCCTATGGAACCCGAGCTGCCTGTTCTGGATGCCTTCGTGTCCGCCACCGGAAACGGGAAACCCTTAACGCTTCTTCCCTGCCGCCGCCGTCCTCGGCTTCTCCGCACCCGCCAGCGTCTCGTTCAAAATGCTCAGCTGCCTGGCTACTTCTAGCGTCCCGAGGGCAGCGCTCAACGCGACCTTATCGTTCGAACGCGCTGTCCTGCGAGTATCTTCGATCAGTTCTTCGATCTCTTTCAGTGTCATAACGCCTCCTGCTTAAGCGAACCAACTTCTGGGAACTAAGCCTTTGCTGCTACCGCCTGGCGCTCCGCCACGAAGCGCTGCTTGAATTCGGTCAACACTTTGTTGATGTCCGCCTTCAAGGCATCATCGAGCGTCTTCTTCTCCATGATCGCCTTCAGCACGCCGGGGTTCACCGTGTCCAAGTACTTGTTCAGATCGTGCTCGAACGCCTTCACGTCTTCGACCGCCAGATTGTCAAGGAAGCCGTTCGTCCCGGCGTAGATGATGATGATCTGCTTGGAGAAGGGCAGCGGCTCGTATTGGCCCTGCTTCAGGATCTCGACCAAGCGCTTACCGCGGTTGAGCTGATTCTGCGTGGCTTTGTCCAGGTCGGACCCGAACTGCGCGAACGCGGCCAGTTCGCGATACTGCGCGAGTTCCAGCTTCAACGTACCCGCTACCTGGCGCATCGCTTTGATCTGTGCGCTGCCGCCCACGCGGCTTACGGAAAGTCCAACGTTCACCGCCGGACGCACGCCGCTGTTGAACAAGTCAGTCTCCAGGTAGATCTGGCCGTCGGTGATGGAGATGACGTTCGTCGGAATGTATGCCGATACGTCGCCCGCCTGCGTCTCTATGACCGGCAGCGCCGTGAGCGAACCTCCACCCATCTTGGCCGACATCTTCGATGCGCGCTCCAGCAAGCGGCTGTGCAGGTAGAACACGTCGCCCGGATACGCCTCCCGCCCCGGGGGACGCCGCAGCAACAACGATATCTCGCGATACGACGCCGCGTGCTTCGAGAGATCGTCATAAATGACCAGCGCATGCTTGCCGTTGTCGCGGAAGAACTCGCCGATGGCGGTCGCGGCATACGGCGCGATGTACTGCATGGGCGCGGGCTCAGAGGCCGACGCGGCCACGATGATGGTGTACTCCATCGCGCCAAAATCAGTCAGTGTCTTCACTACCTGCGCGATCGACGAACGCTTCTGTCCGATCGCGTTGTAGATACAGATCAGGTCGTTGCCCTTGCTGTTGATGATGGTGTCGAGCGCGACGGCGGTCTTGCCCGTCTGGCGGTCGCCAATGATCAATTCGCGCTGGCCGCGGCCGATGGGGATCATCGAGTCAATGGCCTTGATACCGGTCGCCATCGGCTCGCGCACCGGCTGCCGGTCGATCACGCCCGGCGCAATGCGCTCCACCGGGATGAACTTCTCCGCCGTGATGGGGCCTTTGCCGTCGATGGGCAGACCCAGCGCATTGACCACGCGTCCGATCATCGCGTTGCCCGTGGGCACGCTCATGATCTTGCCGGTGCGCTTCACCGTGTCGCCTTCTTTGATCTCCGTGTATTCGCCCAGCAGCACCACGCCCACCTGGTCTTCTTCCAGGTTCATTGCGATGCCGGCCACATCATGCGGGAACTCGAGCAGTTCACCGGCCATGACCTTGTCCAGACCATGCACGCGGGCGATACCGTCGCCGAGTGAGATCACGGTGCCCACTTCGTCGACTTGCACCTTCGACTCGAAGTTCTCGATCTGCTCCCGGATCAGTTTGGTTATTTCATCTGCTTTGATCTGCGCCATATGTTTTTCCGATTCCGTCTTTTGACTTTTGCCTTCCACTGGCAGCCGGCGGCTGGCAGCTGCTTTTAACTCATCATCTGCTGCTTGATCTTTTGCAACTTGCCGCGCACTGACCCGTCATAGATGGTGCTGCCCACTTTGACCACCGCGCCGCCAAGGATCTGCGGATCGCGCGCATACTTCGCCTGGATGGTCTTGCCTGTGGCCTTGGCTATTTCCGCTTCCAGATTACTGCGCTCTTCGGCGCTCAATTCGCGCGCGCTCGTCACCTGCGCTTCGGCAAAACCCATGCGCTCGTTCAACTCCGTTTTCACCAGGGCTGTGATCTCGTCCAGCAATCCGATGCGGCGCTGGTCGATTAACACCGCGAGGAAATTACGCGTCTGTTTGGCCAGTCCCGCCTGCGCCGCCACCGCGTCCAGCAGTTTCAGCTTTTGCTGTGACGGTACGGAGGGCGACTCCCACAGGTTGCGCAGGTCAGCGCTGTCCTTCATGGTCGCGCTCATCTGCTCGAGATCCAAGGTGGTCTTGGCCGCATCCAGTTTGTTCGCCATCACCACGTCAGCCAGGGCGCGGGCGTAACGGCTACTCACTGCGGCCATCGCTTAGCTCCTGCCTTTCGGGTCTTGTTTTGCGTCGAGGTTAGCGGCAAAATCCTTGACCAGCAGTTTGTCCGTTTCGTCATTCACCGCGATCTTCTTTACCGCCAGCCCCACGGCCAGCGATACTGCCAGATTCTTCAAGTCGCGACGCGCCGTATTCGCCGCTGCCGCGATCTCCTGCTCCGCCGACTGCACGATCTTGCGCTTCTCATCTTCGGTCGCCGCGCGCAGCCGCTCTTCTTCGGCCTTGGCTTCACTCTCCGCCTGGCCGCGCATGGTGGCGATCTCCTGATCCAGCTTCGAGAGCCGCGCCTCGATCTCGGCCAGCCGCGTCGCGGATTCTGCACTCGCCTTCCGCGCTTCTTCTATCCCTTTTTGGATGGCCGCGGTGCGGTTTCGGAACATCGCGGGCACACCCGTGCGGCTGAGCCAGAAGATGGTGAAGGCGAGAATGAAAAAATTGATTCCCAGGGCGATCTTCGATGCCGTCTTGGTCTCGACGCCCAGCGTCTTGCCGATGAATTTTACGGAGGGCGACTCCATGAATTGCGCGTGCGGATTGGCCGCCGCTTCTTTCGGCGGCGCCTCGGCTTCCGCGGGGGCTGCGGCGTGACCGGCCGGGGCGGCCTTAGCGGGTACTGGGTGTTCCTGCGCGTATGTCAGCGTGGTACTCAGCAGCAGCGCGGCGAATAGCATCCCGAATCTCGTCATTGCGGTTGTCCTGACGGTCGCTTTTGGGGTCATCATTATGTCCGCCCCGCCGGCGCTTGTCCGGACTTTCCATCCACATTCACCACCGCGCGGATCACTTCCTGCGCCAGCGCTTCCACCTGCGCCTGCAATCCGACTTTGGCGGTGACGGTTTCCGTCTCAATCTCAGCCTTAGCGGCTTTCACCTGCGCCTGGGCCCGCGCCTTGGCTTCGGTGATGCCCGCCACGTGCGCATCCATCAACTGCTTGCGCTGTGCCTCCATGGTCTTGAACACAGTCGCCCGCGCTTCCCGCATCTTCTGTTCATACTCAGCGGTACGCACCCCCGCCGCGGCGATATCCGCCTGGGCCTTGGCCACTGCGCCTGCTGTCTTGGCATGGCGCTCCGCCAACACGCGCATCAGGGGTTCGTGGACCAGCTTCCGATAGGCGACGTACAGCAACAAAAACAGCACGATCGTCGGTACTGCGTTAAGCAGTAGTTCGCCTAGAGCTCGTTGGAGTGCGGCATCCATTCCTGGGTGTTTTGTCCTGGGGTATCTATGTCCGGAAAGCAGCGGTAAAGAACTTAATAATCTAACAGCCAAAAAGCAGGAGTGTCAACGGACGAAACGCCATTTTCACGCAGCAAAATCAACACTTTAGGCGTTTCTCAGAGAAATAAGCGGCCCTTCGGGCAGAACCTTAGGCGTGGCTTGACTTTCACCCTAGAAGGCGTAGACTGTTTCTATCACCTCCGATCCATTCCGGATCGAATGGGCTTGAGGCCAAGGAATTGTCACCGCTTCTTGGCAGCAAGCCCATTTAATTTTTGCGCAGCTAGTCCGCCTTCACGAACTTTTTCATCCCGCGCAGCACCGATTCCGCCGCTTGCACCTTCATGTATACGTTGCCCGCACGAAAACTCCGCGACAATATCCGCGCTTTCGCTTCGACCTGCGCCAACACGCGCCCTTCACTCTGCGGCACTTTGAGCTTCACTGTGACCACCGGATCGCCGGTAAGCACGGCGTCGATCTTCGCCAGCAGCGGCTCCAGTCCCATACCCTTCAACGCCGACACATGCACTACATTGTCCTCATCCCGTAAGGCTTTGCCTTCGCTTTCGGATAAAAGGTCGATCTTATTGCGCACCACCAGCCGCGGCTTCCCTTGCGCCTCTAATTCTTCCAGCACCTTTTCTACTTGTGCTTTCTGCTCCGCGGCGATGAACTCCGGACTTGCAGCGTCCACCACATGCAGCACCAGCTCCGCGCGCTGCACTTCCTCGAGCGTCGCGCGGAACGAAGTCACCAGCGTGTGTGGCAAGTTGCGGATGAATCCCACCGTGTCTGAGAGCAGCACTTTGCGCTTTGAAGGCAGCACTACTGAGCGGATCGTTGGATCCAGCGTCGCGAACATCCGCGCTGAGGCCACCACATCCGATTTGGTCAGCGCATTGAATAATGTCGATTTACCCGCGTTGGTGTAGCCCACCAGCGCGACCGTCGCCACCGGCACCGCTTCCCGACGCTGGCGCTGCTGTGCCCGGATGCGCCGCACCTCTTCCACTTGCTCCTTGATATGTCGGATGCGCCGATAGATCTTCCGGCGGTCGGTCTCCAGTTGCGTTTCGCCCGGGCCTCTGGTGCCGATGCCGCCGCCCAGTTGCGACATCTCCACGCCGCGCCCCGCCAAACGCGGCAACATGTACTCGAGCTGCGCCAACTCTACCTGGAGCTGACCTTCGCGGGTGCGCGCGTGCTTGGCAAAGATGTCGAGGATGAGTTGCGTGCGGTCGAGCACCCGCAGCTTCAGTTCGCGCTCGATGTTGCGCTGCTGCGAGGGCGTAAGGTCGTGGTCGAAGAGCACCATGTCGGCATCGGCCGCCGCCGCCGCCCCTGCGATCTCTTCCAGCTTACCTTTGCCTACCAGCGTTGCTGGGTCGGCTTTGTCACGTTTTTGCAGGATCTCGCCGACCACTTGCGCACCGGCGCTGGTGGCTAACTCGCGAAATTCGGCGATCGATTCTTCGGCGGAAAAAGCGGAGAAACTCGCCCGCAAATCGTCCGGCTGGGACGCAACTTCGTCGTCTACTTCGGGCGCGGGGCGCGCCGCCTCCCGCGCCAACCGGGCATGTTTCAGGAAAGCGCGGCGCCCGGAGCGTATCTCCAACCCGATAAGGAAGGCGCGCTCCGCCCCGGGCCGGGTGGTCTCGATGCCGGGGCGTTTCGGTTTGGCTTTCCAGCCGTGTTTCGGTCCGGGAATTGTTTATGACTCCGTGCCGGTCGCGCCGTCCGGGGGATTAGGAGGGGCCGCCGGTTGCGACGCCACCCCGTGGCGCTCGCCCATGGACGTCGCCCCGTGGTGGACCTTACCCAGCACAACCGTGGAGATGGCGTGCTTGAAGATCAACTGCTCTTGATTGTTGGTCTCCAGCACCACCGAATATTTGTCGAACGAGCGGATGCGACCGGTCAACTTCACGCCGCTCAATAAATAAATGGTGATGGGCGCTTTGTCTTTGCGCGCCGTGTTGAGGAAGGAATCTTGTATGTTCTGTGCCGGCTTCGTTTCCATGCCGATCTCCTTGACAACCTGAGTGGACTGCACCTTAGCCGCAACCCTGCACCAACAATACGTCCTCAGCCCCGGTTTTTCAACTTGAGGCTGGATTCGTCAACCCCGAAGGCACAGAGGACACCAAGGGCTACAGCGAAAACCTGCCCGAAGATTCCGGAGAAGACCCAAGGCACACATTCTGAGATCTTCGCCTTTATATCCTTACTTTGTGTGGCTCTGTGTCCTTTGTGTCTTTGGGGTTAACGAATCAGGTGTGGCTGGAGCTGCCGGCTGGCGGCGGTTGTTGTATCCTTCCCGCATGTCCCCCGAGAACACCGCGCTCGTACAGATGGCCCTGCGCTGGGTCCATCTTGTAGCCGGCATCACCTGGATCGGCTTTCTCTTCTTTTTCAACCTGGTCAACGTCCCGTTCATGAAGGAAGTGGATCCCGCGACCAAAGCCAAAGTTTTTCCCGCGCTGATGAAGCGTGCGCTCTTCTGGTTCCGTTACAGCGCCTTCGTCGCCGTCTTCGCCGGCATCTGGTACTGGATGACCATCGTCGGCGCTGACTTACGCAACGCC
>JBKKBM010000194.1:0-6499 GCA_046714215.1 Terriglobales bacterium | reverse complement strand
GACTTCCAGACCTTCTTCCCTAACATGCCGGAAGCGGCGGAGTCGCAACTGAAGGTCGCCGACATCCACTATCGGCAGATGGAGAAGCCGGACCGCGACTACACCCACGCCAAGCGCGCAGAAGACGAATACCGGCAGCTCATTCTGCAGTATCCGGACAGCGTGCTGGTGGAGCCCGCTAAACAGAAGTTGCGGCAGGTACAAGAGGTGCTGGGCGAGCGAGAATTCCGCATCGGCCGCTTCTATGTCATCCGCGAATCCTGGCCGGCGGCCATTGCCCGCTTGAAGTCGCTGGTCGACGCATATCCCCTCTACAGCCAGGTGGACGAAGGCCTGTACCTGCTGGGTCAAGCCTACGAGTCACAGATGGAGGTTATTCGCGCAGCCCGCGCCCCCGAGGATGTGAAGGCCAATATGCTGGCCCAGCTCAAGAAAGAAGCGGCCGGATCCTATGCCAAGATCATCACGCGCTACCCCGCGATGATGCGCGCCGACTCAGCCCGCGAACGTTTGCAGGATCTGAACATGCCCGTCCCCACGCCTACGCCGGAAGCCCTGGCGCAAAGCAAAGCGGAAGAAGAAAGCCGCGGCGAGTTGGGCACGATGGGCAAAGTCATGCTGAATTTCAAGAAGCGCCCGGACATGGCCCGCACCGCCAATGTGGGTGAGCCTTCTTTGACCGATCCGCAGCAGACCAATGCCACGGAAGTGGTGAAGGCCATGGTGGACGCGGCGGGTGGCGCCGAAAAACAAGTCACCATTGAGACGCTCAAAGATAAACCGCAAGCCAACCAGCCCGTGCCCCGCTCCGATGGCGGTGCGCCAACGCCTCCGCCCGCGCCCACCAACGACGTCAACAAAGATGACAGCGACCCCAAGGCTACCGATTCGTCTTCGTCCGGCCAGGGAGAGTCCAGCAGCAAGAAGAAAAAGAAGAAAGGCATCCGTAAGATCATTCCCTTTGGGGACTGATCGCTCGTCTGATCCCCAAGTAAAAACCCCGCCTCACTGGCGGGGTTTTTCTTGGTGGGAGAGAGTCCCAGGGGCAAAGGTTCAAGCTACATTCTACCGCGATTCGGGGCCGGACGTCAGGCCGCCTGACCGGTTCCCTTTACCGCCTTGGGCGTAGTGCCGATGCTCACCTTGATCTGCTTCGGCTTCGCTTCGGCGCGCTTCGTCAAATGGACAACCAGTACACCGCTGTCATAGTGGGCGGAGACCTTCTCCGGATCCACCGCATTCGGCAGCGTGAACGAGCGCATGAAGCTGCCATAGCGGCGCTCCACACGACGGAAGTTCTCTTCCTTCTGCTCGCTCTCGAACTTGCGCTCGCCCCGCAACATCAGCGTGTTGTTCTCCAGGCGGATGTCGATGTCGCTCTCCTTCACGCCCGGCACTTCCACGTGCAGCTTGAAGCTGTTCTCGTCTTCGTAGATATCCACCGGCGGAATGAAGCTGCCGCTCGTCAACAGATCGTCGCCCGATTGCGCCGTGTCCTGGCTGAGGATGCGGCTCAGCGTGTTTTGCAGATTGCTCATCTCGCGGAATGGGTCCCAACGGGTAACGTAAGTCATGGTTGTTCTCCTTATCTGGTCTAAGGAAATAAAGCCAGCACCTGTATTCGATGCTAGCTCACTACAAGTGGATAATAAAATCTTAGTGTTTTATTGTCAAGTAATATAAGTGTTTATACTGCAACATTTTACGAATAAAAATCTATTCAACCGCCGCGATAAAACACTTCAGATACGCCGTTTCCGGGATGGTAGCGACCACGGGATGGTCCGGCGATTGGCCCCGTTTTTCCAGGATTCGGACGGTGCGTTTTGCGTCGATCGAGGCTGCGGCCAGCATGGCGCTGAAGTCACTTTCGCTCACATGGTGGGAGCAGGAGTTGGTGATGAGGGTACCGCCGGGCCGCAGCATCTTCAGCGCCCGCAGATTGAGTTCCTTGTAGCCGCGGGCGGCGGCATCGGCGGCTCGCTTCGATTTGGCGAAGGCCGGCGGATCGAGCACGATGGTGTCATACATCCTCTTGGCGGCGGCGTAGTCGCTCAACAAATCGAAGGCATTGGCCTCGATCCACTCGATCTCCTTCAGCTCCGGAACCTTGAACTTTGCGGCGTTCAATTCGGCGTTCGCTTCCGCTACCTCCAGCGCCGGACGAGAGGCATCCACGCCCGTGACCTGCGTGCAGACTTGCGCCAGGTGCAGCGCGAATCCTCCCTGGTAGCAGAAGACATCGAGCGCGTCACCGTGAGCATAGCGCACCGCCGCCGCGTAGTTCTCGCGCTGATCGAGAAACGCTCCACTCTTCTGCCCCGCATGCGCATCATAGTGGAACTGAAGTCCATTCATGGTGAAGACGGTGCGACTTTTATTCCCCGCCAGCTGGCGCACGTCGAGCGGCGTGAGCTCCTCCAACTCCCGAATGCGTGGCTCGCCCCGCTCAATGATGTTGACGTCCTGCCCGAATTCCTGGTGCAACGCAGCCACTGCGGCCTGACGAAGATCCTCGCGGTCCATGGCCTGGGTCAGCGCCTGCAAGGTGAAGAGGTCGTGGTAGCGATCGATGATAAGGCCGGGGAGGCCGTCAGCTTCGCTGAAGACCACGCGGTAGGCGTCACTGGCGCGCACCCAGCGCTGACGATAGGCGGCTGCGGCGGCCACCCGTCGCTGTAACCAGGCGGGCAGATTATCGTGAAAGTCCGGCACGCCGATCACTCGCAATGCTATCTGGGAGCTGGAACTGGAAAGGGCTGAAGCCAGGAGACGTCCCTTGTCATCGGCCACGCGGACCAGGGCCGCTCGGGGCGGGGCGTTTTCCGGGGAAGCGTTTTTCGGGGAAGCCTTTGTCGGGGAATGCAGATCAGATCGGTAAACCCAGGGATGTCCGGCGCGCACCCGCTGGGCGGCACGCGCGTTGATGCGGATTACCGGCAGATCGCCGTTAGCAGGAGCCATCCCCAAGCTTACCGCTTTTGCTGCTCCAGGGCGGCAATGAACCCGCGGACGTTCGCCGCACTCGTGCTGTTCGGAGCTTCTTTGAGGAACAAACGGTACTCGGCAATGGCCTCCGCCCCCTGGTTCTGCGACTCCAACACCCGCCCCCCGATGTAATGCGCAAACGCAAACTTCTCATGGTTGGGCATGCCATGCACCTTGCGGGCGTTAGCCAGCGCGCGGGGCATGTGATTGGATTCGAACTCGATCATGGCCAGGATGGCGAGGATCTCCACATTCGTCGGATCCAGCGAAGTCGCTTTCAACAGCAACTGCTCCGCTTCCATATAATCCTTCTTAGCCACCACCGCCTTCGCCAGGTTTAGGTACGGCGGCGCGTATTGTTCGTCGGCTTTCACCGCTTGCCGAAAGAATTCCAGTCCCTCATCCATCTTGCCCTGCTGCATGGCGATCACACCCATGTTATTGAAGGCGGCGGCATAGCGGGGGTAGAGTTCCACCGCGCGGGTGAACCGCCGCTGCGCTTCTTCATGGTCTTGCTTGCGCAGCGCTTTCACCCCTTTGTCAAATTCCGATTCCGCCTTAGAAGGGATACTGAGCGCGGCCGCGGAGATCGAGCCTTGGGTTGAGGTCGGCCCGTCTTTATCCGGTTTACGCCGCACCCGGATGTATTCCACATGGGTCAGCTCGCGGGGATTGATCACGAACGAGTAGTCGGAAGCTTGCTCCTCGATATTGATACCGGAAACGCGCAGGCGATAGGCCCCGGGTTCGACCCCCAGAAAGCGGGCTTCGCCTTCGCCACGGGTAAAGCTCTCCATGATGGGAACGCCACTTGAGTTGGTCAACTGCACGCGCAGCTGATCGTCCACCCGCCGGTCATCCTCGTAGCTGACCCGGACGGTGAGTTCGGTGGTCACCCGCTGTTGGGGAACCTGGCGTTGGGCTAAGGCGAGCGTAGTGAGGAGCAGCGCGGCAGCGGTGCTGCAAGCGATTCGGCGAAGCATAAGACCCCTCCTTTTCGAGGGACAGTTCAGGCCGAGACTTCGGTGGAGGCGCCGGGAGCGATGCCGGCCTGAAGTTGCAATTCCTCCAAGACGTCAGGAGGCAGTGCAACCGAGCAGTCGCCTTCCAGATCAGGCTGCTCAATGTGGAGATGGGTTCCAGCGCCTAACTCCGGCGCAAAGGCTTCCTTGAAAGTCAGCTTCTTCTTTACTACCTTTTCCAGGGCCTGCCCGGTGGCCGCGTCGAAGCTGCGCATGGTGCAGGTGGTCTTGCTGTTCACGAAAGCCATGAATTTTCCGGGGCCGTTGCCCTCAGCCACATAGCGCCAGGCCCGTTCCATGGTGGCGCTGCCGGCGCGGTTCCCGGCACCGATCGTCTGGTGGCTGGGATCGTAATACAGGATCCGGCCGCAGGATTCGCAGGTCACCAGGCTGGTGTTGGCCAGCAATTCGTTGTAGCGCTGCGGCCGCATTCGCACGTTGCAGGCCGAACATTTCTCTTCGATGGCTTCCGCGATCGCGCCCTTCCGCTTGGCCGCCACCCGCTCGAAGTGAGCCAGCGTCGTCGGTTCCACTTGCGCTTTCAACCCGCTCTGGCGCTGGCGCAGCTCGGCGAGTTTCGCCTGGTCTTCCGCAGTGACGGTGCACGCATGTTCCTTTTCTTTCTCGATCTCTGCCGTCTCCAGCTTGAGCTCCGCTTCCGCGGCCTTCCGCGCTTTCATGAAGCCATCTGCGCCTTCCATGCCCAGCAGGATCTTCTCTTCGCACTCGCTGATCATCTTCTGCGCGAATTCGATCTCGTGCATCAGCGCTTTGTACTGTTCATTGGTCTTTACGGCGAGGGATTGATCCCGGAACTTCGATATCTTCTGCTGCCAGTCCTGGATGTCAGATTCGTGCTTCCGCTTGTCGCTTTCCTGGCTCTTGATGGCGGCCGTCGCGGAGTCCACCTGCGCCCGGGCCGCGGCCAGTTTGCTCTCGATGGCGGCTACTAACATGGGAAGTTGCGCGATCTCATCCGTGAGGCGGGAGATTTCCTGGGTGATGCGGTCAAGCTCGATCAAGTTTTGCAGGTCGGGACTCATGGGCTCTACGGGGATGGACTAAGCTTGATTGTAGCACTTCAGCGGCAGGGGTGAAGGCGGGCCGGGTCGGTCTTCCGGGCGGGCCGGCAGGTACCGGGGGCGGCTATACCGGCATCCAGAGTTGAGCCACCGACAGCACCACGGCCACCACCCCCAAGCAGAAATAGACGTCGCGGGTCACGCTGACGCTTGGAAATGTGGGCATCTGCACGCCCCGCTGCCCCAAGTAGGCAGTCAATTCTTGCTCCCGGACGTGCATGAACTCGGCAATGGGCTTATGAAAACAGACCATGGCAACGCCCAGGACGATGCGTGAGAATTCTATTATCATGCAGATATACCTAAATCTATTCACTTTAATCGCTCCGCTCAATCAGGTTAATCACTTAGTTTGGAAGGGGCAGTCCCCAAACTCGCAGGTCCCCCAAAACTCATGACCCAGCCCGCACATCCTCCTACCTTCACCCGCAACCTCGGCGACTTTGAGCTGACCATCCTCTCCGATGGCACCTATGTGCTGGATGGGGGCGCCATGTTTGGCGTCATCCCCAAATCCCTGAGGTCGCGGAAGATCACGGTGGACGCCCGTAATCTTTTTGCCTGCGGACTGAATTCGCTGCTCATCCGCACCGGCAGCCAGAACATCCTGGTGGAGACGGGCGCCGGCAACAAACTTGACGACAAAATGAAGGCCATCTACGAACCGCAGGAGCAGTTGCTCAAGAGCCTGGAGAGCACCGGCTTGGGCGCGGACGACATCCACATCGTCATCAACACCCACCTCCACTTCGATCACTGCGGTTGGAATACCGTTTCCCGCGAGGGCAAGCCGGTTGCGACCTTTCCCCGGGCAAAGTATTACGCGCCGCAAGGCGAGTGGGAGCACGGCCGCTTGCAACTGGAGCGCGACAAGATCAGCTACATCTCTGACAATTATGACCCGCTTATCTCGACGGGACAGATGGAGTTGGTCAGCGGCGACCGCGAGATCGTTCCGGGGATCTCCGTCTCGCCTTACCCGGGCCATACCCGCGGCATGCAGGCCGTCATAGTCACCAGCGGGGGCCAGACGGCGTGTTACATATCTGATCTCATCCCCACCACGGCGCACACCGAGCTGACCTGGGGCATGGCCTTTGATCTGTTTCCGTTAGAAACTATCACTAGCAAGCGGCGTTACTATGCGCGCGCCGTCCCGGGAAAATGGTTGACGATCTTTACCCACGACCACACCGCGCCCTGGGGCGTGATCGAATCGCCCAAGCCAGGCCGCTATGCGGTCGCGCCAGGTTCCTAGTTGTTGGGGTGGGGACTCGGTTTGGGTTGCAGCGGCTGGTAACTCAAATACTTTTCCAGCGGGATCTCGAAATAAAACAGCTCATTGCCATTACTGTCCGCCAGGCCGGTGATCACCAGCTGCGCGCCCGCCATCGCATTGGGGATGCC
>JBKKBM010000193.1:0-8558 GCA_046714215.1 Terriglobales bacterium | reverse complement strand
CGAACTGGCCCGCGTGGATGAAGCCGATGGCATGCGTTGGATCACCGCCACCGCCGAGCAGCACGGTGTAAAGATCGAGTCGGACGCGGCGCGCGAGTTGGTCGACGCGCTCGGCTCAGACATGATGCTCGTGGCCAACGAACTGGAAAAGCTGATGCTCTTTGCCGGCGACAAGAAGCGCATCACCCTGGGCGATGTGGAGACGATGGTGCTGGCGGCGAAGCAGCGCTCGCTCTACGAGCTGACCGACGCCATCTCCGCCAAGGACAAGACGCGCGCGCTGGAAGTGCTGCAGGCGCTGCTCTCGACCAGCGACGGCGACGAGGCCGCCATCGGACACCTCTTCATGCTGGCCAAGACCTTTCGCCAGATGCTGGTCATCCTGGAGAAGAACGTGCGCGACACGCGCGCCATCTGGCAGGCGCTGTGGCAGGGCTTCCGCGAGCCGCCCTTTGCCGCCGAAGACATCATCCGTCAGGCGCGTCGCTACAAAGGCCGCAAGGAACTGACGCGCGCGTTGCGGTTGATCGCTCGCGCTGATCTCGACCTACGGTCGAATCCTCCCAGCAAGCGGCTGGTGCTGGAGAGGCTGGTGCTGGAGTTGGCCAGCGAACCCAAAGCCGAACCCAAGCTGCAGCAGGAATTGCTGACGGTCTGACGAATAAGTTTGACCGGAAACACTTTGACCGCAAGTTCCGGATAGATTGCATTTTCCTCATCGCCTAACCTCAGGCATTATGAGTACAGCGATCCAGCTACCCACTGATCACGAAGCCGCCGTCATGCCCGCCGCAGCCACCCAACCCGCCGTCGAAGCCCAGATCGAAGTGTTCTGGCGCGCCGTGGAATCGCGCGACACCCGCATGGACGGCATCGTCTACTACGGTGTGCGCTCGACCGGCGTATATTGCCGGCCGTCGTGTCCGTCGCGGCGTCCGCGGCGGGAGAATGTCGATTTCTACTTTGATCCCGACTCCGCCGAGCGCGCCGGACTGCGCGCCTGTCTGCGCTGCAAGCCGCGGCAGAAGGTAGCGCATGCCGCGGATGCGACGGTCCGCCAGATCTGTGCGTACATCCGGCAGAATCTAGAGGGGACGATCACGTTGAAGACCATCTCGGCCGCGGTTGGAGGCAGTCCGTTCCACTTGCAGCGCGTCTTCAAGCAGGCCACGGGTATCACGCCGCATGAGTACGCTGAAGCCCGGCGCATGGCGACGTTCAAGCTGGCGCTGCGAGCCGGCAACAGCATTGCCGACGCCACCTACGAAGCCGGCTTCGGTTCGAGTTCCCGCTTGTACGAACAGGCGAATGCCCGCCTGGGCATGACACCGGCGGCGTATCGCAAGGGCGGCGCGCAGCAGGATATCGCTTACGCGGTGGCGGAATCGCCCATCGGACGCGTGCTGGTAGCGGCGACGGCCAAGGGCATTTGCCGCATCAGCCTGGGCAACGATGATGAGAAGCTCATCGCCGGGCTTTATGGCGAGTTCACCAAGGCGCGCATCAGTCGCGACACCGGCGCGTTGCGTGAGGCGGTAGGGCAGGTCATGGAATACCTGAGTGGCGAGCGCACGCGTTTCGAGCTGCCGACGGACGTCCGCGCGACGGCGTTCCAACTGCGCGTGTGGAAGGAATTGCAGAAGATCCCTTACGGACAGACACGCTCCTATGAGCAGATCGCGGAGAAGATCCACCGGCCACGCGCGACCCGGGCCGTTGCCCGCGCGTGCGCATCGAATCCAGTGGCACTCTTGGTGCCTTGCCATCGGGTAGTAAGAAAAGACGGCGGCATGGGTGGATATCGCTGGGGAGTGGAGCGCAAGCAGCGGCTGCTGGCGAAGGAGAAGGGCCGCTCCTGAACTTTACTGAGCAAAAAAAACGGCAGGCCATTAGCCTGCCGTTTCGTCTGCTAGAAATTGGTTACTTCGCTGCGACTTTGTTCACGCGGATCTTCAGTCGGCTCTTATAGCGGCTCGCAGTGTTCTTGTGCAGCACACCCTTCTGGGCGGCCTTGTCGATGGACGAACACGCGGCGCGATAAACCTCTTCCGCCTTCTTTTTGTCGCCGGCGGTGGTAGCTTCGCGGATGCCGCGTAGGGCAGAGCGCAGGCGAGACATGCTCGCCCGGTTGCGCTCGGTCTTGACTTCGGTCTGACGGGCGCGTTTTAACGCCGAAACATGGTTTGCCATAACGTGCTGAATGTCCTCTAGAAAGTATTCCGGGGATGCCGTGAATAGGTTATTGTACGAGAATTACGGCACTACGGTCAAACCGCCATGCCCCGGCCCGATCCCAAATCCGACCCCAAACAGCGCCTTCGCGTCATCATCGATTCCAGTACTCCGGTCGTCGTTATTGAGACGGTGGAAGAGTTGCGCGCACTGCGCATCGTGAAGGAAGCGGCCGCAGAGCTCAACCTTCCGGTCTTCGAATGGAGCATCGCCGATGGCCTGGCCCGCTCCGGCGCCAGCGCAGGACATGATGGCCCGCCGCCCATTCCGGGCATGCAAAACTCGGGCGCGTCCGGCCGCGAAGCGACGGAGACCGACCGCAAGCTGGCCGCAGTGAATGCCAGCCTTATCCAGGCGAACCTGCCGCCGTTGAGCCTGGTGACGGGCAAAGACCAATACGCCGACAATGCCGCGCCTCCGCCGGTCTACAACACCAAGGAAGCGGCCCAGGTCCTGCAGCATCTGGAGCTGGTGAATCTGGAAGGCGTATTCGTGATGAAGGACATGCACCGCCACATGGACGCCCCCATCGTGCTGCGGCTGATCCGCGAAGTGGCGCAGGCTTTCGCCCGCGACCGGCGCACGCTGGTGCTGGTGGGGCCTTCCATCCACATTCCCGGTGAGTTACAGAATGAGGTCGAGTATCTCCATCTGCCGATGCCGGACCGCGCGCGGTTGAAACAGGTCATCCACGAAGAATTCAAGCGCCTCAACCAGACGCGCAAGCTGACGAACAAACTGGATGCCGCGGGCTTAGACGCCATGGCCGCCAATCTCTGCGGACTCACGGAAGAAGAAGCGCAGCGCGCCACGGCGCAGGCGGTGGTCGCGCGTTATGGGCTCACGCCGGATTCGGTGCTGGATGTGCTCAATGCCAAGCGCGAGATGCTGAAGCGCTCCGGAACGCTGGAGTTTGTCGACGTCAGCGACACGCTGAGTTCCATCGGCGGGCTGGACAACCTGAAATCGTGGTTGCGCAAGCGTCGCGCCGCTTTCGACGAAGGCGCCAAAGCATTCGGACTGGAGCCGCCCAAGGGTGTGATCATCCTGGGCGTGCAGGGTTGCGGCAAAAGCATGTGCGCCCGTGCCATCGCCGGCGAGTGGAAGCTGCCGCTGGTGAAATTCGATTCCTCCGCCGTCTTCGATAAGTACATTGGCGAGACCGAGAAGCGCATCCAGAAGCTCTTCCGCGTGGCCGAGCAGCTTGCCCCGTGCGTGCTGTGGATCGACGAATTAGAAAAGGTTTTTGCCGGCAGCGGGCCGGATTCGGCCTCCAGCGACGCCGGTACCTCATCGCGGCTGCTGGGCGCGTTCCTCTCCTGGATGCAGGACCGCAAGGCGCCGGTCTTCGTGGCGGCCACGTCGAATAATGTGACCGTGCTGCCGCCGGAGCTCATCCGCAAAGGACGCTTCGACGAACTCTTCTTCGTGGACCTGCCCAACATCGCCGAGCGCAGGGCGGTCTTTGAGGTACAGCTTAAACGCCGGACTTTTGACCCCGCGAAGTTCGACCTGGTGCAACTGGTGGCGGCGACGAGCGGCTACTCCGGCGCTGAGATCGACGCGGCGCTGCAATCGGCGATGTACGCCTGCTTTGCCGATAAAAAGCCGATGTCCACCGAGATCATCCTGGCAGAGGTCAAGAACACTGTTCCGTTGAGTCTCACCCGCGCGGAAGACATTGCCCGCTTACGCGCCTGGGCTAAGCAGCGGGCGGTGCCGGCGTCAGCGGCGGATGCCTCGCAATCGGCCGCGACTAAGTAAAAGCAATCCAACCATTCCAGGCATTCCATCCCGGGCCGCGTCTAGGTGGTTTTCTCCCGCATCTAATAAACAGTTAATCGGTAAAGAGCAACCGGAGGGAATCGCCACGTTCGCGAAAAATTCATTGACTTTGACTGAAGTAATCATTGACTTGGCCCCGGCGTCCGTCATACGCTTAGCGCCAATGGACGTGCTTTCGCCTTCGGGCGAGCATCGCGAACCCGCTGTAAACCCCCAAACCAATCATCTTGTCTGTCGTAAACCGGCATCAACGCGCCGGTGCTCGTCGGTGCGGCGTACCGCCGCCCTGCGAGTGCAGCGCGCCGCCTGCCGCAAACAAAAAAAAGCACGAGAGGACTGAACTCACGGAGGCCGGGACCGCATTGAAGAAGAACCTGGAGATCACGCCTAATATCGAGAACCTGTTCGGTACACGCGACGAGAACCTGCGCATCATGGAAGACGGCTTGGACGTTTCCATCGATCTGCGCTCCAAAGCGGTGGAAGTTTCCGGCGCGCCGGAGGCGGTGGCGCGGGTGGAGCAGATCTTTGCCGACTTTGAAGCCTTGCGCAAGAGCGGGTACACCTTCCACAATGGCGATCTGGGCAGCATGTTGCGGGTGCTGGTGGCCGATCCCGGCATCACCCTGAAGGAATTGGCACAGTCCGGCAAGCAGCGTTCGCAAGGCGTGCGGCGCGTGGTCCAGCCCAAGAGTTTGAACCAGCGGCACTATCTGGAGATGATCGAGACCCACGATATGGTCTTCGGCATCGGCCCCGCCGGTACCGGCAAGACCTATCTTGCGGTGGCCATGGCGGTGAGCGGCTTGTTAGCCAAGAAATTCAGCCGCATCGTGCTGGCGCGGCCTGCGGTCGAAGCCGGCGAGCGGTTGGGTTTTCTTCCCGGAACTTTGCAGGAGAAGGTTGATCCCTACCTCCGTCCGCTTTACGACGCGCTCTACGATCTGATGGAGCAGGAGAAGGTGGACAAATTCCTGGAGAAGAACGTGATCGAGATTGCGCCCATCGCTTTCATGCGCGGACGCACCCTCAATGACGCCTTCATCATCCTGGACGAAGCCCAGAACACCACCACCGAGCAGATGAAGATGTTCGTGACCCGCATGGGCAATAACTCCAAGGCGGTGATCACCGGCGACGTGACCCAGATCGATCTGCCCAACGCCCGCCGCAGCGGCCTGGTGGAGGCGGCGCAGATCCTGAAAGGGGTAGACGGCATCGGCTTCACTCACTTCGATGATGGCGATGTGGTGCGGCACCATCTGGTGCAGCGCATCATCCGCGCCTATGACGAGCACAAGGAACGCACCAGCCGCCAGATGGAGCTCGCTCTGGAAGCGAAGCTGGAGAACGCCGCCGGCATGGCGGCCAAAGGAAAGGGCGGACGCTCCAACCTGCCCACTACCATCGAACAGTAAGCACGCATGAAATTTGTGGATAATATAAGGAGGACTGGCTCGAACAGTCCTCCTTTGTATTTTTGCAAGCAAGCCATATGTCAGTAAGTATTCAGTTAGAGGTTAAAGGCCGCTACGACCAGGCCGCGCTGCGCCGCTTCGGCACGCGTGCGCTCAAGCTGATCGGACTCGAGGGTGATGTCGCCATTCTGGTCACCACCAACCGGCGCATGCGCGAGTTGAACCGGTGGTATCGCCAAAAGAATTACGCGACGGACGTCCTATCTTTTCCCGGGACCCCCAAACTCGACCACGCGGGTGACATTGCCATCTCCGGGGAGATCGCGGAGCGCAACGCGCGCAAACTGGGGCACAGCCATGACGATGAACTGAAAGTGCTCATCCTGCACGGCATGCTGCATTTGGGCGGGTACGACCATGACGCTGACGGCGGGGAGATGGCTGGCCTCGAAGACCACATTCGCAGTCGTTTGGGACTTCCCAACTCTCTGATTAAAAGGATGTTAGCTAAGAAGTCGGGGAAAAAGCCCGGACGCCACCCTAAACCCGCTAAAATAGGTACAGCCCGAGCCGCTGCTACCGGCCGCCGGAAACACCCGCGAGGCCGGAGCGCGACAACGAAATGACCATAGCCCTAGCCATTCTTCTGGCCGTCCTGCTTCTCCTACTGACCTTAGCTTCCTATGTGGAACGGATCTACACCGAGATGGGGAAATTCCTATCGCGGGAGTTCCAGGAAAACATCGAGGCGTATGAGGTGAGGGTGGAGCCGCGTCTGCACGGTGCGCGCGATCGCGCTCCGCTCTCGATGGCCGTGCTCACGCAATTGAGCACCGCCGGCATCGCCATGGTCTTCCTCTTTATGGTGATGCAGGATG
The DNA here is from genome assembly GCA_046714215.1 of Terriglobales bacterium. GTDB lineage: Bacteria > Acidobacteriota > Terriglobia > Terriglobales > Acidobacteriaceae > DATLCI01. The sequence goes on along the minus strand of JBKKBM010000193.1, from coordinate 2,245 downwards.
GCCAATGGGATGGGCGCAAGATCGCCGAGGCACTGCTGGGCGTGACCCTGGCCATCGTTGTCTGCAATCGCATTCTGCCGTTCGTGTTCTTTACCCGCACCAAAGGCGAGTGGCTGGTGCCGTTCGCGCCGGTGCTGCGCGTACTGGTCTATCTCCTCATGCCCATCACCGTGGTGCTGGGTTTCTGTCTGCAGATCGCCGCGCTGGCTGAGCCCAAAGAACCGGTGGAAGCGGAAACCACTTCAGAAGCCGTGGACGCGCTCATTGAAGCGGGTCAGGAGGAAGGCATCCTGGAAGAAGGCGACCGCGAACTCATCCAGTCGGTGGTGGAGTTCCGGGGGAAGACGGTACGCGACGTGATGACGCCGCGTCCGGAGATCTTCGCCGTGCCTGCACTCACCACCATCCAGGATTTTACGGAGATGCTGCGCGCCAAGCCTTACTCGCGCGTACCCGTGTTTGAAGGCTCGGTGGACCACGTGAAAGGCATCGTCTTTGCGCACGACGTGTTGCAGATCACGGACGTGGACGCCACCACCAAGACCGTAGCCAGCATCATGAAGACGGCGCATTTCGTGCCGGAGACCAAACAGGTGCAGGACCTGATGCGCGAGATGCAGAAGTTAAAGGTGCATCTGGCCACGGTCATCGATGAGTACGGCAGTGTGGCCGGCGTGGTCACCATCGAGGACCTGGTGGAAGAGATCGTGGGCGAGATCCGCGACGAGCACGAAGTCCACGTGGACATCGTTCGGGAAAAAGATAATTCTTACATCGTCCCCGGCAACATGGACGTCGACCGTTTGAATGAGCTGTTCGGCGTGCGTCCGGAGGTGGAAGCCAGCACCGTGGCCGGTCTGGTGAGCGAGTTGGTGGGGCGCATCCCCAGTCCGGGCGAGGTCATCCGCGAAGATGGCCTGCGCTATGAAGTCTTGCAATCGACGGACCGCCGGGTGGAGCGAGTGCGCATCAGCGTGGAGACTACGGAAGAGGCGGCTGAAGCAGATCAGCTGCGCGCCTAGCGATGGCCGACTTCCGTTCAGGTTTTGTTTCTATCATCGGTCGCCCTAACGCCGGCAAATCCACGCTGCTGAACGCGCTGGTCGGCGAGCGCGTGGCCATCGTCACCCACAAACCGCAAACCACGCGCAACCGCATCCAGGGCATCGTGAATGTGAAGGCTGCGAAAGGCCGGCCCGCGGGCCAGATCGTTTTCATTGACACGCCCGGCGTCCATAAACCGGAATCCCAACTCAGCAAGCGCATGATGCAGGAGGTCTACGACGCCCTCGAAGGGCGCGACCTCATCCTGCTGATCGTGGACGCGACCCAGAAGTTCGGCACAGGCGATGAGTTCGTCCTTGAACTCATCCGCAAGGCCGGCGGCCGTGTCTTCTTGCTGCTGAATAAGATCGACATCCTGGCGAAAGATCGCTTGCTGCCGCTGATCGAGAATTACAGCAAGAACTATAAGTTCGAAGAAGTCATCCCCATCTCCGCCGGCAAAAAAGATGGATTGGACATGCTTCTCTCCAAAACGGTGAATGCGCTGCCCAGCGGCCCCCGATATTTTGCCAAGGACCAATACACCGATCAGCCGGAACGTTTCTTAGCTTCAGAGATCATCCGCGAGAAGGTGCTGGTCGCCGCTGGTCAGGAAGTTCCTTACGCCACGGCGGTGGTCATTGAGCGCTTTGAAGAAGGTAAGAAGCTGGTGAAGATCGCGGCCACCATCTTCTGCGAGCGCGATGGGCAGAAGGCCATCCTCATCGGCAAGGGCGGCTCCATGCTGAAAAAGATCGGCACCGGGGCGCGCCTCAGTTTGGAGCGGCTGCTGGGAACAAAAGTGTTTCTCGAATTGTTCATTAAGGTGGTGCCGGACTGGCGCCGGTCGAAGCAGTTCATTGACGATCTGGATTGGCGACGGCAACTGGAGACCCTGGGCACGGGCACCGACAACCAGGAACGGAAATAATGGAATTTGTTTTTATCGGATCGTGACGATTGCGCTTTATGCTGTGATCGAGCGTTTTCGCGACGAGGGTTTGAAGCAGGCCGAGCGCATCGGCATCCGCGCCAACCAGCGGGAATAGCGCGGCTACGCTGCCTTCGGCTTAGCTGGGTTTGCGGCCAGGGAATCGTCCGCGCTGGGGTCAGGCATGGTCGAAGGCGGATCGCTGGTAGGGAAAGAGTCGGCGATGGTCTTGTCGAGCATCTTTTCCTTCAGTTCTTCGCGATTGTGCGT
>JBKKBM010000192.1:0-9289 GCA_046714215.1 Terriglobales bacterium | reverse complement strand
CATGCAGTCGCTCGCAAGCCACAGAGTACATATCGGCGGTCAGCGCATCATCCGGCACATGGTGGGCGTGATATCGAGTGCCGCCGGCGATCAGTTCCCTGCCCAGCCGCGAATCCTCATCCACTTCCAGCATGTAGACGCTGACGTGGGGCACGCCCGTCGCGATCACGCCTTCGACCGATTCCTGCCAACTGGCCGCGGTCTGGTGCGGCAGTCCGGCGATAAGGTCGAGATTGAGGTTGGTGATGCCGGCGCCGCGGAGCCGATCGATATCCTTGAGCGTGATTTTTTTGGTGTGCAGACGGCCTACAGCTCTCGCTTCTTGATCGATGAACGATTGCATGCCCAGGCTTACGCGATTCACTCCCAGCCGCGGAAACAGTTCAAGCATGGCGTCTGAGATCATGCCCGGCGCGCACTCGATGGTGATCTCCGCATTGGCGGCGACTTGGAAATTCGCGCGGATGGCCGCGAACAATCGCTCCATCTGTTGCGGCTCCAAAATGCTGGGTGTACCGCCGCCGAGGTAGATGGAATCGGCTACGGAGGGGAGTTCCGCATGGTGGGCAGCCGCGAAAACAGGGGCGCCCGCCATGTCTTCGACCAGCCGGACCACGTAGCGGTCCATGCGCGAGGCGGAGAACACCCCGGAGGCAAAATTGCAATAACTGCACTTTGACCTGCAAAATGGGACGGAGATATAGATTCCAACCGGCATTGGTTCCATCAGCACTAGTTCCATTATAGGCGGCTATAGGCGGTTCTATTGAAGCGAGTAGTCATCACGGGCATGGGTGTAGTGAGTCCGAACGGCATCGGACGAGAAGCGTTTTGCCGTGCCATTCTCGCCGGCAAAAGTGGCGTGAAGCGGGTAACCCGCTTCGATCCCTCGGACCTGCCGGTGCAGATCGCGGGCGAGATAACCGACTTCGACGAACTGCGCTGGGTGGAGAAGCAGCAGCGTAAGCACGTCTCGCGGGTAGTGCCGCTGGCCATCGCCGCGTCGGACGAAGCCTTACGGGATGCCGGCATTGAGACGAAAGACATGCCGCTGGAGCAGCAACGCGAGATCGGTATCGTGCTTGGATCAGGCGGCGGCGCGCAGGAATTCAGCGAAGAGCAATACCGTCTCTGGTATTCCGGACACATCAAGCAAGTCAGCCTGTTCAGCATTCCCAGCGGGACCATGGGCACGCTCTCAAGCGAAGTGAGCATGCATTTTGGCATTCGCGGTATGAGCCACGTAGTAACTACGGGATGTACTTCTTCCACCGACGCCATCGGCTATGCATTCCGGCAACTGCAGATGGGCGTGCTACCCATGATGCTGACCGGCGGGGTGGATGCGCCCATCGCGCCGGGCATCATGAAGGGCTTTACGCTGATGCGCATCATGACATCGTCGTGGAATGATGAACCCGAGCGCGCGTCGCGGCCGTTCTCCGCCGACCGCGATGGCTTCGTCGTCGCCGAAGGTTCGTGGATGTTCGTGCTGGAAGAGCGCGAGCATGCGCTGGCGCGGGGCGCGCGCATCCATGCGGAGGTAACCGGATATGGCTCCACGTGTGAAGCGTTTCATCGGGTGCGACTGGCCGAGTGCGGTGAGGAACCGGCCCGCGCCATCAGCCTGGCCATCGCCGAGTCTGGCGTGGACGCGGGCGCCATCGACTATGTGAACCTGCATGGCACTTCGACGCGGTTGAATGACCGCATCGAGACTCGCGCGCTGAAACTGGCCCTGGGCGCAAAGGCGGCGAAGACGCCGATGTCGGCTCTCAAGTCGATGATCGGACATCCGCAAGGCGCGTGCGGAGCCGCGGGCATTGCGGCGACGCTGGTCGCGATGCGGCACAACGAGATCCCGCCAACCATCAATCTCGAAAAACCTGACCCGGAATGCGACCTCGATTATGTGCCACAGGCGGGCCGCAAAGCGGACATCGAGTATGCGGTATGCAACTGCATCGCGTTTGGCTCGAAGAACTCCGCGCTGGTGCTGCGCAGAACGAATTAGCGAAACCGCGCTCCCTCGGCGCGCGTCTATATAATTTCCATCTAGTCCTATTCGCCCATGGCTGCTCCCCACGAAGAAGAAGTCCTCGGAAAGGCTTACGACGGCCGCTTGATGAAGCGGCTGTTGGGCTATCTGCGACCCTACTGGTGGCAGACGCTGATCGCGCTGATCGCCATCATCTTCAAGGCGCTGCTGGACGTCGTCGGCCCATATCTAACCAAGATTGCCATCGATAAATATCTGGTTCCGGGCACCAAACACACCAGCGTCCTCGACCCCTGGCTGAGCGCGGACGCCATCACCGGCATTTCCCAGGTGGCGCTGCTCTATGTGGGCGCGCTGGTCTTCAGCTTCGTCTTTGAATTCACCCAGACCTACCTGATGCTGTGGACCGGGCAGAAGGCGATGTTCGACTTGCGCACCCAGATCTTCGGCCACCTGCAGCGGCTGCACATCTCCTTTTTCGACAAGAATCCCGTCGGGCGATTGGTCACGCGCGTCACCAGTGACGTGGACGCGCTCAACGACATGTACACCAGCGGCGTGATCGCCATCTTTGAAGACATCTTCGTGTTGCTGGGCATCGTCTGCATCATGCTGTACATGGATTGGCGGCTGGCGCTGATCACTTTCGCGGTGCTGCCGGTAATCTTTTTTGCCACGCTACGCTTCCGCAAATCGGTGCGGGAATCATTCCGGCGCATCCGCACGGCCATCGCGCGGATCAACGCGTACACGCACGAGCACATCAGCGGCATGACGGTGCTGCAGCTCTTCAACCGCGAGCAGCGCAGCTATGACGAGTTCAAGTCCGTCAATAAGCAGCACATGGAGGCGTACAAAGACGCCATCATGGCGCACGCCATCTACTATCCGGTGGTGGAAGTGCTCTCCGCCATCGCGGTGGCCAGCGTGATCTGGTTCGGCGGCAACCAGACGCTACGCGACGCGGTCACCCCCGGCGTGCTGGTGGCGTTCATCCAATATGCGCAGCGATTCTTCCGTCCCATTCAGGACTTGAGCGAAAAATACAACATCCTGCAATCAGCGATGGCGTCGAGCGAACGCATCTTCAAACTGCTGGACGTACCGGTGGAGATCACCTCGCCGGCGGCAGCCGCAAAAACCGCGACTGGTCCGGGGAGGATCGAGTTCGATCATGTGTGGTTCGCGTATCGCGAGATGCCGCGGGAGGATGGGATCACGCCTTTGCGATCAAACGCCGAAATGGACTGGGTGTTAAAAGACGTTTCGTTCATGATCGAGCCGGGCGAAACGGCTGCGTTCGTCGGCCATACCGGCGCGGGCAAGACGACCATCATTTCTTTGTTGCTACGCTTCTACGATGTACAGCAGGGCGCCATCAAGATCGATGGCGTGGACATTCGGGAGATGGAACTGGACGCGCTGCGGCGGCGCTTTGGCGTGGTGCTGCAGGATCCGTTCCTCTTCAGCGGCACGGTGAAGGAGAATATCCGGCTGGGCACGCGCAATATCACGGACGCAGTAGTGGAGCAGGCGGCGGAAGATGTGAACGTGGCCGATTTCATTCGCACGCTGCCGGGTGGCTTTGATGAAAAGATCCGCGAGCGCGGCAGCACGCTTTCGACCGGGCAGAAACAACTCATCTCATTTGCACGCGCACTGGCGCATGATCCGAAGATATTAGTGCTGGACGAAGCGACTTCGAGCGTCGACACCGAAACCGAGGTCCGCGTGCGTGAAGCGCTCAGCCGCATGGTGGCGGGCCGGACGTCGGTGATCATCGCCCACCGGCTTTCGACCATCCAGCAGGCAGACAAGATCCTGGTGATGCACAAGGGCAAGCTGCGGGAGTCGGGTTCGCATCAGGAGCTACTGGGCCAGCGCGGCATCTATTGGAAGCTGTATCAGTTGCAGTACAAGGACCAGGAGCTGGTGCCGGGCGTCGCTGGCTCGCCCAATGCACCCGTGCATGGCGACGATTAGTGCCGCCCCTAAAGGGGCTCGATGCGAATTCCTGACGCATACCTAGGCCTTACGGCCTAGGCTAATCTCTGTCGGCGCTTCGCGCCTTGCGACGCGGCCGAATCGGGCATTCTGAACCGGGCATTCTGAACGGCCATTCTAAGCGATCCAATCTGGTTGACTGAGACGGCGCGGCGAAGACGAAAGTCTTTCGCCGCTGACCTACGCGCAACGACTAGCGTCTTGTACTATGACTGGCACGCCCATGCCCTCTTCCATCTTCATCTCCGCTGGTGAAGCGTCTGGCGACACCTACGGCGCGCAACTGATTGCGGCAACGTGCAAGGCTGGCGGCGCCCATTTTTTCTTTGGCTTGGGCGGAGAGCAGATGCGCACCGCCGGATGCGAATTGGTGACGGCATCGCGCGAGGTCGCGGTGGTCGGCCTCTTTGAGGTGGTGAAGCATCTGCCGCGCATCTATGGCGAATTCCATAAGTTGCTGCGGGAGGTAGATAGGCGCAGGCCGGCCGCGGCTGTGTTGATCGACTTCCCTGACTTCAACCTCCGGCTGGCCAAGCAACTGCACGCCCGCGGCATCCCGGTGATCTATTTTGTAAGCCCGCAGCTCTGGGCGTGGCGCAAGGGACGCATTGCGCAGATAAAAAAGTATGTGACGAAGATGCTGGTCATCTTTCCCTTTGAAGAGCAGTTCTACCGAGGGCATGGCGTGGACGTCGAGTACGTGGGCCATCCCCTGGCGGACTTACCTCAGCCGCAGGCGCAATCCATAAAATCGGAGACGCCGGAGGCACCCACCATCGCGCTCCTGCCGGGAAGCCGCCGACAAGAGGTGGAGCGGAACCTGCCGGAGATGGTACGAGCAGCCGAGTTACTGGGGCTAACGTACCAATACGCGTTACCAGTGGCATCCACGCTGGAGCGAAGCTGGGTAGAGGAACGGGTCAAGGCGGCGCAGGGCGCGAACCCCGTGGCCATCGAACTCACCGACAACGCGCGGGCGGCCTTGGCCGGGGCGCGGGCGTCGATCGTAGCCAGCGGCACCGCCACGGTGGAGGCGGCTCTCGCAGGCAATCCGTTCGTGGTGGTCTATCGCGTGTCGGGACTTACCTGGATGCTGGGGCGCGGGCTGGTCAAGCTCGACCACTACGCGATGGTCAACCTCATCGCGGGTAAGCGCGTGGTCCCGGAGCTGATCCAGAACGATTTCACTGCGGAAAAGCTGGCCAGCGAGATGCAAAAGCTGCTTACGGACGGTCCCACGCGCAGTCAGATGGTCATGGAACTGGCCGAGGTACGGGCGAAACTGCATCCCACATCGCAGACGGAAACGGCCGCTGACCGCACGGCCAAAGCGCTACTCACTGCTCTTTCCGCAGCGCCCCGACCGTAACAAATGCCATGAAAGCGTGTCTGTAAGTCATAGTCTCTAAGCCCTTGAAAAAGATGCAAATCCATCTTTCCGATACAATTCTTCATCATATTAAGTACAACGGCACTTCTGGAGTGTTCTTGAATATGCGATCTGCACGACCCCGGCGACGTGCCCAGGCGCTCAGACCTTACCTCGTCCTGAGCCTTCTGCTTTGCACCCTGGTTTCGATGAGCTCGGCCCAAGTGCCGGCCAAGTTGCGCGTGGACGACTATGTGATCGACGCGGAGATCATGCCGCGCAGCGGCAAACTGGTAGCCAAGACCAAGGTCAAAATCACGGCGCTTGAGCCCATCAGCGTGGCCGTCTTCGAACTGCACAATGCTCTGCGCCCCACCAAGGTCACTAATGACAAAGGGCAGGTGCTTTCTTCCGAACGGGTGACCCAGGATTCCAGCCTGCGCATTCCCTTGCCGGCGGGTCTGGAAAAGGGCGAATCGACCACGCTGGATTTCGAATACGAAGGCGTGCTCAGCAGCGCGGACGATGGTCCGGTCGAAGGCCTGAAACTGGCCTTCATAGGAAACGACACGTCCACCCTCTTCTACGCCGGACGCTGGTTCCCGGTGGTGGGCTACGGATTGAATCGCTTTACCGCCACCATCGACGTGACCGTACCCTCCTTCATGACGGTGGTAGGTAGCGGCGCCAAAGGCAAAGCCCCGGCCAAAGGTGCAGCCGGACGCACCACCTATTCCTTCGCGAGGACGCGTCCCAGTTTTCCCGGGACCATCATCGCGGGCAGCTTTGTGGAGCGCGAATTCCTCAGCGGCGGGCTGAAGGTGAAGACGTACTTCAAGCCGCTGAAAAAAGATCTGGCGCCGGTCTATGCGGAGACCGCGCACAAGGAACTCGACTTCTTCTCCGCGCAGTATGGGCCGCTGCCTCCGAACACCACCATCAACATCGTGGAACTGCCGGACGACACGCTGCCCTCGGCCTGGGCGCCGGAGATCGCGGGCATCGCCTCGCGGGCCATCGACGAAAAGACCAATTACCGATTGCTGGCCAACGCTCTCGCCCATCAGTGGTGGGGCGCGTCGGTAAGCCCCGCCTCGCGCGATGATTTCTGGCTGACGGATGGATTTGCCCGCTATGCGGAGATCCGCTACGTGGAACAAGCGGCCGGCGCCGCCGGTTTTGAAGAAGCCACCAAGGACATGGCGGTGGGCGCGCTCGCCTATGATGACATCCCGCTCTCCAGCGCGGGCAAGCTCGATGTCTTCTCCCCGGAGTTCCAATCGCTCTCGACCGATAAAGGCGGGATGATCCTGCACATGCTGCGCTGGGTAGTGGGCGACGCCGTCTTCGAGAAGACGATGCAGGCCTTCGCCAAACAGTTCGCGGGGAGGTCAGCCACAGCGGACGACTTCCGCAAGATCGCTGAAGCCAACCACGGCGAGCGGCTCACGTCGTTCTTTGCGCAGTGGCTCGATGGCACGGGCGCGCCGGAGTTCAAGAACAAGTATTCGGTCTATCGCGTGTCCAAGGGCTTTCGCGTGGTGGGCGAAGTCACGCAGGACCTCGACCTCTTCCGCATGCCGCTGGAAGTGCGCGTGGATACTGACGGCCAAAGCGAGATGAAGCGCATCGAGGTGGTGGGCACAAAATCGCCCTTCTCCATCGAGACCTTTGGCAAACCGCGCCGCATCTCACTTGACCCCAACAACTGGGTTCTGAAGAATTCTCCGGAATTGCGGGTGCGCGTGGCCATTTTGCGCGGCCAGCAATTAGCGGCGCAGGGCGACCTCTCGCAGGCGCTCACGGAATACAAGAAGGCGCTGGATGCGAATCCGAACAGCTCCCTGGCGCACTACCGGGTGGCGGAGATCTTCTTCCTGCAACGCAATTATCAGGCGGCGGCAAATTCTTATCGCTCGGCCCAGGATGGCGACGGTGAACCACGCTGGACGGAAGTCTGGAGCTACGTGCAACTGGGCAAGATATTCGACGTGACCGGACAGCGGGAGCGCGCGACCAACGAATACCGCAAGGCATTACAGACGAACGACAACACCCAGGGCGCCCTGGACGAGGCCCGCAAGTATCTCAGCACCCCGTATGAGCGGGAGCGGCCGGCTTCAAGCAATTAGTCTGAACCCAGCGGCTAAAGCCATCGAATTAAAAAGAGCAAACGCACGGCCAAGGCCGTGCTGTACCCGTTCCAATCACCAACAAGAAAGCCACCCTTGCGGAGCGGCTTTTCTTATGCTCAACGCGCTTATTCGTAACGCAGCGCTTCGATCGGATCCAGATTGGCGGCGCGGATGGCCGGCAGCATCCCGCTGATGAGGCCAACGATGATCAGGATGGTGGTCGAGACCACCAGACTCATCGGCGAGATCAGCAGTTGGATGTCACCCGCCTCAGCATTTTTTGCCAGAGCACTGTAAAGCGTGAGCCGTCCCGCGCCGAAGGAGATCACATAGGCAATGGCGATGCCGAGCGCTCCGCCGGTAAAGGTGATGGTCAGCGCTTCCGCCAGAAATTGCAGCAGGATGTGGCGTCGACGCGCGCCTAAAGCCTTTTCCACTCCAATCTCACGGGTGCGCTGGGAGACAGCCACCAGCATGATGTTCATCAGGCCCACGCCGCCGATGCCCAGCGTGAGTGTGCCGATGAATGCCAGCAAGGCTTGTAATCCGTTGGTGATGATCTCGAACTGCTTCACTTCTTTCATGGCGTTAAAGACGTAGACGGCGCGCTTATCGGACGGGCTGAATTGATGGGTGGCAGCGAGGGTTGCGCGCACCGCCTGTTCGATCTTCAAATGGTCGGTGCCTTCGTAGTCCATCCACAGCGCATTGATGTATTCAGTGTTGCGCAGGTCGCCCATGGTGCTGAAGGGGATGTAGAGCTGGCGGTTGATGTCATCATCGCCTTCCTGCATCCGCGGTTGCAGCACTCCGATCACGGTGAAGGACGTGCCATTGACGCGCACGGTCTCGCCCAGGGCATAGCGGCCGCTGAAGAGTTTGGTCTTGGCCTCTGCAGCCAGCACCACCACGCGCGCGCGGCTGTTGCTGTCACCGTCGTTAAAGAAACGGCCCTCTTCGAGCTTCAGGGCCTGGATGCGTTCGATCGCGGCGTAATCGCCATTCACCACCATGGTGAAAGCGCGCGACTCGTGCTGCACGTTGGCGTCAATCCGCACTTCGGGAGTGATGCGACGGATCAGAGGCACGCCGTTGCGCACCCGCTCTACGTCATCCTCTTTCAAGCGGATGGGGATGCCCGCCTTGGTGCCGCCGGCCTGGGTGGAGGTGCGTCCGGGAAAGACGCCGATGATCTTGGTACCAAAGTTGGCAAAGATGTTGTTGATGGCGCGGCCAAAGCCGGCGCCATAGGCCAGCAGCAACACGACGGTAGCGATGCCCCACGCCATGCCCAGCATGGTGAGCGCGGTCCGCCGCTGGTTGTGCTTCATGGCGCTGTACGCCTGGGTGAAGAGATCATTCATCATGGCGGCCTACTCCTTTCGCAGTGCTTCCACCGGTTGCAACATGGCGGCTTTCTTGGCGGGATAGATGCCGGCGACGATGCCCGCCAGCGAGAGCGCTCCCATACTGAGGGCAGCTGACCAGGGTACGAGTTGCGGGGTATCGAAGCCCGGGGGTGCCGGCAACGTGTTGAGCGCGGCCATCAGTCCCCCAGCCGCAGCAATGCCGATCACGCCGCTCAGCGTGGTGAGAAACACGCCTTCGAGAAAGAACTGCATCATGATGCTGCGGTTGGTGGCGCCCAGGGCCTTGCGCAAGCCGATCTCGCGGGTGCGCTCCGAGACGGCTACTAGCATGATATTGACGATGCCGATGGCACCTAGCCCCAGCGTGACCAGGCCGACGCTGCCCAGGAACATATTCATGGCGTCAAAGATC
>JBKKBM010000191.1:0-3686 GCA_046714215.1 Terriglobales bacterium | reverse complement strand
TGCGGTGCAGCCGCGCATTCGCATTCGCCAGGTGCGCGTAGATGAACGGATCATCCGGCGACAGCCGTAGTCCGTTGCTCAACGTCGCGATCGCCGCTTCGTACTTGCGCGCGTGGTACTGCGTGTCGGCCAGCGCCATGTACAAGCCCAGGTCGTCCGGCGAATACTTCAGCGCCTTCAGGTAATGTTGTTCCGCCTTGTCCATCACCCGCTGTTGCCGATACGCCGTCGCCCGCACCAGGTTGGTCGCGCCCGATTCGCCCAGCAGCGTCTCCGCCAGCTGTACATGGGTCAACGCGCGCCCCGCCCGCTTCAGTTGCAAGCTGGAAAAAGCAATTCCCAGATGGGCCACGCCATTGTTCGGGCTCAGCTTCAGCGCTCGCTCAAAGTCTTCTACTGCGCGCTCGGAATTTTGCAGGTCATTCAATACATACCCACGGTTCACGTAGGCTTCCGCCATCATCGGTTCCTTCTCGATGGCCCGCGTGTAATCGTCCAGCGCCAGTGTCAGCAACTGGCCCTGCTTGTGCACGTGTCCGCTCAGCAACGGGAAGTTTCCTTCGCGCGGCAGCACCAACTCGTATTTCGACGTCAGCGTCAACACGTCGTCATAACGACCCAGGTTATAAAGGTCGTAAGCCAGATAAACGGAAGCGTTGCGGTCCTTCGGCAGCCGCTCCAGCACTTTGTAACCGAGTTGCGCCGACTGTCGGAACTCGCCCGAGTGGAACATCACCCGCATGCGTTCACGCATGATCCGGGGGTCATCCAGCATTGCGCCCTTCGCGCGACTCGCCCAGGTGCGCGCCAGGTCGAATTTATGGTCTTCGATGGCCGCGTTCGTGCCGCTCGCCACCACCGCCGCATTCGTCGGCGCCAGCTTGTAGGCCGCTTCGTAGTAACCGAGCGCCTTATCAAATTTGTATAGCGACGTGAACATGTCACCCAGCGCCAGGTGCGGTACATAGTCGTCCGGATAACGCCGCGCCATCTCTTCAAAATACTTCTGCGCCAGCTCGATTTGTTTCGACTCCAGCGCGATGTATCCCAACCCTTCCAACGCGTAGCGATTGCCGGGTTCACCCGCCAAGACCGTTTTATAGATCTTCTCAGCTTCCGCGCCCCGCTTGGTCTGCCACATCAGGTTGGCCAGGGCCAAGTGGATATTCTGGTTGCGCGGATCGAGTTGCAGTGCTTCCTTCAAGTCCGTCTCCGCGCCTGCAAAATCCTTCGCGCCCGTGCGGATCGCCGCGCGAACTCGCAGGAACTCCGCTTTCTGCGGTCCGGTGATGTCGAGTTTCGCCATCTCCGCCTCGGCCAATGTCAATTGCTGGCTGGCCGAAGCATCGTCGCCCTGCCCGCGGAACAGCTCCGCCAGGCCCATCCGGATCTGGATAGGGAAGAGCGGCCCTTCCGGCGCGCTCTCGGGCGTCCGCGCGAGCGTCAGTTGGTATTCGCGGATCGCGTCCTTCGGACGGTTCTCTACCCGCGCCACCGCCGCCTTCATCGCATGCAGACGATAATGATCCGGCGAGATCTTCTCCGCTCGCGCCATGTACTTCTTCGTGCCGTCCATGTCATTCAGGCGCTGGTACGCCGCTGCCGCGCTTAGCTGATATCCGATCTGTTTGGGATCCTGGTCGGCAACCTTGGCATACGTCGTCGCCGCATTCTTCAACTCGCCCGCCATCTCGTATGTGTAGGCCAGGTCCGCCAGCACTTCCGGCTTCATCCGCGGCGCGCTCTTCAACGTCGCGATTGCTTCTTTATATTGGCGATTCTCGCGGTAGTAGGTCGCTACCGCGCGGAAAATGTCTGTGTTCTTCGGGTCGCGTGCTTTCGCCTGCTCCAGCAGTTGCTTGGCCCGCTCCGGCTGTTTCATCTTCAGATACGCCATCGCCATCATTACTTCCACATGAGCGGAAGGCTTGATCGATTCGGCGCGTTGCAGATAATTCAACCCTTGCTGCGTGTCCCCGCTGCGCAGAAACAGTTCGCCGGCCACCATCAGGTCGCCCACCCGGTTCGGATTCGCTTGCAGCACCTGCAGCAGCAGCTTCTTCGCTTCTTCCACGTTGCCCATGCGTTCGTAGGTCTGGGCCAGGCCTGACATTCCGTCCGCATTGCCCGGTAGACGCTGCAAACCGGTCCGATAGCCCGTTACCGACTCACGATACCGTCCCGCCATCCGGGCCGTGTAGCCGTACATGAACCACAGCTTCGCGTCTTGCGGTGCCGCATCCACGGCGCGCTTGGCATAGGTAGCGGCGGCGGCGTAATTGCCGCGCTTGAGCGCATCTTCCGCGGCCCGGGCTACCCGGCCCACCTCGATGCTGCTACCCCAGCCGATCTCTTTACTGGCATTCGCAGGTTGGCTTTGCCCCGGTTTCGGGGCAGGCGGGTTCTTCTCCTGCGGCTGGCCTCCTACCTCAAAGGTCTGCGCCGCAGACCCCAGGCTCAAAGCCATCACACAGGCGAAGGAAAGAATCAGGGGAGATTTCTTTTCCAGGACTGAAGATCTTTTCACGGGACCACTTTTCAGTGCGGCACGAGTGTTCAGCGTCTACCCATGCCGCATTATTTCTTCAATTTTTGCCGGGTCTGGTCGTCCGGCTCTTTCATTGCCGGACAGGGGAGTGTGATGCCGCTTAGCCGCTGTGGGATTGCTCGCGGGGCGAACTGGAACTAAGGCCCATGATTACGCTCAAATCTCACCTGTTCCGCACAAATCGGCAAACCCCCGCTGCGGTTTCGGAATCCTACCGGGCGTCTAGTGAAAAAGCGGAGGAATCCCCTGTGCAGTCTTATACGTCCCCTGCGTCATCCGACCGTGGCATAACCCGGTCCATCCCTTTGCTGGGTATTTTGCTGGTTGCGGCCGCCGTCCATGGCCCTTTGCTGCTGATGCAGCTCCCGGCTCAGTCCTACGACGCCAATACCCATATGTTCTTTGCCCAGCACTACGCGCAGAGCTGGTTTGATCCGTGGAATGAGAAGTGGTTTGCCGGCTTCTCCCAAGCGACCTATCCCCCGCTGGCCCACCAGTGGATCGCACTCTTCTCCAAGATCATGTCCCTCCAGCTCGCCTACATGGCGGTGCAGATGGTCGTGCTGCTCCTGCTGCCCGTCGGCGTCTACCGTTATGCCAAGTTGTGGGTCGACGAGCGCGCCGCCAGTTATGCCGCCTTAGGCAGCGTCTTTCTCGGGTCCCTCGCCATGCTCGTATACCAGGCGGGACAGCTCCCCACCACCATGGCCGCGGCCCTTACCCTGAACGCCCTCCCGTTCTTTTATTCATGGAACCGGACCGGCTCCCTCGGATCGCTCATTAAAGGTGTGCTCCTGGTCTTGACCGCCGCCGCTGCCCACCACGTCACAGTCCTGTTCGGCATGATCCTGTTCGCCTTGCCCGTGCTCGCCCTCACTTTGATCGACCGCAAGCAGTCGGACGCGTCTTCTGGTGGAGTCCTTGGCCGTGCCATCGTCTTTGCCGGCGCCGCCATCGTCGGCGTGGGCGTGGTCCTGTTGCCCTACTGGATGTCCCTGCTCCAGAACCCCATCCGCCAGCTGCCGATTCCGCACAACAGCCGCGACAACTATTTGCTTAACACCTTGATCGGCATGAACTATTGGCTGGTGCCCATGGGCGCACTAGTACTGGTGCTGCCTTACATATTTATCAAGGG
>JBKKBM010000190.1:0-4776 GCA_046714215.1 Terriglobales bacterium | reverse complement strand
CCATTGCGGTAGCGATGTCGGGCGGTGTCGATTCGTCGACCGTCGCGGCCTTGCTGCGCGATGAGGGGCATCCCATCATCGGGCTCACGATGCAGTTGTGGAATCAGCGCCGGCTGGCGGTCGACGGTGTGACCCCGACCGGGCAGGGACGTTGCTGCTCCGTAGATGACGTTTACGACGCGCGACGCGTGGCGGAGACGCTGGGCATCCCGTATTACGTGGTGAATCACGAAGAGCGGTTTGAGCAGGATGTGGTGCGTCCGTTCGTGGAGGAGTATTTGTCCGGGCGCACGCCGATCCCGTGCAGCTTGTGCAATAACCACCTGAAGTTCGATCAGTTACTGACGGTGGCGCGGCAGGTGGGCGCGGAGATGATCGCGACCGGACACTACGCGCGCAACGAATATTGCGAGCGGCGGGGGCGGTGGATACTGATGCGTCCGGCGGACAAGGCCAAGGACCAGACGTATTTTTTGTTTGGATTGACGCAAGAGCAGTTGAGTCGGACGCGTTTTCCGCTGGGCCACATGCGCAAACAGGAAGTCCGGGAGAGTGCGCGGGAGCATGGGCTGAGCGTGCTGGCGGACAAGCCGGATTCGCAGGAGATCTGTTTTGTTCCGGGCGGCGATTACAAGCAGTTCATCGACGCGTATCTCGCGGAGCAAGGCGAGACGCTGCCGGATACGTCGGGCGAGATGGTGACGACCAGCGGCGAAGTGGTGGGAACCCACGCGGGCATCCATAATTTCACCGTGGGCCAGCGCAAGGGGCTGGGCATGGCGACGGGGAATCCGCTGTACGTGCTGGAGATCAAGGGCGACCAGCGGCAAGTGGTCGTCGGCGGCGGCGAAGAGTTGTTGTCAAAGACGATGCGGGTGAAGCGATTGAACTGGATCGCGATCGCGGAATTGAGTGAGCCGTTGCGCGTTCAGATAAAGATCCGGCATCGGCATGAGCCAGCGTGGGCGACGATCACCTCCGATGGAGACGAAGTGGTGGCGATTTTCGATGCTCCGCAACGCGCGGTCACGCCCGGCCAGGCCGCGGTCTTTTATCAGGAGGACGATGTGGTAGGCGGAGGCTGGATCGCGTAGCTTTTCGTTTTAGGTGTTCCGCTTTGAACAGGGCAGCTCTTAAAAGGGCTGCCTGTTTTATTGGCGGCGCGATTATTTGCCGCACGAAATGGACGAGCAATTTAGAATCCCTCGCATGGCGACTACCAGCGCAAAGCAGCGGGCTGTCTATATCCGGTATGTGTATTTCTTTGGCGAAGGCAAGGCCGAGGGCAGCGGCGAGATGAAGGCCGAGCTGGGCGGCAAAGGCGCGGGGCTAGCGGAGATGACGCTGGCTGGGCTGCCGGTGCCTCCGGGATTCACCATCCAAACGGAGGCATGCCGCGAATACTTGAAGTTGGGCAAGACCTCGGAGGAAGTGGATCGGCAAACATTCATCGCACTGGCGCGTCTCGAAAAGATGCAGCGGCAGGAGTTGGGTGGCGGCACGAATCCGCTGCTGGTGAGTGTGCGCTCGGGCGCGTTGGCGTCGATGCCGGGGATGATGGATACCATCCTCAACCTTGGGCTCAACGACAAATCAGTAGAGGCGCTGGCGAAGAAGACCAGCAATCCGCGCTTTGCCTACGACTCCTATCGGCGGTTGATACAGATGTTCGGGGAAGTGGTGATGAACATCCCGAAGCATACGTTTGACCGCGTCTTCGAGCGGGAAAAGGCGGAGCGCGGAGCGAAACAAGACACCGACCTGGACGCGACGGCGCTGAAGGTGATCGCGAACGAATACAAGCAAGTGGTGAAAGGGCACACCGCGCGCGCGTTTCCGCAGGATCCCAGGGAGCAACTGGTGATGGCGCGCGACGCGGTCTTTCGGTCCTGGAATACGGACCGGGCACGGCACTATCGGCGCATCAATCACATTGCCGACGACCTGGGAACGGCGGCGACGGTGCAGGCGATGGTGTTTGGCAATTTGAGCGAGAACAGCGGTACGGGAGTGGGATTCACGCGTAATCCGTCCACGGGGGCGAAGGAGTTTTACGGCGAATTCCTGATGAACGCACAAGGCGAGGACGTGGTGGCTGGCATCCGTACACCGGTGGCGATATCGGAGTTGAAGCTGGTGCTGCCGCAGGTGGATGCACAGCTACGCGCCATCACCACGCGTCTGGAAAAACATTATCGCGACATGCAGGACTTCGAGTTCACCATCCAGGAAGGCAAGCTATACATGCTGCAAACGCGCAGCGGCAAGCGCACGGGGCTGGCGGCGGTGCGAATGGCGCTGGATATGGTGAAAGAAAAATTGATCGATGAGAAGACCGCAATTTTTCGAGTGGAGCCAAATCAGCTTTACGACTTTCTGCTGCCGCAACTGGATGAGAAGAACAGCAAAGTGGAAGTGCTGGCCAAGGGATTGCCGGCGTCGCCAGGGGCGGCGGTGGGGCAGATCGTGTTCACGGCCGATGAAGCGGTGGAAAAGGCGGGGCCGCAGCGTAAGAATCCGGTCATCCTGGTGCGAGGCGAGACGACGCCGGAAGACATTCACGGGATGGAAGTGGCGGTTGGGATCCTGACGTCGCGCGGGGGCATGACCAGTCACGCGGCGGTGGTGACGCGCGGCATGGGTAAATGCTGCGTGGCGGGAGCGGGCGAGATCAGCATCGATGAGAATCTGCGCGAGATGCGGGTGAAAGGGCACGTATTCCACGCGGGCGACTGGTTGTCGCTGGACGGGAATACGGGGCGAGTGCTGAATGGGAAGCTGGCGACGGTGGCGGCGCGTCCGGATGTACCGGAATTAACGAAGTTCATGAAGTGGGCGGAGCCGTATCGCGACATGAAGGTGCGGGCGAACGCCGACATTCCGCGCGACGCGATGCAGGCGCGGGCGTTCGGGGCGGAGGGCATCGGGCTGTGCCGCACCGAGCATATGTTCTTTGCGGAAGACCGCATCGAGCACATGCGCACCATGATCATGGCGAGCGAGCCGGGGGCGCGCAAGACAGCGCTGGCCAAGCTGCTGCCGATGCAGCGCTCAGATTTTCTTGGCATCTTCCGCGCCATGGACGGTTTCCCGGTGACGATCCGGCTACTGGATCCGCCGCTGCATGAATTCTT
This sequence comes from Terriglobales bacterium, assembly GCA_046714215.1. Classification (GTDB taxonomy): domain Bacteria; phylum Acidobacteriota; class Terriglobia; order Terriglobales; family Acidobacteriaceae; genus DATLCI01. The sequence continues at coordinate 1,642 of JBKKBM010000190.1, read as the reverse complement.
GCCGCGGCGCGAGAACCTGATGGCGGATGTGGCCGTGGGCGAGATCAAAGATCCGAAGTCAGCGGCGTTGCAGGATATGTATCACCTGCTGGCGCGGGTGGATGACCTGCATGAGATCAATCCCATGCTCGGACATCGCGGGTGCCGGCTGGGCATCACCGATCCGGAGATATCGCAGATGCAGGCGCGCGCCATTTTTGAAGCGGCGGTGACCGCGGCGCAAGAGGGCGTGAAAGTGCTGCCGGAGGTGATGGTGCCGCTGGTGAGCACGGCCAAAGAAATGGCGAACCAAGCGGCCATCATCCGCAGCGTGGCGGAAGAGGTCTTTCGCGAGAAGAAGGTGCGGGTGAAGTACATGATCGGCACCATGCTGGAGCTGCCACGCGCGGCGGTTACGGCGGACGAGATCGCGGAAGAGGCGGAGTTCTTCTCCTTCGGAACCAATGACCTGACGCAGACGACGTTCGGCTTCTCGCGCGACGACATCAATAAATTTTTGCCGTCGTATCTGGACCAGGGCATCCTGAAGCATGATCCGTTCGCGGTGCTGGACCGGGGCGGGGTGGGCAAACTGATGAACATTGCGTGCGAGTTGGGGCGGAAGGCGCGTCCAGGGCTGAAGATTGGCATCTGCGGCGAGCATGGCGGGGAGCCGTCGTCGGTCGAGTTCTGTTACGGGCTGGGCATGGATTACGTTTCGTGCTCGCCCTTCCGGGTGCTCACGGCGCGGCTGGCAGCGGCGCAGGCGGGTGCGCGGAAGAATGGGCACGCGAAGGCGCCGAAAAAAGTCTTGGTCAAAAAGTCCAAAAAGCAAAAAGGCAGCCGCTAACGGCTGCCTTTTTTCCTTAACCCTTCAACCTCAGTCTCAAATAAACAATTCTTCGTCTTCGACGACCAACTGGCCGTCGCGGCTGCGGCGGCGGCCGAGGAAGGCGCCGACGCCGGCTGACAGGCCTTGGACGATGCCGGAGATCTGTTTGATGGGCGTGACCACGGTGGACTGGACCAATTCGGTGGTCTCTTCCACGCGGTCGAGCGTGCGTCCGACGAGTTGGTCCACGCGGATGACTTGCAGGCGCGTGCGGTCAAGCAACTCACCTACGGTGGCGTCCATGCGGTCAGCCTGGTGCTTGAGCGTGCCGGTGACGTCGACCAGGTTGGAGGTGATCTCCTTGAGCTTGGGCGCAGAGTCTTCCAGCATCGTGCGGGCAGAATCCATGAGCGGGATGGCGCGGGTGGCCATCTCCTCCACGCGGGCCGTGGTCTTCTTCACGGTGAAGAAGAGGGCCGCGAGGATGCCTGCCTGGATGATGATGGCCAGGCAGGTGATGATCATGAAGATGCTGAGGACGTTTTCAGTCATGGCGGATGACTAGGTCTTTTTTTCCGAGGTCGCTTCGCGGTACGCCTGGCGTCCGGCTTCGATAGCGGAGTTGATCTGGTCTTTCTGACGGCTGACTTGTTCCTTGCCGCGGTCGACCATAGTGTTGATCTGCTCGCGGGCTTCGCGGCCGCGGGTGACCAGGTATTCGCGGCCTTCTTCGGCGCCGCTCATGAGGGCATCGCGGGTCTCGCGGCCAGATTTAGGGGCGTACAAGATGCCAAGCACAGCGCCGATCCCCATACCTGCCAGGAACCAGCC
>JBKKBM010000189.1:0-12686 GCA_046714215.1 Terriglobales bacterium | reverse complement strand
CGAGGCCAAGCGCACCCTGGTTGGCGTCGAGTTCCGCGGCGATGGCGCCGAAATCTTCCGGCGAGGTCACGATGGCCACATCGTGAAAGTTCTTGGCGGCGGAGCGGATCATGGAAGGCCCCCCAATATCGATGTTCTCGATCAATTCCTCCAGCTTCACGCCGGGCTTGGCCGCCGTCTTCTCGAACGCGTAGAGGTTCACCACGACCATGTCGATGGGCTGGATACCATGCTGGGCGACGGCTGCGGCGTGCGTCGGGTTATCGCGAATGTGGAGGATGCCACCATGCACTTTGGGATGCAGCGTCTTCACCCGTCCATCCAGCATCTCGGGAAAGCCGGTGAGTTCGGATATATCCATCACCGCGATGCCGGACTCGCGCAAGAGTTTGGCGGTGCCTCCGGTCGAGACCAACTCCACTTTATGCGCGCTGAGTTGGCGGGCGAATTCGACTAATCCGGTCTTGTCCGTGACGCTGAGCAGGGCGCGGGAGATCTTCTTGGGGTGGGGAACGGACACGGATTCTCCTCAAACAACGGAAGCGATGGGAACGGATAAGAATAGCAGGCGGCCAGCGCTCTTCAGGGGATCTGCGGAATGAGAGTTACTGGTTTCTAGATCTTGGCCTTGGCCTTCAGCCGCACCTGGCCGTTCTCCATCTCCACGGAATATTCCACGGCGTGGCAGCCATAGTCCTTGCGGATCTGCTCGGTCTTCTTCTGCACGAAGGTCTTAAACGAATCGAAGCTCGCGTTGGCGTTCTCGCCCGCCTTGGTCTTGGCCGCCATCATGGCTTTAAAAAGAAGCTGCACGTTCTCATGGTCGGCATTGACGTCTGAGCAGTGGGTCTTGAAGGGGCCTGTCTCCTCTTCCGCCTGCTTCCCTTTCCGACTGAAAGAGGCGGCGGCATCTTGTTCCTCGCTGATGCGCATGCCGGCGATGCCCAGCACCGCATCCTGCGGACGCCGATAGCCCTCTTCCTTGATCTTCAGCTTCTGCTGCCACAGGCCGTTGAACAGGGCATACCGCTGCTGCAGGGTGTTGTACTTGAAGCGCTGCGAGAAGTTCAGTTTGTGCCCGTCGCTGTACTTCTTCAGCAGGGAATCGACGCGCCACTGCGTGTCCGCGGGGGGCTTTTTGGCGCCCCCGCCGAAGTACACGTCATACTCGATCTTCAAGCGCCGCATCGCTTCTTCGAGTTGGCTGAGTTCTTCGTCGACACCCACGTCTGGAAACTCCTGCTTTTACTGGGGATGGGCGCGAATATATCACACTTGGTGAACCCCTCCGAGCACCCCTCTACGCACCCAAGGACAGGGCCCTAGGGTAGCCGGGGGCCTGACTGCGGGGCCATTCGGGGGTAGTTTTTCGAAAAGGTTGCTTGGGCATGCAGTTTATGGGCCCATTCCTGCATCCTAGCTAGGGATATGGTTCCCAAAACAGAAAAGGCCCCGAATAAGATTCGCATCGTCATCGCCGATGACCACGCCGTGCTGCGTGAATCGCTAGCCGCATTACTTTCAACCCAGTCTGATTTTCAGGTGGACGGCATGGCTGCGGACGGCAATGAAGCCCTGGAATTGGTGCAAAAATTCCATCCGGATGTGCTCGTCCTGGATCTCTTCATGCCCGGCAGTGACGGTTTTGAGGTGCTAAAGACGCTGGACAAGGCGGGGAACCGCGTAGCCACCGTCGTCCTCACCGGTTCGGAGAGTGAGAGCGATTACACCAACGTGGTCCGCATGGGCGGACGCGGCTTGGTGCTCAAGGCCCACGGGCCGAAGAAATTATTTGCTGCGGTGCGTGCCGTCGCCGCGGGCGAGCTGGCTTTTTCCGATGAACTGGCCCAGCGCGTGCTCAACCGCATGGCCCAGGACAGCCGCCAGAGCGCGCAGACCGGATCACTCTCCCGTCTCTCTGATCGGGAACGGCAGATCGCCTTTGGCGTGGCCCGGGGGCAGAAGAACCGCGACATCGCGGAAAACTTGCATATCAGTGAGAACACGGTGAAGCGTCATCTGCAGAGCATCTTCAGTAAGACCGGTGCGCGCGACCGCCTGGAACTGGCCGTGCTGGCGCTTAACGAAGCTGGTCTCGCCGCCTAGCGCGGCCCCGGTACATGACCCTGCGTACTTTGCACAAGATTTTCGGGGCCCCTTATATTCGATATTGAGATACTGAAAAGAGAGATTCGCCATGAATATAAAAAAGATCACGCTCCCCAGCCTTCTGCTCACCGCTCTGCTGCTGACTACGGCTGCTTGGGCGCAGACCATCCCTTCCGGCACCAAAGTTGCGGTGCGCATCAATGAATCGCTTTCCAGCAGCCAGGCCAAAGCGGGCGACCGCTTCACTGGCGTGCTCACCGAAGCACTCGTGGCCAACGGGCAAACGGTGTTTCCGCGCAATTCGGATGTGGAAGGTCAAGTGGTCCGCGCGGTGGACTCCGGCCGTCTTACCCGGCCGGGCGAACTGGAACTGAAGCTGACGTCGGTGCGCTCGGGCGCAAATCATGCAGCGCTGGATACGCAGTCGTGGATGATCAAGGGCGGCTCGCATACGAAGAGCAATGTGACCAAGATCGGCGGCGGTGCGGCCGCCGGAGCCATCATCGGCGCGATCGCCGGTGGCGGTAAAGGTGCGGCCATTGGCGCCGGAGTGGGTGCCGCCGCGGGTACGGGCGTAGCCGCCGCCACCGGCAAAAAGGAAGCTACCGTCGAGAGCGAAGCGGTGCTGGCGTTTACCACCGCCGCGCCTACGTCCGTGAGTGCCACCTCGCGGAGTGCGCGCCCCCGTCGCGATGGTTCGTACCGCAGCGGCACCGATGCCGCGGGCCGTACCTATGACGACGGTTACAACTCCACCCCCGGCAACGCGGCGGTGGGACGCAGTGACGGCGACTATCGCATCTTCAGCGCCCGCGACCGCGACGAGATCACCCGCTGCCATACCGGCGGACGCTCCGGCTTGCCTCCCGGGCTGGCCAAAAAAGATCGCCTGCCTCCGGGCCTCGAGCGCCAGCTGCGGAAAAACGGCAAGCTACCTCCAGGTCTGCAGAAGCGCGTGCAACCGCTCGCGTCCGATTGCCAGGTGCAGTTGCCACGCCTGCCCGGCGGATGGGGCCGCGTGATCCTGGGTGATCGCGTGATGGTGCTCGACCCGGCGCAGACCATCATCGACATCTTCCGCATGTCACTGAACCGCTAGGCTGTACGCTCACGAAAACCGGCCGCCCTCGTACTGGAGGCGACCGGTTTTTTTGCGCAAATCAAAAGCCCGCCTTTGCAGGCGGGCTCCGTGTTTCGGAACTTGGACTATTTCCCGACCGCCATCTTCTTCACCATAGCGATGACCAGTTTGCGGTCGCTATCGTTCAGATTCGGGGAATAGCGGCGGATCTGGGTGAGGAAGCGGATCTCATCTTCGCTCAACTGCGGCGTGCTCTTGGTGCCCGCCCCGTTGTCAGCCGCGTGGTCGGCAAAAAACTGCGCCAAGGCCAGGTCCATCGCGGTAGCGATCTTCGCCAGCGTATCGAGTGACGGGATGGTGTGGCCGTTCTCTACGCGCGAAAGGTAGCAGCGGAGCAAGCCCGTGCGTTTTTCGATGTCGCCCTGCGACATGCCCTTCTGCAGCCGATAATTGCGAATCGTGTCACCAATATTCATATAGAGGTCGAGCAAAAAGCTGAGGACGTTGACTAGGGGAGTGTCAGGATAGTAATCAGTGTGCCACCTTCTGGCAAGGACAAAATTTGGCACTTCGGTAAAGGGGTAAAACCGGGGTCTGAATGGTGGAATTCGAGCATTCGGCTCCCCGGTCAAGACTAGGGTTTACATCCTTAAGCGATCACGACGACGAACTTCGGGGCGATGAGCTGGCCGCCGCCGTGGCTAATTCCAACTCCATATAGATGACGCCCTCCACCGGATTCGGGCGATAGCTCGGCACCTCGCGGAATCCATATTCGCGGTACATGGCGATGGCCGTATCCATTTTCCCCGCCACGGTATCGAGCAACAGGCGTCGATAACCGACGGTGCGCGCCGCATCCAGCACGGAATCCAGCAGGCGCTTGCCTATTTTTTGTCCGCGAAACTCCGGACGCACGAACAGGCGCTTGATCTCGCCCGCGCCGTCTTCGGTCGCGCTAATGCCATGCAGCGCGACGCATCCGGCCAACTCCCCGTCGACGTGCGCCAGCAGCAGGCGTCCGCGCGGCGGCGCGTAGTCGCCGGGCAATCCCGCCAGTTCTTTATCAAAGCCCTGGAAGCATAAGCTGAAGCCGAGAGAATGGGCGTACTCTTCGAAAAGCTGTTTGGCCTCGGCGATCTGTTCCGCTGTGACGGCTTCTGCGATCGTCAACATGATGCGCGCTACCCCATGAGCATGCCGCCGTTCACGGCTAGTACCTGTCCGGTTATGTAGGCGGCATCGTCGGAAGCCAGGAACTTCACGGCCTGGGCAATCTCTATATCGGTGCCGGCGCGTCCCAACGGGATCATTTTCATCACCGTCTCACGCATCTCGGGATTCAGGTCAGAGGTCATGGCGGTCTCTATCCACCCGGGCGCGATGGCATTCACGGTGATGCTGCGCGAGGCTACCTCGCGGGCCATGGCCATCGTCAGGCCGATCACGCCCGCCTTCGACGCCGCGTAGTTCGCTTGTCCTGCTTGTCCCATCTGGCCAAAGATGCTCGAGATATTGATGATGCGGCCCCAGCGTTGCTTCAGCATCGAGGGCATGGCCTGCTGGATACAGAAGAAAGGGCCGCTGAGGTTGGTCTGGATGACCGTGTCCCAGTCGTCGCGTTTCATGCGCATGGCGAGTTGATCGCGGGTCACGCCGGCGTTGTTCACCAGGATGTCGACTTTGCCGAACTGGGCGATGGCCGCCTTCATCGCCGCCTTCACTTCGTCTTCATTGGCCACGTCCATCTTGAAGGCCGCCGCTCGGCCGCCGGCCGCGGTGATCTCGCTGACCACCTGGGCCAACTTTTCTTCATTGCGCGCGGCACAAGCTACAGCGGCGCCCGCCTGCGCCAACACCAGCGCACAAGCGCGGCCGATCCCCTGCGATGCTCCGGTCACGAATGCTACCCGGCCGTCGAATCCAGCCATTCTGGTCTCCTTGCTTTAGTGGTCAAGAATGAACAAGCGGTAAATGCGCAGTCGGAAAAATTATACGCGGGAAGTTGATTTGGGCCGGATTTGAGCCGCGTTGAGCCAAACTTCCCGGTTTAATGTGACCCAAGCCAACTGCCCACCAGCGTCATTCATCGAATCCAGTGCTACGTCGAATATCCCCTGGAGGCACCCGTTGAGCCGTAATCCTGAACTTCCCGAAGAAAAGCTGACTTTAGATGTAAAAGCCTCAAAGAACAGCGAGGAGAAGTGTGTCGAGAACCGCCGCCAGGAATACACCCGGCGTGAGGCGTTGGCGCTGCTGGCGGGCGCAGCCGCGCTCACCGGATGTCGCGGCCTGGAGATGGGGCCGGGCGGTAGCGCAGGGGGATCCTCGGCAGGCGCTGCGGGTGGAGGTTCCGCACAAGGCATCAAGAACATCAATCATGTGTCGTTCATGTTCCAGGAGAACCGCAGCTTCGATCACTACTTTCGCACGTTGAATGATTATCGCCGTTCCAAAGGACTGCCCCAGGACGTGGATTGCGGATCCACCGCGGCCACGAATCCGTCTTTCGACGGCACCACTACGGTGGGCTCCTACCACTACCAGACGCAGTGCATTGAGAACGTGAGTCCGGCGTGGAATGAGACGCACGTGCAGATCGACCGCGATTATCAGTTCAAGCCGTCGAGCCAGGTGACCACCTCGAACATGAATGGCTTCGTCTATACGGCCGCTAAGTACGCCATTGACTTTAATTTTCTGGACACCAGCGGCGCCCGTTCCATGGGCTACTACGACCACACCGACCTGCCCTACTACTACTGGTTGACGGAAGAGTTCGCCATCTCTGACCGCTGGTTCTCATGCGTTCCCGCCAACTCGCCGCCGAACCGGTTGTTCAGCATGGCCGCGACCTCGGGTGGTTACGTCTATCCGCCGACCAACACGCTCCCCAACAAGACCATCTTCCATCTGCTGGAAGAAAAGGGCGTCAGTTGGAAGATTTACGTGACCGAACTTCCTTTCACGTACCTCGATTATTTTCAGCCGTTCTCTGATAATCACCGCGCCAACATCGTGGATGCCAAGCAATACCTCGCGGACGCGGCGGCGGGCACGCTCCCGGCTGTCGCCTTCATCGAAGCCGGCTATGTGAAGACGCGGCTCGATGAGCATCCGGGAAACAATATTCAGACGGGTTCCGCGTATGTAGCGACGCTCATCAATGCGTTAATGAAGGGTCCGCAGTGGAAGGAATCCGCATTCTTCCTCAGTTACGACGAAGGCGGTGGCCTTTACGATCACGTGCCTCCGCCGATGGCGGTGAGCCCGGACGGCATCAAGCCGGTTGATCTGCCATCGACCGATGTTCAGGCTGAAGCTGACTTCACCCGCTATGGGTTGCGCGTCCCGTTCTTCGCCATCTCGCCGTATGCGAGGAAGGGTCACTGCGCGCACTCGGTTTGCGACCATACCGCGATCTTGAAGTTCATCGAGACCCGCTGGGAACTGGCAAATCTCACGTTGCGCGATAAGGCGCAGCCCCTGATCACGGACCTGTTCAACTTTGGGCAGACGCCGCGATTGAATTTAACGCCTCCGGTGCAACCCATCAGCGGCGCCTGTTACTACGATCACCTGCCGTAATCGCGGCGGGCGTACAAGAATGCGTGGCTGCGGCCGCGCATTTTCTTTTGGAATTGGTTAGTCGAACTTTCGCGTCACGGTGGCGGTGAGGGTGCCGTGCGCCAGCCGGGCGGAGATAGCGTCGCCGGTGCTGACCTGGGCGCCATCCTTCACCAACGTACCCGCCGCGTCGAAGACCAGCGCATAGCCGCGCTCCAGAATGTTCAACGGCGAGAGCGCGTGGAGCTTACCGGCGGCCTGGTCCACGCGGCCGCGTCGCTGGGCAAGATGTTGGTGCGTGATGGAGGCCAGCTTTCCCGTGGTGGCTTCCACCTCGCGCACCATTCCGGCAAGTACGCGCCGCAGATCATGCGCGCGTACGCGGGCGGAGGCCACATCTACGCGGCTGCGGTAGCGCTGGAGCTGGGCCGCGTGGGCCTGCACCAGCCGGTAAGCCAGTTCGTCCGTGCGTTGCTGCCGCCGGTTGAGCAACGCGGTCATGCGCGCAAAGACGCTGTGCTGTGCCAGGCTAGTCCACAGATGGCGCGCCATCATCATGCGATAACGCGCGGCGCGGGCCAAACGCTCATGCGCGCTCTGCACCCGCTCCCCGATGCGCTGCTTGGTGTCGATCACCAGTTCCGCCGCCGCTGAGGGCGTAGACGCCCGCAGGTCAGCCACAAAATCCGCGATGGTGAAATCGGTCTCGTGGCCGATGGCCGAGACCAGCGGGATGCGCGACTGAGCGATCACGCGGGCTAGGCCTTCGTCATTGAATGCGGCCAGGTCTTCCGCGGAGCCGCCTCCGCGCGCGATCAGGATCACATCCACGTTGGCCGCCTGGTTGAAGTAGCGGATGCCGGCGCTCACCTCCGCGGGCGCGGCCTCGCCTTGGACCTGCGTGGGATAGATAAGGATGTGCACATCCTCATGGCGGCGGCGCAGGATGTTAAGGATGTCTTGCAAGGCAGCGCCGCGCGGCGCAGTGACGACGCCGATGCGCTTAGGCATGGGCGGCATCGGCTTTTTCCGCGCCGCATCAAAGAGGCCTTCCGCGGCGAGCTTGGCCTTGAGCTGTTCGAAGGCGACTTGCAGCGCGCCCGCGCCCTTGGGCTCGAGATATTCAGCGGAGAGTTGCAGTTCACCGCGCGCCTCATAGATGGTCACGCGTCCGCGCGCAATGGCTTGCATCCCGTTGGCGGGCTTGAAGCGCAAGAGCTTTGCCTGGGAACGGAACATCACGATGCGTAACTGCGCATCGCCATCTTTCAGCGTGAAATACAAATGGCCGGATTCAGCCGGGCGGTAATTGGAGATCTCGCCTTCCACATACACGTCGCCATACTCGCGTTCGACGGAGGTGCGCACCGCGCTCACCAGGTCGCGGACACTCCACACCCGGCGCGTGGGCCCCTGAAAAGAAAATCCGAGCTGGCTGGAAGGGTCAGGCTCCATGCGCTTCAGTTTACGCCGGAAGCTGAAGACTCCGCCGCGAAACTACTGCATCCGTTCCCGGTTAAGTGGGCCTGGGCACGAATCGAAAGTGAGCGGGCAACAGGCTCATCCGCATCCGGCATCCAACCCGGCAACGCACCTATTCTGCAGATTCAGGGTTTACACCATGGAACGCGAAATCAGCTCCAGCCCAGGCGGGAGCCGTCGCGCAGGTGGAAAAGGTGTGCAGGGCCAAGGCCCACGAGGTGAATCATGAAGATGAATCAGAGAATGAAGAGTCTGACCATATTGCTGTTCGGGCTGCTACTTCTCGCTCCTGCGGGCTGGGCCCATGATGATAAGGATAAGGACCGCAAAGGCCGGCGAGATGGCTGGGGACGTGCCGCCAGTGAATACGGCATCGACCGCGGCTATCAGGATGGCGTGCGCCACGGACGCGAGGATCGCCTGCGCCGGGCGGGATACAACTATCGCAATAACGAATGGCGCAAGGCAGACCGCGGCTATGACAAGTCCATGGGCGCGAAGGGCCAGTACAAGCAAGGCTATCGCGACGGCTACGTCCGCGGCTATGAAGAGGCCTATTACGGCCGCAACGTCATCGGCGGGTGGGGCATGGGCCGCAATGGCGACGATGCCCGCAGGCGTGATGATCACGATGGTGACGATGACCGCAGGCATGATGATCGTGATGAGGACGATGTCCGCAGCCGCCGCTCACCGCGGTCTGGTTTTCCCGACAATAACGGTGGCTACGGCGATTACAACTCGAACCGGCTGGTGCAGGCGGCGCAGCAGAATGGTCTGCAAAGCGGCGCCTACTATGCCCAAAGGGACCGCAGCCAGGGCAACGCCTATAACCCGACCGGAGCCAAAGGCTATCGCGACGCTGACCAGGGCTACGACGATTCACTGGGCAGCAAGGCGGACTACCAGCGGATCTTCCGTGAGAATTTCGTCAGGGGATATCAGCAGGCGTATGGCAACGTAGGCTATCGCCGGTAAGCGAGTGATGAAGGTCAGATGCTGGTGAGCGAACCTGCTCCCGGCGAAGAAGAGAAGGACGCGGCTTCGGCTGCGTCCTTTTTGTTTGCGTTACAATCCTTAGACTTTTTCCGGAGAAGCCATCGTGACCAATCATTACCGTTTGTCCGTGCTGCTGGTAGTCTTGCTGGCCAGCGTTGTTGCGTACCCGCAGAAAACCGACGCTCCCGAAGCTGCGGCTAAGAAAGCTGCGGCGAAGAAAGCTGAGACTAAGAAAAGCGAAGCGCCTTTGCCGATGATGACCTACCAGGTGGTCTTCTTCAAGGCCGGGCCGGCAAAAACGCAAGCTACTGCTCCGGCAAAGTCACCGTCGGCCGAGGAAGCCAAAGCGGCAAAGATGAAGGGCGCGCAAGCGCAGGGCACGATGATGCAGGGCCACCTCGCCAACCTGGCCCGCCTGAACAATGAACGCGCGAATCTCATCTATGGGCCGTTCACCGATACCAACCCGCAGACGGCGACGATGAACGAGCTGCGCGGCGTCGCCATCCTCGATGTGCCGGACGCGGAGACGGCCAAAAAATATTTCGCGGAAGATCCATTCGTCACATCCGGCCAGATGGTGCTGGAAGTGAAACCGTGGTTAGGGCCCAAGGGCTGGTTCAGCGCGCCTATCGTGCCTCCGGGGGATGACTCCGCGAAGATGGCGATGGAGCCGCTCATCTTTGGCATCCTGGTGCGCGGCCCCGCCGCTAAAGCCAGTCCGCCCGTGCACACCATGGAGCAGCGCCAGGAATTCCAGAAGGGCCACCTCGCCTACATGGGCGAACTGCATAAGCAGGGCAAGCTGGTGATGGCCGGACCATTCATGGAGGATGGCGATTGGCGCGGAGTCGTCGTCTACCGCGTGGCAAGTGTGGCGGACGCGCAGGCGCTCGCGGCGAACGATCCCGCAGTCAAGGCCGGACGGCTCGCCATCGAAGCGCGTTCGTGGATGACGCTGAAGGGGATATTGCAGTAGTTTCTGCGGACGCGAATGTCTTGGAGGGCTTAACCCTTCTTCAACTTGAGGAAGGTCATCACGTTGTGCATCTTGCTCTCGCCCGCATCGAGGCGACGCTGGGGATGGGGCTCAGCGCGCAGGCGGCCAGCGCCGACTCCGCAGAATTTGCCGATCACGGCACCGCAGGTAGTACAACCGGTTTTCGCGACGATCTGGCGGTAGGTCACATCACCATTGTTTCATAGAAACGGTGGGAGGGTGTTTGGCGCACTTCCCAGATTGGCTTTTGCTAGCTTCGTCCGAAGTGGGACGCAAGCTGTAGTCAAAGCCCAAGAGGCTGAGATTCTATTTCAACGGAACGGGGGCCGCGAGGGTAGGGATCCCTCGTCGCCGCTTACCTGCGGCTCGTGCCTCGCTCGGGATGACAAAGAGTTACTCTTGCACTGAAACCACCTGCAGCACTTCTTCCACTGACGTTAGCCCTTCAAGCAGGAGAATCCTCGCGTAGGCCTTCAGGTCGATCATGCCGTTCTTCACTGCGCAGGCGTGGATCTCTTCCGTGTTGGCGCCTTTGGCCACCAGCGCGCGGATCTCCGCATTCAGCTTCATCACTTCGTAGATGCCGACGCGTCCTTTGACCCCCTTGCCTCCGCAGTAATCGCAGCCCTTGCCCGTGAACACGACATCATCTTTGCCCAGGCCGAGATACCCCCGGGTCACATCTTCGATCTGCGTGGGCTCTTTGCACTTCTGGCAGAGGCGGCGGGTGAGGCGTTGCGCCATCACGCCCACGGTGGAGGCTGACATCAGGAAGGGTTCCACGCCCATCTCCCCCAAGCGGACGAACGCGCCCGCAGCCGAGTTGGTATGCAGTGTGGTGAAGACCATGTGTCCGGTGAGGGCGGCTTCCACCGCGATCTGCGCCGTCTCTTTGTCGCGGGTTTCGCCGACGAGGATGACGTCGGGATCCTGGCGCAGGAACGCGCGCAAGATGCGGGCGAAATCGAGGCCGATGTCCTTATTGGCCTGGATCTGCACCACGCCGGCCAGATCGTATTCGATCGGATCTTCAGCAGTGGAGATATTGATGCCGGGCTCATTGATCTCCGCCAGCGCGGAGTAGAGGGTCGTCGTCTTACCTGAGCCTGTGGGCCCGGTCACGTACATGATGCCGTAGGGCTGGCTCACCAGTTCGCGCACCAGCTTCAACACCGGCTCGTGACTGATCACTTTGTCGAGGCCCAGCGTTGTATTGCTCTTGTCGAGGATACGCATACATATCTTCTCGCCCCACTTGGCCGGAACGGAAGAGACGCGGAAGTCGATGGGCTTGCCTTCCATCTGCACGCTGATGCGGCCGTCTTGCGGCAGGCGCTTTTCGGAGATGTCGAGCTTGCTGATGATCTTGAGGCGGCTGACCAGGCCGAGCTGCACCTTCTTCGGTAGCGTCTGCACAACTTGCAGAACGCCATCGATGCGGAAGCGCACTTGCACGTCTTTTTCCATGGGCTCAATGTGGATGTCAGAGCTCCCCTGCTTGATGGCCAGGCCCAGGATGGAGTTGGCCAGACGGATGATGGGCGCGTCTTCCGATGCGTTCATCAACTCCTGTTTATTGTCAGAGGTGACGTTGGCTTGCATGTCATCCGTCATCTGCAAGTCGCGGATGATGTCAGACTGCATCATGTCCACGGTGACTTCGGCCTTAGGGGCGGAGACGAGGTCGCCGGACGCTCCTTTCGCGGGCTCATCGTCCTTCTTGGTGAGCGCGACGTAGGTGGTGTTCATGAACTTGCGGAAGTCTTCTTCGGTCACGATGACGGGCTCGATCATCACGCCTTTGATCACGCGGCGGATGTCATCGAGGGCGATGATGTTGTTGGGATTCGTCATCGCCAGCGTCAGGCGGTTGTTGGAAAAGGCCACGGGCAGCACGCGATGCTGCACCATCATGGGCTGGGGCAACAACTGCAAGACGCGCGGATCGATCTGCATCTTGGCTAGGTTGATGAACTCGATGCCTACCTGCTGCGATGCCTGCTCCACCCGATCCGCCAGGATGGTGGTGAGGGCCAGGCCTATCTTTGGATAGGCCATGAAGAGTTCATGGAAGTCTTTCTGCTCCAGCACGGCGCAAGTGGTCGGTTGCAGCGCGCTCACCGAAGCGGTGCGCGGTTTGCCGGTGAGCAAGGACATCTCGCCGAAGTTCTGCCCGGGACCCATCTCGGTGAGCAGAAAGTCGATGCCGGTGTTGGGATCTTTCTTGCGAATCTCCACCAATCCGGCGGTGATGAAGAACATCGAGTTGCCCGGCGCTCCTTCGCGCACGATGATCTGGTTGGGCGGAAAGTCGCGGCGCTTCATGCGCTTGACCACCTGCTGGCATTCGTCCACGCTGAGCCCGCTGAAAAGCTTGATGCGCTGCAGAAAATGCAGAGGCTGGGCCTCGGCGACGGGAGCGGCTACGCCATCACCGGCGGTTACGGC
>JBKKBM010000188.1:0-3924 GCA_046714215.1 Terriglobales bacterium | reverse complement strand
CCAAGCTGCGGGCAAGCAGATCGATTCCATGTTGGAAGCCGCGGGCGCCAAGCGCCCTCCCGACCTTGAGATGAATTTCGAGAAGCTTATTCTCTCGCTCTACATGACGGCGATGATGCAACTGGGTATGGTCCGCGATGAGGAGACGCCGCCGCGGCCCGACATCGTAAGCGCACGCCAGACCATCGACACCATTTCCCTGCTCGGCGAAAAGACCAAGGGTAATCTCACGGAGCGTGAATCGCACATGCTGCAGAATTGTCTGTTCGAGCTGCGCATGGCGTTCCTGGAGATCATGAAGGTGCTTACCTCACAGCCGCCGCCCGCCCAGGCCGCAGAAGAAGGGCCAAAGATTGAAAGCTAGCGCTTGAAAGCGACACTCACAGTCCTGGGCAGTGGCACGTCGATGGGCGTTCCCACCATCGGGTGTGACTGCGGAGTATGCACGTCGGCTGATCCGCGTGATCATCGCACTCGTCCTTCTGTGCTGGTGCAGTACGACGGCCGCAACGTACTCATCGACACCACGCCCGACTTCCGCCAGCAGGCGATCCGCGCGGGCATTCGCCATCTGGACGCGGTGCTTTACACCCACGCGCACGCGGACCACATCCTCGGCCTGGATGATCTGCGGCCGGTGACTTTTCGCCATGAGAGTAAGGTGCCACTTTACGCCGGCGAGCAGACCACGCAGATACTGCGCTCCATCTTTCGGTACATCTTCGACAACGATTACAAGTATGGAAACCTGGCGCGCGTTCATCTGCATCCGCTCAACGACGGGGTAGACCTCTTCGGCGCACGCTTTGACACGGTGAAAGTCATTCACGGCGACACGGAGATCGATGGCTTCCGCTTCGGCTCCGCGGCGTATCTCACCGACTTCAATGAGATCCCGGAGGCGTCGCTGGCACAGCTCGAAGGTCTCGACGTCCTGTTTCTTGATGCCCTGCGCCGCAAGCCGCATCCTACCCATTCGTCGGTGGAGCAGTCGCTGAGGATCGTGGAGCGGCTGAAGCCGCGGCGCACATTCTTCACCCACATTTCGCACGACCTGGCACACGAGGCGACCAATGCTTCCCTGCCCGATGGCGTGCAACTGGCGCATGATGGCCTGAAGCTGGAGTTCGAGATCTGATGCGCGTCTTCCACCAGCTTCGCGATATCCCCGCCGACTTCGGTCCTACCGTGGTCAGCGTGGGCAACTTTGATGGCGTTCATCTCGCGCACCAGGCGGTGTTGAAAGAAGTAGTGGCGCGGGCGAAAGCTACCGGCGCCCAGAGCGTGGCGGTCACCTTCGAGCCGCATCCCACGCGCATCCTGCGGCCGGAAAACGCGCCGCGCCTCATCACTCCGCTGGCGGAAAAGATCAAGCTGCTCGGCAGTACTGGCTTGGATGCGCTGCTCGTCCTCCCGTTTAATCGCGACCTGTCATTGATGACGGCGCACGACTTCGCCGCGAAAGTGCTTACGGAAGCGTTACGCGCGCAGGAAGTGCAGGAGGGTTTCAATTTCCATTTTGGCCACAAGGCGGAAGGCAACATCCAGCGACTGACCGACTTCGGCAACGAACTAGGCTTTGCGGTGAAGGCCTACGACGAGATGAGGCTGCGCGGCCATGCGGTGTCTTCCACCAGCATCCGCAAACTGCTGGAGGCGGGCAAGGTGGAGCAAGCGCGCCATCTGCTAGGGCGCGTCTTCTCCATCACCTCCACCCCCGGACGCGGCCGCGGCTATGGACACAAATACACTGTGCCCACTATCAACCTGGCCCGCTACGACGAACTGATTCCCGGCAACGGCGTCTATATCACCCGGACGCGCGTGGGCGCGGAGACCTTTAACTCCGTGACCAACATCGGCAATCGTCCTACGTTCGGCGAAGAATCATTCGCCATCGAGACACATCTGCTCAACTTCCATCCCATTGATGTCGCGGCGGAGACGCCCGTCGAACTTGCTTTTCTGAAGTATTTGCGGCCGGAGACGAAGTGGCCAGATGTGGACGCACTACGCGCCCAGATCGCCAAAGACGTGCATCGTGCGCGGCGTTATTTTCATCTTTGCGGCGTGGTTTAGCGTCATCATCAGTCTCGTGATGTAAAATCCCGGGCATTCATGGCCCTCTTTGCCGGCGTCACCTCAGCCCAGCGCAAGACCCTGATCGCCGCCTCTCTGGGCTGGGCGCTCGACGCGTTCGACGTGATGCTTTACGCGCTGGTGCTGGCGCACGTGATGCGCGACCTCAGCATGGACAAGCCCACCGCCGGATTGCTGGGCACGCTCACTCTGCTCGCCTCCGGCATCGGCGGGCTGCTCTTTGGATTCATCGCCGACCGCATCGGACGCACTAAGGCGCTGATGCTCAGCATCGCTACTTACTCCGTATGCTCGTTCGCTTCGGGACTTTCGACATCCGTGCTGATGCTGGCCAGTTTCCGCTTCGTACTGGGACTGGGCATGGGCGGCGAATGGAATACGGGCGCCACCTTGGTGGCGGAAACGTGGCCGGCGCATCTTCGCGCGAAGGCACTCTCTATCGTGCAAAGTTCGTGGGCGCTGGGCTACGCGGCGGCCGCGCTGGTGGCGGGCATCCTGCTTACGCATTACAACTGGCGCGTGGTGTTCTTCGTCGGCATTCTGCCCGCGCTGGTCATTTTATGGATCCGCGCCAGCGTGCCCGAATCGCCGCTGTGGGAGGCGCGCCAGCACATTGCGAAATCGGATCAGCCGGGCTTTGCCATCATCTTCACGCGTCCGTACATCAAGCAGACCATCGCGCTGCTCGCCATGAATTTCTTTGGCATGTTCGCCTGGTGGGGACTGTTTACCTGGCTGCCTCCATATTTTTCGCTGCCGGTCTCCGAAGGCGGCCGCGGCTTCAGCGTGATGGACACTACGCGCTTTCTCGTCACGCTGAATCTGATCGGGATGTTTCCCGGCTACCTGCTTTACGGATGGGTAGCCGACCGCATCGGGCGGCGGCCGTCGTTCATCCTCTACACCTTCACCGCCGCGGTGCTGGTCCCGTTCTACGCGCAGGCGCGCAGCGAGTGGGCCATCATGGTGCTGGGGATCCTGGTGGCATTCTTCGGCACCGGATTCTTCTCCGGCTCCGGCATCATCGCCAGCGAGATATTCCCTACCAGTGTGCGCGCCCGCGCCCTGGGCTTCACGTATAACGGCGCACGCGCGCTGAGCTCCATCGCACCGTTTGTCATCGGATATGTAGGCCAGAAACATGGCCTGAGCGGCGCGTTCTGGCTGTGCGCGGGAGGATTCCTACTGTCGTCGCTGGTAGCGACGCAGATCCCAGAGACGCGCGGCAAAGAGCTCGAGTAGTTTTGATTCACGCGTGCTCGGCCGCGTGGGCCTGCACATGCTTGTCCGGCATCTGCACCAGAATCGTCGCTCCCAGAACAATTGCAATGCCTAACGCCTGGATCCATCCCACCGCTTCATGGACAAACGTGGCCGCGAACAAGATGGCGAAGACCGGTTCCAGACAGCTAGTAACGATGGCCCGGGTGGGATCCAGGTGTTGCAATCCGGCGAAATAGCAGGAGAACGGCAGCAGCATGGACGTGATGGAAAAGACGATGAGGAAGAGCCATTGCTCACCTGAGTAATGCGCGGCGTAGATCTTCCACGGCGGATTGATGAACATCCAGAACGCCGCCGCAGACGCCAGTCCGTAGACCAGCACCTTCCAGCGGTCGTGGCGGTTCACCAGCGTGCCGCCCACAATGTTGTAGAAGGCGAATGATATGCCCGCAAGTTCCGCGGCGATCACTCCGCCCCAGTGCAGCTTGATGCCGATGACTTCTAAGTATGGCGCCTCACGCGTCGTCACCACTGCGCCGATGGCGAGCACGCTGCCGACAAACGCGAGGAGCACGGCGAACACGCGGACCGCGGTGGCTC
>JBKKBM010000187.1:0-4384 GCA_046714215.1 Terriglobales bacterium | reverse complement strand
CTGACATCAGGGCCTTGGAGTTATCCGGCTTCACGCTGCCTCCATAAAGGATGCGCAGGTTGTCGGCGAGTTCCGGACCAAAAGCTAAGGCGGCCTGCGCGCGGATGACCGCATGCGCCGCCGCGGCGATCTGCGGCGTGGCCGTCTTGCCCGTGCCAATGGCCCATACCGGCTCATAGGCGACCGTCAGTTTTTGCGCCTTCTTTCCGGAGATGCCACGGAAGGCCAGTTCGCACTGGCGGCGGAGCACATCGTCGGTGATGCCCGCTTCGCGTTCTTCCAGCACTTCACCCACGCACACGATGGGAGTGAGCCCGGCTTCGAGGGCGGCTACTAGCTTCTTATTGACCGTAACGTCGGTCTCGCCGAAATACTGGCGACGTTCAGAGTGTCCGATGATCACATGCGTGCAACCCGCTGCGACCAGTTGGCTAGCGGAGAGTTCGCCGGTGAAAGCGCCTTCCTTTTCCCAGTGCATGTTCTGCGCGCCCACGCGCACGCTGGAATCTTTCACCTGCGAGACCACGGCGGTGATGCAGACCGCCGACGGGCACAGCGTGATCTCATCGCGATTCAGGTGGCTGACCAGCGGCAGGAATTCGTGGACGAATTCCGCAGCCTGCGCGGGCGTCTTATACATCTTCCAATTGGCGGCGATAAGTTTCTTGCGCATGGTGAGCTATTTATCCGTGAGTGCTTCCACGCCCGGAAGTTTCTTGCCTTCGAGGAACTCGAGCGAAGCCCCGCCGCCCGTGGAGATATGCGTGATCTTGTCGGCGATGCCGGCGGCATTGACCGCGGAGACCGAATCGCCGCCGCCCACGATGGAAGTAGCGCTGGAATTTCCCGCCACCGCCTCCGCGATGGCCAGCGTTCCTGCGGCAAATGGGGCCACCTCAAATACGCCCATCGGGCCATTCCACACGATGGTGTTGGCGCCGCGGATCTCCCGGGAAAAGTTTTCCCGCGTGGTTGGTCCGATGTCGAGGCCCATCAGGTCCGCTGGGATCGCGTCACTGCTCACGATCTTAGTGGGAACGCGCGCGTCAATCTTTTCCGCGACCACGTGGTCCACCGGCAGCAGCAAGCGGACGTTCTTCGCTTTGGCCTCGCTGATTAATTCTTTCGCGAGCTCGACTTTGTCTTCTTCCACCAGGGATCTGCCCACCTGCGCGCCTTGCGACTTCAGGAACGTGTAGGCCATGGCGCCGCCGATGAGTAGCGCGTCCACTTTGGTCAATAGGTTTTTGATCACGTCAATCTTGTCCGAGACCTTGGCGCCCCCGATGATGGCGACGAAGGGCCGCGCAGGATCCTGTAGCGCCTTTCCCAGATATTTCAGCTCTTTCTCCATCAGCAAGCCAGCCGCTGACTTTTTGACGAAACGCGTAATGCCTTCGGTGGAGGCATGCGCCCGATGAGCGCTGCCAAAGGCGTCGTTGACATAAACGTCGGCCAGCGCGGCCAGCTTCTTGGCGAATTCGGGGTCGTTCTTCTCTTCTTCCGCGTGGAAGCGAACATTCTCCAGCAGCAACGTCTGGCTGGGCTCCAGCAGGCTGACCATTTCTTCCGCCCCTTCGCCTATGCAGTCCGGCGAGAAGCCCACGTTGCAGTCGCTGCCTAATCTTTCATCCAGCAACATGCGCAGGCGTTCGGCGGCGGGCTTCAGACTCATCGCCGGATTCACCTTGCCCTTAGGGCGGCCCAAATGGGAAGCCAGAATAAGTTTCGCGCCGTGGCGCAACGCGTACTCGATGGTGGGCAGGGTCTCACGGATGCGGGTGTCATCTGTGACATGGCCGCTCTCATCGAGCGGCACATTGAAGTCCACGCGCATGAAGACGCGCTGGCCCTGCAGCGCGAGGTCCTTGATGGAAAGCTTCGCCATACGAAATCTCTACAGGCCTTTCTGGGCCATGAAGTTTATGAGGTCGCGCACGCGGCAGGAGTATCCCCACTCGTTGTCATACCAGGCGATGACTTTGATGCAGTTGCCGGCGACCACCAGCGTCATCTTGGCGTCGACGATGGACGAGCGCGCATCGCCGCGGAAATCCATGGAGACGAGTTCGTTCTCTTCGAATCCCAGATAGCCCTTCAGCGGCCCGGCTTCGGATGCTTTCTTCAGCGCCCCATTCACTTCTTCCACGGTCGTCTTCTTTTCGCAGAAGACAACCAGGTCGACTACGGAGACGTTGGGCGTGGGGACACGCATGGCAAAACCGTCCAGCTTACCGGCGAGCTCCGGGATCACCAGCTTCAACGCCTTGGCGGCGCCGGTGGAAGTCGGGATCATGGAGAGTGCCGCTGCACGCGCCCGGCGCAGGTCCTTGTGCGGGAAATCCAGGATTACCTGATCGTTCGTATAGGAGTGGATGGTGGTCATGGTGCCGCATTGGATCTTGAAATTGTCGTTCACCACTTTGGCGATGGGCGCCAGGCAGTTCGTGGTGCAGGAAGCGTTGGAGACGATGTGGTGCTTCGCCCCGTCGTACTTCTCTTCATTCACGCCCAGCACCACGGTCAGGTCTTCATTCTTGGCCGGAGCGGAGATGATGACCTTCTTCACCGACCCGCGCAGGTGTTTCTTGGCGTCCACCGCATCCGTGAACTTGCCGGTGGATTCGATCACTACTTGCGCGCCAAAAGCGTTCCAGTCGATGGCGGCGGGGTCCTTCTCCTTGAATACGTGGATCTTTTTACCGTCGACGTCGATGAAGTCCGCGCCGGAGGTGATCTTGTTGTCCAGATTGCCCAGGATGGAGTCATATTTCAGGAGGTGGGCCAGCGTTTTCGGGTCAGTGAGGTCATTGACCGCGACGAATTCGAGGTTAGAGTCTTTGAGCGCGGTGCGCAGGACGTTGCGGCCGATTCGTCCGAATCCATTGATGCCGATCTTGATCGCCATGGTTTTTCTTTCGCCTCCGAATGGGCCTGGGATGGTATGGTTGCTGATGAGTGCGGAATGTTTTTAAGAACCCAGAATGCTAACACAAAGGCTACGGGCACCGCAGGGGACGTTCCATGGCGAGAGAACCGAAAAAGGGATCAGAAATGACCGAGTTGGCGCTCTGGAGTGATTGCTCCGCGCGCCGGCATTGTGTTACAAGACCAGCATGCGCAACTGGATGCGCGAGCGCATGAGGCGCCGTAAGAAATCTTCAGAAAATCTTTCGGAATCCACGGGCAAGGTGGGTCAGGCGATCGACCGGACGAAGCCGGCTCCGCTGATGCCGTCCTATGCGCCGCTGGCCGCTGATCGCGCTCCCGGTGAGCGCAGTGAGGCGCACGCGTCTAGGCCCTCGGCCAAGCCGCCGGTGAAGCCCGCCGCTCCCAGACAACCGAATCGGCCGCCGAGCCGTCCGGCCCGTCCGCCCAAACCTTCAAGGCCGGTGATGGACGACCCGGGCTTTAGTGAAGGCGACCAGGGCGACGAAGATTCCGGATCATTCGGCCCCGGAAGTTTTGGTTCTGCCGGAGAGGGCAAGGTCGAGGTCGAGACCCAGCCCGAGTCGCCCAATGCGCCTCCGGGAGTGGCCGATGCGGCCACGCGCAAACCCGCGGCCAAGCGCGAGCCGCGCGGTGTCGTAGTCTTGACCATCGGACTGCCGGGTTCGGGCAAGACCACCTGGTACAAGCGTCGGGGCGTCGCTCCGCTCTCCAGCGACATGCTGCGCAGCATCTTGTTTGACAGCATCACTGAGCAGCGCTACCAAGGCCTGGTGTTCTCCACGCTGCGCTCGCTCTTGCGCGCGCGGCTGATCGCCAAGATGCCGTGGAACTACGTTGACGCCACCAACCTCTCGCCCCACGAACGCCGCCAGTGGATCAAGATGGCGCGCGGCTTCGGCTACGAGGTGCACGCGGTGTTCTTCGATGTTCCGCTGGAAGTCTGTCTGGAGCGCAACCGCAAACGCGAACGCCAGGTGCAGGAAGACGTGATGCAGCAGATGGCCACGCGGCTGCGGCCTCCCACGTTCAAGGAAGGCTTCTCCAAGATCGTGCTGGTGCGGGTGAAGAAGAGCGGGGAAGAAGCGGAGCCGGCGGCGGAGTAGCGGCTGGTTCCGCGTGGTCTGGCGTCAGCGACCGCGTGTTTGACCGTTGTTCGCCGCGCCCCTTACAATCGGAAGAGTACGAAGGAAGTACGATCAATGACGGTTGGACGCCAGTCCAGCCGTGTGCTTAGCAGCCGATTGCCCCCTCGTTCAACGGTAGGACATCTGCCTCTGGAGCAGAGTATCGGGGTTCGAATCCCTGGGGGGCAACCAACTCAGATTCAGCGGTTTAGCTCTCCCGCTGTTATCGCGCGTACCTGCTATTGTGCCCATTTCTGTACCCCCTCACGCTTTGTCCCCGTCGACTGCAGTGAACGGATGGCCTCTTG
>JBKKBM010000186.1:0-7696 GCA_046714215.1 Terriglobales bacterium | reverse complement strand
GGCAAAAGCGACCCAAAGAACTTAGCGACAAAGTATTTCGTGGAATGTTGGAGCTAACTCGACGAACAACACAACCAGCCACGAACAGCCAACTATTCCCCGTACGGTACCCAGATGTTCTTCACCTGCACGGCGTGATCGAGGAACCAGCGGCCTTCAGCCTGCGCGGTCTTGAACCAGTCGAGGGCGCGGCCTTCATTGGTGAACACCTGCTTCAGGTTGCCGATGGAGTATCCCTTCACCGCGGCGCTGGCGGCTTCGTCGCCAAAGCACCAGATACCGTCGATGTCGTCGTGCTCAGCCAGAACTTTCATCAGCTCTGAAACCCGTCCGCTGACGGCGTTGACTACGCCCGCAGGGAAGTCGCTGGTCTCAAAGACCTGATACAGGTCGCCGATGATCAGCGGATAAGCCTCCGACGGTACCGCCACCACGGTGTTGCCCATGGCGATGGCAGGCATGATGGTGGAGATGAATCCCAACAGCGGCATTTCCGTAGGACAAATGATGCCGACGGTGCCAATGGGTTCATTCATCGCGATGGAGACGTTGCGCATCGGCGGGTTGTGCACCGCGCCGTCGTATTTATCCGCCCACGCGGCATAGGAAAAAGTGCGATCGATGCTGAGCGCGATCTCCGCCGTCGCCTGCTTCGCGCCGACCACCCGCGCCAGCCGGTCCCTGATCTCGATGCGGCGCTGAACCAGATTCTCCGCGAAGTAATAAAGCATCTGCGCGCGGCCATGCGCGGTAGTCTTTGCCCATCCGGAAGCTTTGCGGGCGGCTTCGACGGCATTGCGAATGTCCTTGCGATTACCCAACGGCGCTTCGCCGAGCAATGTGCCATCCGCCGCGAGCACAGGCAGGCTGTAGCCGGAATCCGGACGCGCCTGCTTGCCGCCGATATAAAGCTTGATGGTGCGATCGATGGGCGGCTCTTCCACCTCGGTGTCCGCATCGATCTGCTTCAGCGCTCCGGCTGGAGCCGGTTTCAATTGCGGGGCACCTTTGAACCACTTCGGTTCGAGATATTCGCGCATGCCTTCGCGTCCGCCTTCACGTCCGTAACCGCTCTCGCGATAGCCGCCGAAGCCGCAGGCCGCGTCGAACAGATTGGTACTGTTCACCCAGACCACGCCTGCCTTGATCTGCGCCGCCACTTGCAGCGCGACGTTAATATTTTCGCTCCACACGCTGGCCGCGAGTCCATAGACCGTGTTGTTGGCGAGTTCCACCGCCTCCGCGACGGTGCGGAAGGTCATTGCCGCGAGCACCGGCCCGAATATCTCTTCCTGGGCCACAGTCGAAGTGGGATGCACGTTGGTCAGCAGCGTCGGTGGGTAGTAGAGGCCCTTGGCCGGCATCGCGCCCGCCGGTTGCGAGCAGACTGCGCCTTCGGCAACGCCTTGGTCGACGAGTCGCTTGATACGTTCGAGTTGCACCGGCGCAACAATGGCGCCGATGTCGATGGCTTTATCCAGCGGCGCGCCCACCCGCAGCGATTCCATGCGCGTGCGGATCTTTCCGACGAGTGCTTCCGCGATGCTCTCCTGCATCAGCAGGCGTGAGCCCGCGCAGCAGACTTGCCCCTGGTTGAGCCAGATGCCATCGACCAGCCCTTCGACCGCGCTGTCGAGGTCGGCATCGTCAAAGATGATGAACGGTGATTTGCCGCCGAGTTCGAGCGACAGTTTCTTGTGGCTGCCCGCCGTGGCTTTGCGGATGAGGCGTCCCACTTCGGTGGAGCCGGTGAAGGCGATCTTGTCGATGTCAGGATGTTTGACCAGCGCTTCGCCGGTGCGTCCGTCGCCGGTGATGATGTTGACCACGCCTTTGGGTAATCCCGCGTCTTTGCAGAGGTCGGCAAACGCGAGGGCGGTGATGGGGGTGAACTCCGCCGGCTTGAGGACCACGGTATTGCCGGCCGCGAGCGCGGGTGCGATCTTCCACGCCAGCATCAGCAGAGGAAAATTCCACGGGATGATCTGGCCCACTACGCCGCAGGCGGTGTATCCGGGAAACTCCTGGTCCAATAATTGCGCCCAGCCGGCGTGATGATAGAAGTGACGCGCGACCAGCGGGATATCAATGTCACGGCTCTCGCGGATGGGTTTGCCGTTGTCGATGGTCTCGAGCACCGCCAACCGCCGCGAATGTTTCTGCACCAGGCGCGCCAGGGCATAGAGATAACGTGCGCGGGCGTGAGGGGTGAGCTTCTGCCACGGAGCCAGCGCGGCGCGGGCGGCCTTGACCGCGGCGTCGACGTCGGCTTCCGAGCCCTGCGCGATCTTGGCCAGGGCATCACCGGTGGAGGGATCGTTGGAATCAAAGAATTCGCCCGCGACCGGTTGCTGCCAATCACCGTTGATGAAGTGTCCGAACTTGCGGCCGTGGCCGTCGAGCCACGCCAACGCTTCTTTCGGGTCTTCCAGCGCGGGGCCGTATTCCATGCTCACAAATTTTTCCGCAATGCTCATCGATGCGCTCGATTCCTTTTTCTAGGCGATGGGGTGACGATAATCGGCGGAGTAGCGTCCGGTCGCGTAGTGCTCCAGTTGGCGTTCGATATCAGCCAGCATGCCACTGGCGCCGAAGCGGAACATATGCGGCTCCAGCCACGAGCGGCCTAACTCTTCTTTCATCAGCGCCAGCCATTCCATGGACTGCTTCGCCGTACGGATGCCGCCGGCGGGCTTGAAGCCCACGGCCATGCCGGTGCGCTCCGCATATTCGCGGATCTGGCGCACCATCACGATGCCGACCGGCAACGTGGCGTTGACGGTCTCTTTTCCGGTTGAAGTCTTGATGAAATCCGCGCCCGCCATCATGGCGACCACGCTGGCCTTGGCCACATTGCGCAGGGTCAGAAGATCGCCCGTGCCGAGGATGACTTTCAGGTGCGCGCGTCCGCAGGCTTCTTTGAAAGTCGCAACTTCGTCGTACAGCGCTTGCCATTTTCCGCCAAAGACATGGCCGCGGGTGATGACGACGTCGATCTCATCGGCGCCCGCCTCAACCGAACGGCGGATCTCACCCACACGCTCCGCCAGCGGCGAAAGCCCGGCCGGGAAGCCGGTGGAGACCGCCGCTACATGGATGCCGGTGCCCTGGAGAGCGTGTACCGCCGTCTCCACGAACGCGTGATAGACGCACACCGCGCCCACAGTGAGTTTGAAGTCGTTTTTCCGAAGCCCTAGTTGTTCCAGCAAGCTTTGCTGAACTGGTTGGCGCGCTTTCGCGCACAGACGGAGAACACGTTGCGCGGTGTCGTCGCCCGCGAGAGTGGTGAGGTCCATGCAGGCGATGGCGCGCAGCAGCCATGCCACCTGCCACTCTTTTTTTACCGTGCGACGCGTGACGAGACTCTGCGCGCGGCGCTCCACCGCGCTCAAGTTCACGCGGATATCTTCCACCCAATCCAGATTCATGGCCATGCCCTTATTCGGCAGCAGCGGCCGCCCCGCCAGTTCGGCAATCTCATCGCCCTGTGGCGCAGGCGCGCATTCGCGCGTTTCCAGACTCGCCGTTATGCCTTTACCGCGAATGTCGCTCACAATGTTCCTTCGTAAAAGAATCTAATCTCAAGGATGAATGATATCGTGGAGGCGGCCTGATTCCTCCGGAAATCTGCTGGCCGTCGTCGCAGCTCATACCCCACCCCGAGGTGTAACCCTATGAAATATCGACGCCTAGGTACAGACGGCCCGGAGGTCAGCGAGATCGGCTTTGGCGCCTGGGGTATCGGCAAAGCCATGTGGGTGGGTGCCGAGGACACCGCCTCCCTCAAGACCTTGAAACATGCCCGCGACCGCGGTATCAATTTTTTTGACACCGCCCTGGCTTACGGCGACGGCCACAGCGAACGCTTGTTGGCGCAGGCCTTTGGTAAATCGTCTGAGGTCATGATCGCCAGCAAAGTGCCGCCTAAGAACATGATCTGGCCGGCGCAGCCCGGTTCCACACTGCCCCAGGTCTTTCCTTATCAGTATGTGATGGATTCACTCGACCAATCGCTGCAGAATCTTGGCCGCGACTACGTGGACGTCTATCAGTTCCACGTGTGGTCAGACAGTTGGGCCGAACAGGACGAATGGCAACGCACGGCAGGAGAGATGCGCAGTAGCGGCAAAGTTCGCCAAGTGGGCATCTCCATCAACGACCATCAGCCCACGAACGCGCTGAAGGCGCTTCAGACCGGCTTGGTGCAGACGGTGCAGGTCATCTACAACATCTTCGACCAGTCGCCCGAAGACGAGTTGTTCGCGTATTGCCAGAAGAACGGCATCGGTGTGATTGCGCGTGTGCCCTTCGACGAGGGCGCACTCACCGGCAAGATCACTCCGGAGACGAAGTTCGCCGATGGTGACTTCCGCAACGTGTACTTTGCCGGCAACCGCAAACAGCAGGTTTGGGAGCGGGCGCAGGCCATCGCGAAAGATACAGGCTCCAAGTTGGAAGACCTGCCCGCGCTGGCGCTGCGTTTCTGCCTGACGCATCCGGCGGTCTCGTCGGTGATCCCAGGAATGCGACGGGAGGAGCACGTTCGCGCGAACGCGGCGGCGTCCGATCAAGGCCCCTTGGATCAGAAGACGCTGGACGCATTGCGTGCGCACCGCTGGGTCCGCAGCTTTTATCCCAATAGTTAGGGCGGCGTTGCGGGGGCTCAGCCGGAACCAACTTCGTTACTAACCGGGCTCCCGCGCCGCGCGATAACCTGTCTAGCAGGTGTCTTTCCGGCTCTCACAGTTCTTGCGGCAACTGGTCTTCCCCAACGGACTCTTCGTCATGGCGGGGATGGTGGGGCTTGCCTTCTTTCTGCCGTCGGCAAAATCTCAGCCTAGCTTGCGCTTACTTTGCGCCGCACTCTTAGCGGCCTCGGGCCTGCTCGCCATCCGCTTGCACTCGCTCCGCGCGTTCTTGATCGTGTTGGCGCTCGCCGCCCAACTCGCGGTCGCGGCATTTACGTCGGAAGCGATCTCGCAGCGGCTGATGGTGTTGCTGCTCGCCCTGGATTTCGGCCTGGTACTGCTCGTCGAAGACACGTTCTTCGACTGGGAGGCGGTCGGTTGGTGGAGTGGACTGCTGAGCGTGCAGTGGGTGACATTTCTGATCGCCTCGCGCTGGGCTCCCAGCTTTATGGTCGACATCGCGCGCCCCAGCTTCGACCTGGGCTTCACGCGCATCGGTTTGGTCGAAGTGGGGCTCGGCCTGGTACTGATGATGTTGTTCTTGCGCTTCGCGCTCTCGCTCGACGCCGTCGCTGCCGGCATGGTGTGGTCGCTGGCCGCGCTGGCCGCGGGCCTGCGCACCGTAGCCAATGACGCGCATCTCGCCCTCGCCGTCTTTGCCATGGGCATCGCGGTGGTGGAGCGTTCCCACTGTATCGCTTATCACGACGAACTCACCGGGCTGCCCGGGCGCTGCGCCTTCAACGAAGCCCTGGCCGGGTTGGGTGACCGCTTCTCGATCGCGGTGGTGGATGTGGACCACTTCAAGAAATTCAATGACACCTTTGGTCATGACACCGGCGATCAGGTGCTGCGCAAAGTCGCCCGGCATCTGGCTGACGTGGGTGGCGGCGGCACCGCCTTTCGCTGCGGCGGCGAAGAATTCGCCATCGTATTTGCGCGTCACAGCGCGGATGAAAGCGCTACGCACGTAGAAGGTCTGCGTTATGCCATCGAGCAAGATGTTTTTGTCGCCCGCGGGCCGGCGCGCAGTAATCGCGAACGTGGGGACCGGCGTGAGACCAGCACACGGCGCAAGCAGCCGACGCCCGTGGTCACGCGCGTGACCGTCAGCATTGGTCTGGCCGAATGTACCCAGCGCATGCGGACTGCGGAAGAAGTTCTGCTCGCCGCCGACAAGGCGCTCTATCAAGCCAAACACAACGGACGCAACCGCGTGGAAGTAGAGCAGAAGCTGCTGGTGCGCGCGCGCCGTGCGGCCCAAGTGGCGGTGCCCCGGTCGTCGTAATCGGATTCTGGGCGTCCCCAGGATTTTCTGCACATTATTGTGCGACCGAAGCCCCCGGCGCTTCATCCCATGCGTGAGCGTGAACTCCGGTTCTTCTGATAACTTAATTCTTATGGTTCGTGGTCACACAAACAAATATTTCCCAGCTCTTTCTCCATTGGGAATACTGGCGGTTGTGCTGGTGGCCGGATGCGGCAAAGGCGGCGGCGCAGCCGCGCAGGGACAGATGTCCGCCATGCCTGTACCCGTCATGACGGCTCAGCCGAAGTCCGTCGATATCTCGTCGGAATACCTGGCGACGCTCAAATCGCGTAATTCCACTACGATCAGTCCCCAGGTGGACGGGCAGATCACGCAGATCTTTGTGAAGTCCGGCGACCGGGTGAAGGCGGGCACGCCGCTGCTGCAGATCGATCCGCTGAAGCAACAGGCCACCACCGGAAGCCAGGAGGCGACGCGCGGTGCCAAACAAGCCGACCTTCGCCTCGCGCAAGAGGAACTCGATAGGGCGCGCAAACTCGCGGCCGCGGGCGTAGTGAGCCAGCAGGCGCTGGATCAGGCCCAATCGCGGCATGATGCGGCCCAGGCGGAATTAAAGGCCGCCGAAGCGCAGGTGACGCAACAGCATGTGGAGCTGCGCTATTACCGCATCACTGCGTCGACTGCCGGCGTGGTGGGAGATATCCCCGTGCATGTGGGCGATCGCGTTTCGCCGGCCACCGTACTTACTACCGTGAATCAGCCGGGCCCGCTCGAAGCCTATATTGAAGTTCCCGTGGAACGCTCACGCGATCTCACTGTGGGCAAGAAAGTTGCCCTGCTGGGCGCGGACGGCAAGGTCATCGCGGACAGCCGCATCACCTTCGTGGCTTCCGAGGTGAATGACGCTACCCAAACCGTGCTCGCCAAAGCCAGCCTGGGCAACGAGGGCAACGCCCTGCGCACGGACCAGTTAGTGCGGGTGAGGGTGGTGTGGGGCGAGCAGCCGGCCATCATGATTCCGGTGCTGGCGGTGTCGCGTATCAATGGACAGAGTTTTGCGTTCGTCGCGGAGCAGAGTGACAAGGGTTTTATCGCCAAACAGCGGCAACTCCGCCTGGGCGAGATGATAGGTAACGATTACGTGGTGCTCGAAGGCATCAAAGCCGGCGAGAAAATCATCACCGGGAGCACGCAGATGCTGGGTGAAGGCACGCCGGTGCAACCGCTGTAATTTGTAATTTGAAGGCAAAAGCAAAACCTAGCCACACTTGGACGCAGGGCGACGCAGATAAAAAAGCAAAGGCAAGATGCAACAGCGGATAAAAGCAGATCAAGGCGGATAGAAAGCAAGAACAAGGAACAAGAGAAACCAGGGACAAGAGAAACAATGAACAAGGAAAAATTGGTCGCGCATTTGCTCTTCTATCAGACCTGATCCGTTTTTTATCCGCGGTTAAAGCCTTTGTCCTTGTAGTTGTGAAACAGATCGTTCGTTCGACCCAACCTCATGTTCGTCGATTTTTTCATCAAGCGGCCCATCTTCGCCACCGTCTGCTCCCTGCTCATCATTCTGGGCGGCGCGGTCTCCATTCCTCGATTACCGATCGCGCAATTTCCCAATCTTGCGCCCCCGCAAGTCACGGTCAACAGCTTCTATAACGGCGCCAGCGCGGAAGTGGTGGAAGCCGCCGTCACCCAGCCCCTGGAGCAGCAGATCAACGGCGTGCAGGGGATGAAG
>JBKKBM010000185.1:0-2541 GCA_046714215.1 Terriglobales bacterium | reverse complement strand
GCTCACCGGTCAGCCAGCCGCGGTCGAGCAGATATTTCTCCATGCGGGTGTTGCAGTCACGCCGCTTCCAGTATTCGAAATACGGCTTCGGGACGTACGCCGCTGCATCATGCATGGCGTGGCCGCGCATGCGCATCATCTTGGCTTCGATGAGCGTTGCGCCTTCGCCCTTATACGCGCGCTGCGCCGCTTCATAAGTCACGTCGTAAACCTGGTTGGGATCGGTGCCGTCCACGATGCAGCCGGGGACGCCGTAACCGATGGCGCGGTCCGCCAGATCCTTGCAGGCAAACTGCAATTCCACCGGCGTGGAGTACGCCCAGAGGTTGTGCTCCATGATGAGGATGACGCCGAGTCTTTGCACTGCGGCAAAGTTAAAGCCTTCATAGCTGGGGCCGGTAGACTGGCCGCCATCGCCGACAAAGGTAAGGCACGCGATGTTCTTCCCCTGTAGACGTGCACCCATGGCGATACCCGCCATCACCGGAATGCTGTCACCCAGATGCGAAATGGGAGCGACTACGTTTTTCGTATGTACGTCGCCGTAATGTGAGCCGGAGTCGCGGCCCTTGGTGGGCGCGCCGGCTTTCGCCATGTACTGCATCATGGTGTCGCTGGGCTTGAAGCCGCGCACCAGCATCGAACCCTGGTTGCGGATCATCGGGCCGACCCAGTCTTCCTTCTTGAGCGCGAAGGAGGAAGCGACCGAGCAGCCTTCCTGCCCGAGCCCAAGATAGACGCCGCCGATGACCTTCTGCTGCTTGAACAGGTTCTCGAGTGCCTGCTCCATCTTGCGGTTCAAGACCATGAAGCGATACATCTCGATGCTCTGGTCCTTGGTCAAATATTTTGACTCGCAGAGGTCTGGCGCGGGCGCGTCAAAGCTGCCGGTGACGTTGTAGCGGAGCTTGCCGTCAACCCACTCTTCCACGGTCTTAAAGTCCGGGACCTCGAGGCGATAGTCAGGCAGGCCATGCGGATTCTTGCGCTGCGGGCCGACGGGGGTGAACTTGCCTTTACCGGTGGTGGGCGCGGCCCCAGTGGCCTGTCCGCCGCCATTCTTGCCTTGGTTGCTCTGATTGGCGGAACTGGCAGGATTGCCGACGGGCGGGCCTGATTTCGTTTGCGCGGGCTTGGTGTCAGTCTTGGGTTTCATACAAACGCCTTCATACGAACCTGATTCCGATATTCCAGCTTTTGGCTTTCCGGCATTCCAACGGCCTGCGGAGCCACCGCCTTGAGTCCAAAAATCTTTGTCTATGTTTGCGGTTTGACGACTGCGGTTTTGCCTTCCAGCCGCCCGTTGGGGCAGTGCCGGAACTGTCAAGTCTAACTGATTCTCTAATTTTCTGACTCCCTTATTTTAGCGCAGAGGAAGGTGGAGCGGTGGGGCTGAGACGACCGCCCCTAACCCCAAAAAACGTCGTCCCGAGGGGATATTTCCAGCTCCTGACGCATCTTTTTCAACTCTTCCGGCTCTTGCATGGGAAGGTCTTGCGGTTCGCCACTGGCCCCGCTCAGCAGAGATCCGAGTGACTCCAGCCAGAGGATCTGCGTGCCAAAGACATAGCCCCACTGCCGGGTGATGGACTGCTGTACGGTATCCATATCCAACTTCTTGCCTCCGGGAGTGACCCGCCCGCCCAGCTCCTGCTCCATGCTGGTGACCGCCTTGTCGGCGATGCCGCAGGGAACGATCAGCTTGAACTGCTCGAGGTCAGTAGTCACGTTCAGGGCAAAGCCATGGGAAGTCACGCCACGGGAGATGTGCACGCCGATAGCGGCAAGTTTCCGTTCCGGCGTCCACACGCCGGTCAATCCCGCGACCCGTTCCGCACCGATATCGAAGTCGGCGCACGCGCGTATCAGCACTTCTTCCATCCGGCGCACGAATTCCACCGCGCCGACCCGTGTTCCGGTAAATCCGGGAGTGAGCCCGCGCAAATCGCAGATGGGATAGCCGACGAGCTGTCCCGGGCCATGAAACGTGACGTCGCCGCCGCGATTGGTCTCAAAGATCTCGACGCCGCGCTCGGCCAGAAACTCCGGACTGGCGACGATGTTCGCCGACTTCGCATTGCGTCCCAGCGTGATCACGGGCGGATGTTCGAGGAGCAGCAGGGTATCGGCGATGTGCCCTTGCTTGCGCAGTCCGACTAGCGTCTCCTGCAACTTGAGGGCGGTGCCGTAATCGACGAGCCCGAGATGGAGGACCTGGAGGAGAGGCATGACTAGAGAAGCTTCTTGAATTCTTCAACCGTAAGTCCAGCCGCCTTGATGATGGCGCCCATGGTCGTGGGCTTGATGGGATTGTTACGGGGAATGACGAGGATCCTCTCTCCGTTCGAGGATGATGTGTTTACCTTGGCGCTTCACCAAAAAACCGAGCTTTCCGAATGCCCGGACCGCTTCAAGATGATTGATGCCGGGCAGCCTCATGCTAGACGGCTACTTCTATCTCTCGCACGTCTGCGCCCTTCAACTCATCTTTCAAGACGGCCAAGTACTCACTGATGGCAATCTTGATGTTCTCGAGCGCTT
>JBKKBM010000184.1:0-7539 GCA_046714215.1 Terriglobales bacterium | reverse complement strand
GGTGCATCCTAGCAGCAATTCGGCATAAAGGCGAACAAAAAGCGAAATATGTGCGGACGGGCATCCGAGTGGTCACTAAGGGACACTTTCGGGGGGGGCCCGGGGAGACGCTGGTCGGGCAAAAGGCGGGCTGCCCCCATCGGAATCGAGGAGTTCCGCCTGACGGTCGCGACGAAGGAGTTCGAGGTTTTCGAGGAGACGTAGACGGAAGTCCCGGTTATCACGGTTGACGGAGGCGCGGGTCGCGCCATTTTCAATGCCCATCGCGCGCACGGCGATGGAAGCAATACGCAGCGCGCGGAGCATGACGCGGGTGATGCGATGGTCCATGACTCCGTGGTCATAAGCGCGGAGGGCGTTATCGAGGGCGAGGTGCAGAGC
Source organism: Terriglobales bacterium (assembly GCA_046714215.1). Classification (GTDB taxonomy): domain Bacteria; phylum Acidobacteriota; class Terriglobia; order Terriglobales; family Acidobacteriaceae; genus DATLCI01. The sequence continues at coordinate 7,158 of JBKKBM010000184.1, read as the reverse complement.
CGGATAGTCGAACAACGCAGGCACATAGATAGCGCGGAGCTGGCGGGTGCGACGGGCGTGGGCGGCACGGAGGGAGCGGCGCTGCTGCAACCGGGGTTTTTCGGCGCGGGCGTGGGCGATGACGACCTGACGTTTGTGATCGCGAGCGTGAAAGCGGCAAAAGCGGGCGGCGGACGACTTTAAGGCGGGAGCGCCGCAAGGTGCACCGCTTGGCAGGATGAATAGGCAGCTCTTCACAGGAAACCCTTCAAACAAAAAACTTTTTTGGGTGTAAGCTCGTCGTTTTCAACGAGATGACTCCAGCCTCGCGGAAACAAAGGGGTTAGAGGTAGATAATAGAAAACAAAGGGGTTATTTCTTGCTCCGGCGACGGGTTGTGGGGTGCGATTCACTAAGGCAAGGTTAGGCCTAGCGCATTACTATGTCAAGCGGTAGGGGCGTGAAATAGAGATATTACTTTTAGATATTTTTGATTGAGGGTAAAGGGTTTAGGGGTAGTGCGGGTGGGCGCTTTGGCAAGGGGGTGCAAGGGCTTTGCTGGGAGTTAAGGCACACACGAGCGAACCGTCAGTTTAACGCTCCAAACTCGCTATCACCTTAGCGGGATAATCATCTTTCGCAATCTTGAAACCCAATCGGCCATCGGATCTATGCCAATCGGCATTTGCCATGCAGGCCGACTAAAGACGGCCCGCCGGCTTCGTCAGAACTGTTTCCCGTGCGGTACCAGATACCGCAGCCCTTACAGGCCTCCGTCGCCGACCAGCCGGTCGTGATCGTGAATGACGTGATCAGCGCCGGGTCGGCGGTGCGCGGCGCCTACGAGCATCTGCGCGAGCTCCAGGCGCGGGTGGTGGCCGTCGCCTCGTTGGTGACGCTCGGCGATGAATTTGCGCGCTGGGCCGAGCGCGTTGCTGAACCCCGCCGCCTGCCCCTCGTCACCCTGCTGCAAAAATCCCACAACATCTGGACGCCCGACGCCTGTCCGCTATGCGCCCACGGCGAACGGTTGGAACACGTCGCCAACGCCTGAGAGCTTAAAAGCGCGCCTGCGGCAGCGAGGTAGCGTTACGCACTGGTCGTGGTTCGCAGGACTAAAGTCCTGCTGTACCCGCCGCAGCCTTCGACAGCGGGAGCAGTGAAGGCTTGCCTTTACTTGGCCTGCATGGCAAATGCCCTTCGCGTGCTCTTCATTGTGCCGGCGGGGCAAATGCTTTTACTCCGCCTGCATGGCAAATGCCCTGCATGGCCAATGCCCTGTTACCATGGCCGCCGGCATGCGTCGCTATCATCTCTTTGAATTCAACGATCAGGCGTGGTGTCCGTTTCGCGACACCGGTCTGGACATGCTGCGCCTGCTGCTCAACCTGGGAAAGCATTACAACCGCATCGCTCCGCATCTGCAGCGCGGGCTGGAAGCGACGCGGACACGCACCATCATCGACCTGTGTTCCGGTGGCGGTGGCCCCTGGCTCACCCTCGCCCGTGAACTCGAAGGCCGCGGCCTCACGCCGGACGTGGTCCTCACCGACCTCTTCCCTAATCACCGGGCATTTGCCGCCGCCGCCCAAGCCTGTCCGCGGATCCGCTCCTGTCCGGATCCCGTGGATGCGACAGCGATGCCGTCCCATCTCGCCGGTTTCCGCACGCTGTTCACTTCGTTCCATCACTTTCAGCCGGAGATGGCACAGTCCATCCTCGCCGACGCGGTCCGCCATCGCGCCGGCATCGGTATCTTCGAGTTCACGTATCGTTTATCTTGGCCGGTGATGCTGCTGGCGCTGATTCCATCCTTATTGGGGATCGTGCTCATGGCGCCGCTGATCCTGCTGCTCATGCCGTTCCTGCGGCCGGTGCGCTGGTCGGCGCTCTTCTGGACGTACGTGATCCCGATCACGCCCCTGGTCCTGCCGCTGATCGCCGCCTGGGATGGGACCATCTCCTGCATGCGGACGTACACCACGGCGGAGATGCTCGCCATGGCCAACCGCGTCAGCGGGCTTGACCCGGACGGCAGCGATGCCTATCGCTGGACCGCGGGCACGGTGCGTATCCCCTTTTCACCGCTGACGCCCGTCAGCTACCTGGTGGGCGTGCCGGTGGGTACCGGAGGACTTTAGAGAAACCTAGCCAGCGGCAGCAAGGAGGGCGCTGCGGCATTTGCCATGCAGGCAGAGTAAAGGCAGCTTCCGGCATGGTTGCTCCGCGAGTCAGGGCTGAAGCCCGACCTACCAAGCCGCGCCCTTCCGAAAGCGATGCAGTTAGATTTCGCTTTGCGGCTGACGGCGGAAACGCAAGGTCCTTCGCGCCACAGAAAAGGCGCTCAGGATGACAAGGTTGAGATTGTGAATAGAACCAATGGGTCTTCCTCTGCGGGTTGCCGGCGGGGACACTGAAGGCTGCTGCTACTCGGCCTGCATGGCAAATGCCTGCGCCAGCGCCGCCTTGCTGCCGCAGGCTGGTTTAGCTGATGGCTGACGGCAGAGGGCTGATGACTGCTTTTAAAACCCTTTCTTCTTCAGCCACTCCTTCTGCTTGGCTTCCTGCTTCTTGTCATGATCGGCGGCCATCACGCGGGCGATGCTAGCGTCCTTGGCCATGATGTCGTAGTAGCGCGGCAGGGTGCGGTAGTCGAAGCCGTCGAGGATCTTCAACGCCATCTCGCTCGAGGCCTTCACCATCGCCCGATACTCCGCGAAACCCAGCGCCGCCGAGGCCGCGCGCGGCGAGCCGAAGTATCCCGGCCATGCGGGTTTTCCAGCAACCAAGAGCAGTTCTGCGGGGTTATTGGCCGTTTGGTCGGGCGCGGACTGGTAATCCGGAGCGACCGTTCCCGGCTTGAGCGCCAGCACCATCGAAGTCTCTTCGGCGTCAGCGTGGACGGTGAACGCGTCGGCTTTCATCTGCTCGGGCGTGAGGAACTTTTCCCGCAGGTCGCAGCAGCCGCGTACCGCCATGATGCCGAACAGGTGCACCATGTGGCCGCCGTAGGTGTCATGGAAGTAGTCGCCAGCGGCGTCGAGCGCCTGGTTGTTGTTGGGTCCACCGTGATAGTTCACGATGAAGATCCACTTGAAGCCCTGGGTGGCGAACGAATCGCCCAGGTCCATGAAGACCTGGCGGATGGTGTCACACCGCGGCGTAAGACTGCCGGCCGTGCTGTACTTGAAGCCGATGACCTCCGCACCCTGGCACGAAAGCGGGATGGGCGGCAGCAGGACCGCCGTCCAACCCGGGCGAGCGGCGATGGCTTCGGCGAGATCCTGGGCGTGGCGCTCTGACCAGTATCCATCGGAATACGAGGGCAAGTAGGGGCCGTGCTGCTCCAGCGGCGCGCCGGGGATGACGATCGCCGTCCGGTTACGGTCGAGGGCTGCGATCTGGCGGGTATTTAGTTCGGCATATTGCACTATTTGCGCTGCGCAAGCAGCCGAAAGCAGGGCTAGCGTCATCAGAATCTGGGCTGTCCGTTGCATGCTTTTCACCGTTGTCCTCCGAACCTTTGGGACAGCGACTTTAGTGGAAAGCGGGCTGCGTTGTAAATGGATGGCGGCGTGATAATTTATCTGTCACCCGATTCTTTCAACATCTAAACGATGCCCGATAGGCCGAAACAGATCCTGTCCGTGGCCGGCACCGAAGCCCTGCGCAAGACGCGTGAATTAGTGCTCACGCAAGCGGGCTTTCTGGTGGTCTCCGCCATGACCACGCGTGAACTCAATCACGTATGCCGACGCACCGTCTTTGACCTCGCCTTGGTGGGACATGCGTTCGAGGAAGATCAGAAGTTGAAGATCGCGGAAGTGCTGCGGCAACTTTGCCCGAACTTGCCCATCCTGGAGATCTGCCGCATCAGTCCGGTGATCCCCGGCGTGGAGTACGTCCTGCGCAATCCTGATCCCGAGGAGTTGGTACGGGAAGTGAACCGGATCTTGCGGGGGACCCTCTCACCGGAGACGTAGCAAGTTACGTCTCTACACGTCTCGATGCAGGTCATCGTTTCAACAGGTCGACTGGTTCGTGCACATTGGTTACCCGGAAGTATTGGCGCAGCGCAGGATATTTCTTCACCGCAGCTTCGAACATCGCGTAGGCCACGTTGCGATACGACTGGTGGCCGGCGGGCGTAGTGCGCAGCTCCGAGATGTAGACGACTTCGGCGAAGTCCATATTGAAGAGACAGCGCTTGCGATAGGCCAGCGGTAGCAGGTAGTGCGAATTTTGCTCGGCTTCTGGCGCGGAACCCTGGGCGACTTTGGCGGCGGCCTCGGCGGCGCGGGCCATCACCTGGCGGTAACGATCCTTCATGCCGGATGGGCGGATCTCTTCGGGCTCGTCGAATCCGTGCAGCGCGGTGAAGCCTTGCTCGATCTGAGTGCAGCGGCGATGGCGATGCATATCGCGGAATCCGCCGACGTCCATGAGGACGTCGAAGCGAAACTTCTGTCCGGCGCAGAGCGGGCGCAGCAGTTCATCATGCTTGCCGCGGCGGTTAAAACCGAGGTCGATGAGCTCGCGGCGACGGGCGTCGGTCAGCGCGGCCACGGCTTCGCGTAATTGCTGGTACGGATAGTGGCAGTGAGCGTAGAGCAGCGTGGTGGCGAGTTCGATCTCCAGGGGATCGTCGTCAAGCAGTTCTACCAACGGGGCCGGCGCGATGGCGGCGCCCTTCATCAACTCCGCCGCCGCCTGGCACAGTTGCGCGCGTGTCTCCATCTCATAAGCGTTGGCGGTGGCGTACTTGACCAGCGTGGGTGAGACGCGAACATCGCGCATGAGCTCAGGCTCGATCTTGGCGGCGAGAGCGGGGTCGACGGTGCGCACCTGCTCCAGCACTTCCTTCATGCGCACGTGAGTCACGTTATAAGCGGGCTCGCGGGCGGCCTGCTTCAACAGTTCACCGAGCTGGCGGACCTCCCCGTGAGTGTGCGACAACAAGCGGGCAATCTGCGTCTCCAGCGTACGCGCGTTCACGATCTGGCCAAGCGATGTGTTGGTGGCCAGCGGCAGGAAGTAGCGCGAGATGTCGAAAGCGCGGGCCTTCAGCGTGCGGTCATATTGCGCCTGGTCCATGTCCGCGGGCTTGGGCGTGCGCTCTTCGAGATGGCGGAACATCCCTTCCGAGAAAATCTCGTACTCGGTGAAGAGCATCTGCGCGGTCTCGGTGTAGAGCTCGCGAGACTTAGTGTCATCGCCGAAATCAGGCGTGTAGAAGCCGCTCTTCTTGAAATTCTGGTAGCGGGTGGAACGCTCCTGACCGTCCCAGCGCTGCTCGTCGACGAGCACGATGGCGGCAAGGAGCGAGAGCTTCTCCACCGCGAAGGCGACGTGCGCCAGGTCAGCGATGGAGCGGTGTCCGTACTGGAAATAGAAGGTATTGAGGAACTGTTCAGCCTTCTGCTCATTGATCTCTTTGAGCGATTCGCGCATGGAGAGGGCGGAGCGCGAATACTTGGCCATGGCGTACGCCTGGACTTCAGGGTCAGCGCCGTGCACGGCAAAGACATTCACGACGGGTGTTTCCTTTTTGGCTTCGTTGGGTTTAGGGTCAGGCATGTCGGGAAGGACATTTTATATGACGTGGCTGAGGAAAACCGTTCCACCACGAAGGACACGAAGGGAAGCCAAACCGGGGGACCAGCAAAGCATTTAACATCTCGTGCTGATCTGGTGGCCGGAGAAGGTGTAGGTCGATTGTTGTAGCGGGATGTTCCGATATTCCGGTCTAATGGGACGAATGCATGCTGCGGATCCATTCCTGTTGCAACTGCTCGTCATCTTTGCCTCGGCGAAGATCCTGGGCGAGATATTTGAGCGGCTGAAGTTGCCTGCCGTGCTGGGCGAGATCCTGGCGGGCATCGTACTGGGGCCGTATGCCCTGGGCATGCTGCCGCAGGAGGTGATCCAGGGTGGTCATCCGATCAATTCCCTCGCGGGCCTGGGCGCAATCTTCCTATTGTTCAGCGTGGGACTAGAGACTCCCGCCGGGCAGTTGCTGAAAGTGGGCAGACGGTCCATGAACGTGGCGGTAGGCGGGGTGGCGCTGCCTTTCGTCTTGGGATTTGGCTATTGGATGTTGATGGGACACACCGGGGCGCAATCGACCTTCATCGCGACGGCGATGGTGGCCACCAGCGTGGGCATCACTGCGCGAGTGATGGGCGATATGGATGTGCTGAAGACGCGGGCCGCACAGATCATCCTTTCCGCCGCGGTCTTCGACGACATCCTGGGCATGGTGTTGCTGGCCGTGGTGGCGGGCATGGCGTCGGCGGGGGGAGTGCAATGGGGACAGATCGTCATCGTGCTGACGATGGCGACGGCGTTCTCTTTATTCATGATCTTCGTCGCGCCGCATCTGGTGAGTCGGGTGAAGGGGCCGGTGGAGAATATGTCTACGCGGCAGGCGCCCCTGATATTGGCGCTGGCGCTATGCCTGGCGCTTTCGGTGCTGGCCGAAAAGATCGGCATGGCGGGCATCATCGGCGCATTCTTTGCCGGGCTGGCCATCGCCGACCACAGGCACAAGTGGAACCTGGAACCAGGCATTGACGCGATCCGCGACTTCCTGGCGCCGGTCTTCTTCTTCATCATGGGGGCAAAGCTGGATGTGCGGGTGTTCACTCCGGACATCCTGGTGGCGGCAATCGTGGTTTCGATATTGGCCATCGCCTCGAAGGTGATCGGTTGCGGATTGCCCGCGCTCAAAGAAGGACGCAAAACGGCGCTCATCGTCGGCGTGGGCATGGTGCCGCGCGGTGAGGTGGGATTGATCGTGGCGCTGGTAGGATTGAACATGAACCTGATCGACCAAGCGGGATTCGCCGTGGTGATGTTCATGACCGCCGTGACGACGATCGTGGCTCCGATCGGGTTGCGGATGCTGCTCAAGGGGGAACGGGCAGAAGCAACGCCATAGAAACGCCCGCCTTTGCCATACAATAGAGGGTTCGGCACGGCCCTGACGGAGGCGCTTCCCCTGGCATTGTTTTCACAATTCAATTGGTGGTCGGCGCTGGATGTGGCGCTGATCGCATTCCTGGTCTACCAGTTCCTGATCCTGGTGAAAGGAACGCGCGCGGCGCAGATGCTGGCGGGAGCCGGCATATTGTTGCTGGCGCTGCTGGGCGCGCGGCAAGCGCCGCTGCCGGTGGCCCA
>JBKKBM010000183.1:0-2560 GCA_046714215.1 Terriglobales bacterium | reverse complement strand
GAGCAAGGCCGCATCAACGGGGTGATTACGGCCGACGACGTCATCAGTCTGCTCCGCAAAAAGATCTAGCAATTGTAGAGACATAACTTGCTACGTCTTGGCTTTTTGGTTTCAATCCCGAGCGCAGCGAGGGATCCCTACGCGCGCAGTGACCGGTGATCCGGACGAGTGTAGAGACGTAGCTTGCTACGTCTCCATAATCTCCAACCCGCTTTGTTTCTTATCTGCGTTTATCTGCGGCCAAGTTTTTTCTCGTTCCGCTCTAGCCACTTGCTACAAACTGCTGTTAACTTGAAGGACTGCGTCTTGTCCCTGGCGCAGACCCCTGCAGAGCAGTCATGCGCATCTGGAAGCATTGGAAAACCCGGATCTTTTTGTTCCTCGCCGTCATCGGCCCGGGGTTCATCACCGCCAACGTCGATAACGACGCGGGCGGCATCTACACTTATTCCATTGCGGGCGCGCGCTTCGGCTACGCGCTACTCTGGACCATCATTCCCATGACGGTCGCGCTGGTGGTGATCCAGGAGATGTCGGCACGCATGGGCGCGGTCACCGGCAAGGGTCTCAGCGACCTTATCCGCGAAGAATTCGGACTTCGCACCACCTTCTTCATGCTCATGGCGCTGGTGGTAACGAACTTCGGCAACGTGATCGCCGAATTTGCCGGCGTCGCCAGCAGCCTGGAATTATTCGGCATCTCGAAGTACATCAGCGTACCTATCGCCGCAGCCGTCGTGTGGCTGCTCATCGTGAAAGGGAATTACAAGAGCGTAGAGAAGATATTTCTCACCGCTTCGTTCTTCTATATCGCTTACATCGTGGCGGGCGTGCTGGCGCGCCCTAACTGGGCTCAGGCCGTGGTCAGCACTATCCAGGTGCCCGCCCCCGCTGACTTCACCAACAAGACTTACCTGTATCTCGTTACCGGCATGATCGGCGCCACTATCGCGCCCTGGATGCAGTTCTACCTGCAAGCCTCAGTCGTAGAAAAGGGTGTCACGTTGCGGCAATACCGCGCGGTCAAGCTCGACGTCTTCATCGGCTCCATCTTCGCGCCGCTGGTGGCCGCTTTCATCGTCATCGCCTGCGCGGCCACGCTGCATGCCTCCGGATTCACTGAGATCCGCGATGCCAGCGACGCCGCCAAGGCCCTCGAGCCCCTCGCCGGTCAGTACACCTTCATCCTCTTCTCCGCGGGATTGTTCAACGCATCGCTCTTCGCCGCGTGCATCTTGCCGCTCTCCACCGCGTACACCGTGTGTGAAGGCTTAGGCTTTGAATCCGGCGTGGACAAAAAATTCTCTGAAGCGCCAGTCTTCTATTGGCTCTATACCGGACTGATCGTGGCGGGCGCGGCTGTCATCCTCATCCCACGCTTCCCGCTGCTGAAGATCGCGGTGTTGTCGCAGGTGCTGAATGGCATTCTGCTGCCATTCATCCTGGTGTTCATGTTGCTTTTGATCAATAAGCGCGACTTGATGGGCAAACACGTGAACTCGCGCTTCTTCAATTTCGTGGCCTGGGGCACGGCCGCCGTCATGATCGCGCTCAGCGCCGCCATGCTCGCCATGGTCATCTCTCCCTACCTCGGCTAAGACCGGTTGCGCTAGACGATCTTTCCTTCCGCCATCTCTTTCACCAGCTTGATGTCAGCTTCCAGAAAGTCGTAGCGGGGCAGGTCGCGCCGGTCCACCCAGCGCACGTCGTTGAATATCTTGTTGGCGAGCTCGCCCGTGAAGCGCGTCACCAGGAAGAATGCCAGCTCCACGCCGCCGCCATTCTTGTAATGATGGACAAAGCGCGAGACCTCCGGGCCGATCTCCGCCTGAATGCCCAACTCTTCTTCCAACTCGCGTCGCAGCGCCGCGATAGGCTCCTCGCCCGCTTCGATCTTGCCGCCCGGAAACTCCCACTTCAGCGGCAGCGCCTGCATCTTGGTGCGTTGGCAGATGAGGATCTTCTGGTCCGGATCGCGGATCATGATGGCCGCCACGACTTGCTTCATTGGCGGCTCTCTTGTCCCACTAGCGCGATGCGGCGCAAGCCATTGGATTCCGAAAGCGAATCGCGAAACGCTTCCGGATGCAGCGCCGCCGCGATCGCGTGCAGCCCTTGCAGCAGCGTGGGTCCCGGCGTGTTGAGATATTCATCGTTGATACAGTAGACGGCGCTATTCTGCGCCGCGGTCGTCTGCTCCCAGCCGCGCGCGGGAATGATCTTCTCCAGCGGCACGCGGTCGCCCGCGCCACACCACGCCGCCAAAATCACGTCCGGATTGGCTTCGCGGATAGAAGCCTCGTCCGTGTACGCGCCGGGTTGGCCGATGAACTCACCGCCTGCGGCTTCCACCAATTCCTTCACCCAGCCTTGCGAGTGGATCAGCGGCTTGCCCCATTCCTCGCAGTAGACGCGCGGACGGCGTCCGCTGGCGGCGGCCACTGCGCCTTCCACCTTCGCTCGCACAATGCCGATCTGCGACTTCAGCTCGGCGATCAGTTGCTCGCCGCGCTCAGCCACGCCCATCACCGCGGCGATCTGGTAGATGTCGCGGAAGACA
>JBKKBM010000182.1:0-13092 GCA_046714215.1 Terriglobales bacterium | reverse complement strand
AAGTGTGCCCCCCAGGAAGATGGTGCCCGTGTCCCGGCCGCGCTGGCGGACGAGGAAAACGACGTCGTCGCCGCTCTTGAGTTTGGCTTGGATGCGGCGGAAGTCCTCTTCGTTAGCCACGGATTGGCGGTTCACCTCCAGGATGATGTCGCCGCGCTGCAAGCCGACGTCTTCCGCGAAGGAGCGCAGCTTCACATCGGAGACGACCACGCCCCGGCCCGCAGGGATATTCAACTGAGTGGCCATGTCGCGGGGCACGTTACGGACGCTCACACCAAGTTTGCTCTCCACCGGCGTAGCGTTCTCGGCCATTTCATCGTCATCAGCATCTTCGGCGAGCAACTTAGCGCGGTCACCCACGGTGACGTCGAGTTCCTGTTTTTTCTGGTCGCGCACGATGCCGATGCGGATCTTGGTTCCCGGCTTGCGCGCGGAGATCTCGCCTACCAGTTCGTCACCGGTCTTGATGGGCTTGCCGTCGATGGAAGTGATGGTGTCGCCGGTCTTGAGTCCGGCCTGCTCGGCGGGCGTTCTCGGACGCACGTGCGAGATGACCACGCCATCAGGCACGCCGTACATGCGGCCCACCGCCGGATTCGGTGAGGCGCCGAACTGCACGCCGATGGAACCGCGGGTGACCTTGTGTCCGGGGCCGATCAATTGGTTATAAACGTTCATCACCGTCTTGGACGGCATGGCAAAGCCCACACCCTGCGAACCCGAGCCCTGCGTGAAGATGGCGGTGTTGATGCCGATGACTTCCCCATTCAGGTTGACCAACGGTCCGCCGGAGTTGCCGGGGTTGATGGCCGCGTCCGTCTGGATGAACGACTGGAATTGGCGCGCATTGTCGATGGTACGGCCTTTGGATGACACGATGCCCGCCGTGACGGTCTGCTCCAGGCCGAACGGGCTGCCGATGGCGAGCACCCAGTCGCCCACATTCATAGAATCAGAGTTGCCCAGCTTGGCCGCGGGCAGCGCGCGCTTTAGGTCGATCTTGATGACCGCCAGATCCGTCTCGCGGTCGGTGCCGATGACTTTGGCTTCGTGCGGCTGCGCGCCGGGCGGGTCGTCCATAAGGCGGACCTGAATGCGGTCTGCGCGCTCGACCACATGCGCATTGGTGATGATGTAACCTTTGGCATCCATGATCACGCCGGAGCCAAGCGAACGCTGGCGCATACCTTCGGGATTCGGGCTGCGCGGATTCTGGCCGCCGAAAAAGCGGTCAAAGAAATCCTGCATCGGATCGTCTTCGTCGCCGGGAGTCTGACGGCCGCGGCGCTGCGGCCGCAAAGTGGATTCGGTGTTGATGTTCACCACCGCCGGTTCGATATCCTTCGCTACCTTGCTGAAGGTGTTCGACATCTGCTGCGGCGCCGGCATCTGCAAAGGCGCGGCATCACTGGCCGGATCCTCCTTACCCTTCACGCCCTTGGAAATGACCGTACCGATAAGAATGCCGAGAGTCAGTGTGATTAAGACAAACAATGTCGATGCATAACGGCGGGCCTTGAGCTTGCCCGCAATGCCGCTAAAGCGCGGATCCATATCTTTCCTCCACGTATCTAACCTGATTATACCTAGGGATTTTTGGCCCTATAGCTGCGCAGGGGTACTTCTTATTAGACGCACACCAACCGCTTTTCGTCACCTTTTCGGCGCGACTTCGACCTCTTCCGGCGCCGCCCCCATCAACTCCGAGACCAGTACTCCGACCAAAATCAGCCCCGCGCCGGCGGCAGCCCGCGCTCCCAGCCGCTCGTGCAGCACAATGTAAGAAGTGAGCCAGGCAAAGACCGGCTCCAGCGTGAATATGAGCGCTGTGTGGGTGGCGGGAGTGAACTGCTGCGCCCAGGCCTGCACCGAAAATGCGACAGCGGTGCCTAAAACTCCGGTGATCACGATGCCCCACACCACCGCCGGCGACCATGTCACCTGCACCGTCTCCAGCACCGGGATGGTAGCAAACATGAGCACGGTTGCCATCGCCGTCTGCAGGAACGCGATCTGCTCAAACGGATGTTGTTTCGTCGCGCGGCCAATGAGAATGATGTGGAAGGCGAAGGCCACGGCACAGGCCAGGGTCAGAAGGTCGCCGGCATTCACGGATGACCATTCGGCCCAGGCGTCCTCGCCCGCCGGGACCGTCATCAGAACCAATCCGACAAATGCGGTGGCCACGCCGAGGAGCGTCCAGCGATTGACCTTGCGCTTCCAGAAGATGGCCAAGAACACCGGCACCAGCACCACGGAGACACCAGTAAGGAATGCCGATTTGGAGGGCGTCGTGAGTTTCAGGCCAGTGGTCTGGAATTCGTATCCCGCCCACAGGAAGGTTCCTACGAGCGCTCCGGTGCGCAGCGCGGGCCAACGCAATCGCCGCACCGGCCGCCAGAAGATCAGCAGCAGACATACCGACGCCAGCAGCATGCGCACGGCATTGAAAAAAAGTGGAGTGACGTCCGCGATGGCGTTCTTGATGACGACGAAGGTCGCGCCCCAGATGAGCGTGATGACGACCAGCAGGATGTGGGCTTTCAGCGTCCGCGACACGGGGGGCCGTTACTCCCGCCGGTCGGCGTCATAGACGGTCTTGCCGCCGACTACGGTACGCAGCACTTTCGTGAGCAGGATATCTTCCGGACGCACGTTGGTGATGTCGCGATCGAGGACTACGAAGTCGGCGTGCATGCCCGGGGCGATGCTCCCCTTCTCTGACTCGGCGAACTCGGCATACGCCGCGCCCCGAGTGTACGCGGCGATGGCCTGATCGATGGTCACCGCCTGCTCGGGGTAATACGACTTCAAGCCGATCTCATTCTTGCGCGTGACCGCCGCATACAGACCGCGGAAGGGAGTGATGGGCTCCACCGGGTAATCGGTGCCAAACGCCAGGCGCACGCCGTTCTGCAGAAACTGCGCCCACGGGTAAGAGATCTTCGCGCGCTCCTTACCAATGCGCGCCTCCGCCCAATTCATGTCCGTCAGCAGATGACTGGGCTGCACGGAAGCGATCACGCCCAGGTCACGATAGCGCGCGAACTGCTCCGGGGCGATCACCTGGTCATGCTCGATGCGCAGGCGCAGCTCTTTCGGGTCCTTGCTCGCTTGCTTGGCGCCATAGGCAAAAGCATTGAGCGCGAGTTCAGCGCCGCGGTCGCCAATGGCGTGGATGCCGATCTGGAAATCAGCGGCGATGCGCTCCGCCACCATCTGATTCAACCGCTCCTGGGTGTAACGCGGCAAGCCGGAATTCTTCGCGTCGTCGGAGTATGGAGTCAGCAACGCGGCCGTGCCGGAGCCGAGCGAGCCGTCCATCATGCCCTTCAGCAGGCCGGTGCGCAGCCATGAATCCATCTTCTGATGGTGCGCGCGGGCCTTCTTCAGGTTCTCCACCGATTCATCGAAGGGTAGCCACTCGGTGATGCGCAGCGTGAGCTTGTTCTGGCGCTGCAGTTCTTCATAGACCAGAAAGTCTTCCCAACTGGAATTGTCCTGCGCGGAGGTGATGCCCCATCGCGCAGCGTCTTGCAGGGCAAGTTCGATGGCGCGGCGACGCATAGCTTTCGTCGGCGGCGGTACCTTACTTCCGACCAGGCGCATCGCTGTCTCGCGGATGATGCCGTGGGCTGCGCCAGCAGCGTCGCGATCGATCTTTCCGCCTTCGGGATCCTTGCTCTCGGAGTTGATACCCGCAGCCTTGAGTGCGGCCGTGTTCGCCACCAGGATGTGGCCATCCACTCGGCCGAAAACCGCGGGATGATCGCCCGTGACCTTGTCCAGGTCGGCGCGCGAGGGTAGCACCTGCTGCGTCCACTTGGTGTGGTCCCAACCGCGCCCGACGATCCACTCTCCCGGCGCGGCGGCCTTTACCCGGTCGGCGATGCGTTGCTGCATCTCCGCTAACGAGCGCGTGCCGATCAGATTGACGTTGAGTTTCTCGAAGCCGGCGTTCGCCAGATGCACATGCGCGTCATTGAACCCGGGCATCACAAACGCACCGGCAAGGTCGAACGCCAGCGTGTTCTTTCCGGCGAGTTTACGGATGGTGGCGGTATCGCCCACCGCGACGATCTTGCCCGCCTTCACGGCAAACGCCTCGGCCCGCGCAGATTTTCCCGGCGCTCCGGTATAGACGTTGCCGTTCAGGTAGACGGCATCCGGGCCCACCTTTTTGATGATCTGCGCGTGACTGAGCGTCGCCAACAACAAACAAACCGAAATCAACCAAGCCGCAATCGCGGTGCGCTTCATTCGCTGACCCCACTGAGTGTTAAAGTCGTTAGATAGAGCCGCTTCAATCCCAGATCGCGTCCGGTAGCGTCAAACCATTCGTTCAGACTGTGCGCGCCCCCGCCGGTGCCACCCGCGCCGATACTGATAGCCTCCCGCCCGAGCGAGAGGGGAATATTCGCATCGGTGGACGCCCGCCGCGTTTCGGAAGGCAGGCTCAGTAGCGTGTCCACGGAGCGGATGACGCTGAGGATGCGGGCATCGGGCTTCAGTTCCGCCGCCGGCCGCTCGCCGATCTCCTTGATCTCAAAGCTGACAAGCTGCTTGCGCGCGCGCACGGCTTGCTGCGTCCGCACGGCGTCGCCGACGGTGTCCCGCAATACTTTTTCCAGCCGATCGATCTCGGCAGTTGACGCCGAGCGGATGTCCACGCGCATGTTGGCGGAGTCTGGGATGGAATTCACCGAAGTCCCGCCCTGGATCACGCCGATGTTCAGCGACGTCCGGGGATCGCCCGGCACCGGCGTGGCCGCAAATTGTGCGATGGCGCGCGCCAGAATGACGATGGGATTCGGCATGCCGTAGTCCGACCAGGAATGGCCTCCGGGCCCGCGCACGGTGACTTCAAAGCGGCGGCTGCCCAGCGCTTGCGTGACAACGGTGTCTGTGCCAGAGCCGTCGATGACGACCGTGGGCCCGATGCGCGCCGCCCACTTCGATTCCGTGAATACATGGCGGATGCCGCGCAGATCGCCTTCACCCTCTTCCCCCACGTTGCCGATAAAGAGGATGCCTGCCGTGTGTTTCACCGGGAAATTCTTGAGCGCGGAGGCCACCGCGAAGAGTCCCATCACGCCGGCGCCGTTGTCGCTGGCTCCCGGACCAATGATCTTGTTGCCTTCCAGGCGCGGATTCAGCGGCGTGCCTGCGGGAAAGACGGTATCAATGTGCGCCGTGAGGGCCAGCAGCTTGGCCTTGGGGTCGGTGCCCGGCCGCAATCCGGTGACGTTGCCGACTTTGTCGATCTCCACTTCCTGCAGGCCGAGCTGAACGAAGCGGTCGCGCAACCATTCCGCCCGCTTGCTCTCACCGAAGGGCGGAGCCGGCACCCGCAGCAGTTCCATATGGATGCGCCGCAACTCACTCTCATTGGAGCGGAACCACGCGAACGCCTCATGCACGGGACGCATCTGGGCCACGCGCGAGACTTGCGCATTCTCCGTTTGGGCAAAGGCTCGGGTGTTGACGGTGACTGGCATGAGAAGCAAAAGTAGGGCGACGGTGCGGCGGCTCATCGAGCCATCATGATAGCAGCCGCCAGCCTCCGGAGATGCACCGGCTACTTGGCCGCGGCGGCGCCGCAACATTCCATGATCTCGGCTTCCGTGAGCGTGGCGCTGGAAGACTTCGCTTTTTGGAAGATGCGCTCCACCAGTTCGTCGGTCGGGCTGATGCCCTTGCGCTCCAGCCAGAAGATGACGTTCGACTTGCCGGACATCGGCCCGATGTCGATGATCTGCTCCAGTCCGAAATAATGGGCGGGCACTCCGGAATAAACGGTGTTGGCCAGTTCGACGTCATTCTTGCGGAACGCTTTGATGACCGCGGCCGCATGCACGCCGGTGGCAGTGCGGAAGGCGTCTTCGCCAAAAACCGGGTAATTCGCCGGGATGGGAACGCCCGTCGCTTTCGACACGGCGAGGCAATAGTCCTTCAACTTGGTCAGGTCCTGATTGACCCACGGCTCCACGCCCATCAACTTTAAGTTCACCAGCATCTGATCCATCTGCGTATTGCCCACGCGCTCCCCGATGCCGATGGCTGCCGCGTGCACGCAGTCCGCGCCCGCCGCCAATGCCGCCAGCGAATTGGGGACAGCGAGGCCGCGGTCGCAATGTCCGTGCCAGTCCACGCGAATCTTTTCGCCGGAGGGCTTCACGACTTCGTCCATGATGAAGCGGATGAGCGCGGTCACACCGCTGGGCGTCACGTGGCCGCAGGTATCGCAGATGACGATGGAGCGTGCTCCACAATTGATGGCGGTGGTGTAGAGACGCTTGATGGTCTCGGGATCGCAACGGGAAGTGTCTTCGGTGACAAACATCACGTCAAGGTCGAGCGACCGCGCGAACTTGACCGCTTTTTCCGTGGTCGAAAGCAGAAAGTCGTCGGTCCAGTTCTCCGTGTAGCGGCGAATCGGACTCGATCCGATAAACGTCGCGCATTCGATGCGGAAGCCGGTACGCTGCTGGATCTCCGCCACCGGGCGGATGTCGTTCTCGTGGGTGCGCGCCGCGCAGTTGGCGGTGATCTTCAACTTGGAGTGGACAATCTCCCGAGCCAGGCGCTCGACATCGGCCACCGCGCGGGGACCAGCGCCGGGCAAGCCCAGGTTCAGCGAGTTGATGCCCAGTGCCTCCATCAAATGGAGGATCTCAATCTTTTCTTCGATGGAAGGGTCTTTGACTGAAGGCGATTGCAAGCCATCGCGCAGGCTCTCGTCGTTGAGCAGCACTCGTCCGGACGGCTTGAAGGCGGCGCCGGGAACATTGTTCCAGTCGTAGATAAGGTGTGAGTGCTTCAGCGTCATGCGGTTCCCTGCAGCTAGAGAAATCGTACCAGAATCTTCAATGCAGTTTTATCCAAGTGGCCCGGGCCTCAGCGTGGACCACTCCCTCTTCGCCCAGGAGCACGGCGGCGGCGTGATGCTTGCGGCCCTCCACTCCGATCCGCCAACTCAAGAGTACGCATCGCTCTTCCGCCCGCACCGGCGACAGCAACTTTGCGCCCAGGCGTCCGGTGACCAGCTTGCCTTCATAGGGAAAACCTCCGGCGAATCCGGTGGGGCAATCGAGGGCCGCCCATACGATCTCATCGGGGATCTTGTCATCTTTATCTGCCAGCGACGCGGCCGGTACCCAGGGTGCCGCGAAGACATGTTGGAAATTACCGATACCTTCCACAAAGCCGCTTACCGCTCCATCATTTACCGACCCCGGAAAAATACGCAGTCCATCACCCTGCGCGCGTAGCGGCCCGCAGACAAAACAAGTCGGGAAAGGATGGTTCGTAAACGCCGGGCTATGCTCCGCCGCGCGGACGGCGTCACTGAAACTTATCGTAGGTGCAGCGCCCAATTCCATCTCGAAATGCGCTGCTTCTGCTATCAGGTCGTCGCCGCTTTTCAAGTGCGCATGTTTCTGATCGACAAATTGGACATGCATCACCCGCTCGACGGGAATGGGCATGCGCAGCGTTACTTCACTGGTTCCACCCATCGCCTGGGCGACCAGTCCACAAGTGTAGCCGCCGTTACCGGAGTCCGGTGGGCCGCAGAATTTCTTCGGAATGACGATGGTGGCCATGATTGTCGTCATGTCTCAGATCCGTCCCTTGCGCGAAAACGCCTTCAGTAATTTGGCCGCTCCTCCGAGGCGCGCGGCCGCGCTCCGGGCAAACAACACGTCTACAAAGCCGCGCATCTGCGCGAGGAAGTCCGTGCCGTAACCGTACCACCAGACTTTGGGCATGCCGGGCAGCAAGTCAGAGTCGATATATTTCGCACGCACCATCTCTTCCATGCCGGGCCGTCCGTGGGTGCGGCCCAGGCCGCTCGACTTCACCCCTCCATGCGGTGCTTCACTGATGCCGAAGCAGGTGATCACGTCATTCACCATCACCGCGCCGGCGTCGATGCGACGAGCCAGCGCCTCGCCGCGCCGGCGATCCCGCGTCCACACACTGGCCGCCAAGCCGAACTGCGAGTCATTGGCGAGCGCGACCGCGGCATCTTCCGTGGTGAAGGACATGATGGGCAGTAGCGGCCCAAAAGTCTCTTCGCGCATCACTTTCATGCCATGGTGGACATCCACGAGAACTGTCGGCGCATAAAAATTCTGTCCGACATCCGGCAGGCGATGTCCGCCGGTGAGGATGCGTGCGCCTTTGGCGACTGCGTCCTCGACGTGCGCTTCCACGGTGCGCAATTGCTGCTGCGTGATCAACGGGCCTACGTCTGATTCGGGATCGCTTCCCTTGCCCACGCGCAATTTCTTCGTTTTTCCCACGCACCGCTCGACGAATGCCGGAAAAATATCTTTCTGCACATAGCATCGCTCGACTGAGAGACAGGTTTGTCCCGCGTTCATAAACGCGCCCCAGACCACGGCGCTCGACGCGATCTCGACGTCGGCATCTTCGAGCACGATCATCGGATCTTTGCCGCCCAGTTCCAGCACGACGGGCATCAACTTCGCGGCCGCCGCCGCGGCGATCTTCTTCCCCGTGGCCACGCTGCCGGTAAAGATCAACTTATCGATAGCCGAATCGACCAACGCCGCACCGGTACGGCCATCACCGCCGACCACATGAAGTAGTCCATCCGGTAATCCAGCCTCCGCCATCAGCGTCTGTAACCGCAGCGCGCTCAATGGAGTCAATTCCGAGGGCTTCAGGACGATTGCATTCCCGGTGACCAGCGCCGCCATCATTTCCGATGCCGGGATTGAGAACGGATAATTCCACGGGCTGATGATGCCGATCACGCCATACGGCTTACGCACCAACCAGCCTCGCTTCGCCTTCATCACCGGATTAGCATGCGGTACGCACTCCGGCGCGAGCAACCGCGGCGCCTCACGGGCGTAGAAGTTCACCGCGTCCAGGGTGACCACAACTTCCGTGAGTAGCGCTTCCACCCGAGGTTTGCCGGCTTCGTCGCTGATGAGCGCGGCCACTTCGTTTTTCTGCGCGAAGAGCGCGCGTTGAAAGCGCCGCAGGACTTTCACCCGTTCCGCTACCAGGACTTCTGCCCACTGCTGTTGGGCGACGCGGGCGCGGGCGACCGCTGCATGCACGTCCTCGACAGTGGCGCAGGTGAAATCAGCGAGCGTCTCCCCGGTGGCGGGGTTGGTCACCTTGATGGAGCGGTCGGCGGCGGTGAGAACTTCCGGCATAAAGTTTTCCTGAGCAGGAGTTTTTTGAGCATACACCCGGACACCGTTTAATACTCCACGCTCACCAAATACAAGCCTGCGGCCGGCGCCGTCGCCCCGGCGGCGGAGCGCTGCTTCGCCGCCAAGATGTTGGCGATGTCAGGCGGTTGCAGCGTCCCTTTGCCCACCAGGAGAAACGTCCCCACCAGGTTGCGCACCATGTGGTGCAAGAATCCATTCCCGCGCACCCGATAAACAAATTCGTCGCCGCTCCGCTTCCATTCTGAAGCAAAGATGGTACGCAGGTTGCCGCGCCCGCCCTCGCGGTCTTCGGGCAATCCCTTTTCCGGGACTTTTTCCGGATCGACCGCGGCAAAGGAGGTGAAATCATGCTCGCCCACCACCCACCCGGCGGCTTCCGCCATCGCCGCCTCGTTCAACGGATAAGGATGATGCGTCACATAGTTCGCCAAAAACGGTGGGCAGATGTCGCCGCGATAGAGCCGATACTCGTAGGTCTTGGCGTGGGCGGAATGGCGTGCGTGAAAGTCCGCCGGCATCTCTTCCACACTCGCGACACGTACCGAAGCCGGCAGCAGACTGTTCATCGCCTTCACCAGATTCCCTGCAGGGATACTTGAAGAAGTGATGAAGCTCGCGACCTGCCCCAGTGCATGCACGCCGGCATCTGTCCGTCCTGAGCCTTGGGGCAGGATCTTCTCGCCGGTCACCCGCTCCAGTGCATCGGCTAATGCGCCCTGCACTGTGGGACGGTCCGGCTGCACCTGCCAGCCGCTGAAGGGTGAGCCGTCATAAGCCAGCACGAGTTTGAGGGTTCTCGCCATCGTTACTGTATTTCACTCCCACCCACGGCGATGAAAACCCTGAGTCTCCTGGCCGGACCGGGTCATCGAAAGCAGTGCTTTATACTAAATCACCGTCAGAACCCCGCTTCCGTTCGCCGCTCGGCCAGGCCAGGCAGCGTACAGGCGTATGGAACTAAAAGAAGGCCGGCTGCGTATACATTCCCAAGCTGTTACGACAGCCACGATTCCTTTGCTAAATACGTGAAAACGGGTGACGATTTACCGGTTTCGCAGTCTTAAGACAGTTCCCTATATCCTGGTCCGCAGTTGGGGCGTTTCATCATCTGGAAAGATGTCAGTCGAGAAATCTGGAGTTGGAGATCAAGCGCATGCGATTGTCGCAGAATCTTAGAGAAGCTGGCCGGTCCTTGGTGGCGGCTGTGACCCTTTGCACCTTCCCGCTGAGTGCCTTTGGCCAGGATCCGGCGCCCATACCGGACAAGCCGCAACCGCAAACGACGGTTACGACCTCCACGCCGGAGTACCTCAACGGCCACCGCCATTTTCCGAATCCGCTGGCGCCCTACACCGCGCACAAGATCGCGGACCCCATCTTCACCAATACGCCGCGCATCGAGCAGTTGATCCGCAACGGCGTGCTGGTGATCTCCCTGAATGACGCCATTGCCATCGCGCTGGAAAACAACCTTGATCTGGCCATTGCACGTTACAACCTGAACATTGCGGACACCGACATCCTGCGCGCCAAGTCAGGCGGCAGCATCCGCGGCGTGGCCACCGGTCTGGTGCAAGGCACCCCGGGCGGCGGACAAGGTGGCTTTGGCACCGGCGCCTCGGGCGCGGGCGGTACCACCAGCGGCGCGGGTGGCGCGGGCTCCGGCAGCTCCGGACTCGTGACCTCTACTCTCGGCGCGGGATCGGCCATCGAACAGTTTGATCCGTCCATCTCCGGCACTTTCCAGATGGACCGCAGTACCCAACCGCTGGCCAGCCCCATTCTCACTTCGGGCGGCGCCACGTCGCAGAACTCCATCAGCCAGAACAACACCCTGGGAAACCTTTCTTACAACCAGGGATTTGCCACAGGCACGGCGCTGGGCATCGCGTTCAACAACAATCGCTCGTCGTCGAATAGTCCGGGCAGTTCGCTCAGCCCGCTGTTGACCAGCAGCTATCGCTTCACCCTGCGGCAGCACCTGCTCCAGGGTTTTGGCCTGAACAATCAGCTGCGTTTCATCCGCATCGCCAAGAACAACAAGCAGATCTCAGATGCCGGCTTCAAAAACCAGGTGATCGCCACCGTCAACCAGATTCAGAACATCTATTGGGACGTGGTCAACGCCTATGAAGACGTCAAAGTGAAAGAGCGGTCCGTGGGCCTGGCCAACAAGACGCTCTCTGACAATCGCAAGCAGGTCGAGATCGGCACGTTGGCGCCCATCGAGATCGTGCGTGCGGATTCAGAGATGGCCACCCGTAATCAGGAGCTGATCGTCTCGCGCACCAACCTCCAGTTACAGCAGACCCTGCTCATCAACGCTCTCTCCCGCAATCTTTCTGACGCTAAGCTGGCGGCCATCCCCGTCGTGCCCAGTGACGTCATGTCCATCCAGTCCAATGAAGTGGTTCCCTCGGTCGAAGAATTGCTGCAGCAGGCGCTGCAGCAGCGGCCTGACCTGGAACAGTCACGCATCGACTTGGTGAACCGCGACATCAGCAAGCGCGCGGCGCGTAATGCCCTGCTGCCCACTCTGGATCTCTATGGCTTCTACGGAGGCTCAGCACTGGCCGGAGATCAGAACCGGCTGGTGACCTGCGTGCCGGCCGGCACCAGCACCTCCGCCTCCTGCTTGCCCGCGGGCAGCATCACCACCGTCGGCGGATACACTGACGTCTTTGGCCGCTATGGCGATTCACCCAGCCGGGGCGTAGGCATCACGTTGAACATTCCGCTACGCAATCGCGCGGCGCAGGCCGACCAGATCCGCTCAGAGCTGGAATATCGGCAGGCGCAGTTGCGCTTCCAGCAGCAGCAGAACACCATCGGCATTGAAGTACGTAATGCGCAGTTTGCGCTGCTGCAGAACCGGGCCCGCGTAGAAGCCGCCATGCAGGGACGCCGCCTGGCCAACCAGAGCCTGGAAGCCGAGGGCAAAAAGTATTCGCTCGGCGCCTCCACCAACTTCCAGGTGTTGCAAGCGCAGCGCGATCTGGCTTTGTCAGAATCGAACCTGGTGACGGCGATGTCGGCGTATGAGAAGTCCCGCGTGGAACTTGACCGTGTGACCGGCAATACGCTCTCGCGCAACAACATCAGCCTGGGCGACGCCATCGTCGGACGGGTGGAGACGATGCCGAACGTTCCGGGGGTGGTCGCGCGTCCGGCGGATAACCCGGTCACGAACCCGGCCCCGCCGCCGCAACCATAAAGTACCCTTCCCCCAACCAGCCCCGGACGAGCCGGGGCTTTTTCTTGCTTGCAGCAGTGTTAGTTAACTATGATTAATATATACTAGATATCTATAGTTAAGTACTGAGATGATGCCTTATGACCGACTCACTCTTCCACACCCTCTTTGTGGGGCTATTCGGCGCCTTGCTGGCCTTGCGCATCTACTACCACCGCCAGGGGCAGACCTGGAAGCGCTTTAACAACCATCGCGAGGGATGGCTGATCATTGTCCTGCGCCTGTTCGTCGGGCTGCCTATGCTGGTGGCGGCGCTGGTGTATATGGTGCGGCCTTCGCTGATGCCCTGGTCGGTGATCGCGGTCCCTGATACCTGGCGATGGGTTGGCTTTGGCATGGGCGTCGTTGGGCTGGCGCTGGGCACCTGGGTGCATCGCACGCTGGGAAAGAACTTCAGCTCGGAGTTGCGTATCCGTCCGGATCACGAACTGGTCGTCGACGGGCCGTATCGCTGGGTGCGCCATCCGATGTATACGTCGTTTGTGATCCTGATGGTAGGACTGTTCCTGCTGTCCGGCAATTGGTTGATCTGCGGCACGGGGCTGAGTGTGCTCGTGGTGGTGATGATCTTCCGCACTCCGCGCGAAGAGAAGATGATGGCTGACCGCTTCGGCGAGCAGTACC
>JBKKBM010000181.1:0-5993 GCA_046714215.1 Terriglobales bacterium | reverse complement strand
CGACACAAGCCACGATGTGCCAAGCACTGCCGTCGGTAGCAGCCATGACCACGAGCACGACGAGTCCCACCAGACTCAGCATCGCTCCGATGCCGTGGGTCACACTGTTGGCGATCTCCTCGCCGAGCGTCTGCTGCACCTGGCTGTGGGCCATGACTCATCATCCCACCATTTCCGGCGCGGCGCCAATGGCCGACAAGATTGCGAGCGTGAAACAGATACCAATGATTGGGAAAGGAGATGTGGTGAGCGCGGGTGGAATCGAACCACCAACCTACTGATTAAGAGTCAGTTGCTCTGCCAGTTGAGCTACGCGCCCACATTGTCGGAGAGACTTTGGTGGAAGGCAGAAGAAAATTATAACAGAGCAGGAGCAGCTGTCGGCGATCAGCCGTCGGCCAGCAGAAAAACGTGACCGCGCCGAAAGAAGGCCCGCAAAGAAGAAAGAGTCAGACTCGGTCAGTCGGCCATCGGAGGAATAACGACCGTCTAGAAATTAAATGCCACGCCGCCGCGGATGGCGCGCGCAGACTGCACCAGGTAGAGGGTGTTGCCGTCGCGTCCCAGGAATGGCACGTAGCCTTGCGACAGCAGATTGCGCACGTCGACCAGCGCTTCTACTTTGCCGGGCAGGAAGCCGGTGCCCGGCAGGGGCTGGCGCACGAAGATGTTGAAGTAAGGATCGGCATTGCCGGCCGACGCGTTGAACATATCGATGGGCGTCACCAGGCGGGAGCCGGTCGTCCATTTATAGGACGCGATCCACCGCGTCTTCATTTTGGGCACCGTACCTGCGAATTTGCTGGTCACGGCGTGATGATTGCGAGTGCGGAAAACGGGCATGCCGCCGGCGCCACCGTCGTCACCATAAAGGCTGCCTTCGAGCAACTCCGGAGCGGCACCGAATGAATAATTAATGGTCACGGTCAGACCGTCAGAGAATTTGCGCTGCGCCACCAGGCGGAACCCCTGCGTGGAATAATCGTCGCCGTTGTAGGTGAAGGTGTTGGAGTAGACGTCGGGGAGGAAGTCGCCGGAATCGAACAGCGGATCGATCTCACCCACGCCGGTGAGGGCGGCATCGCGTACGCGGTCAAAGTAATACGCTGCCTGGAAATTATTGGCGCCGACGCGCCGGTTGAAGGCGATCTCATGGTGCGCGGCGCGCTCCAGTCGGAGGCGGTCATCACGCAGGGCCACCC
The DNA here is from genome assembly GCA_046714215.1 of Terriglobales bacterium. Taxonomy (GTDB): domain Bacteria; phylum Acidobacteriota; class Terriglobia; order Terriglobales; family Acidobacteriaceae; genus DATLCI01. The sequence continues at coordinate 4,791 of JBKKBM010000181.1, read as the reverse complement.
GCGGATTGGTCTCCGTGAGGTCGGCGGGAGCGGAATCAAATCCCTTGGCCATGCGCGTGGTCGGACGCGACGTGGCATAGCGATACTCCACCACCGCATCCGGCGAAAGGTGCGCACTCACACTGGCGAAGGGGCGGAACGCCGCCACCCTTCCCCGGTACTGGATGCTCTGCATCTCTCCGCCAAAATTCAGGTCAATGAAGTCGCCCAGGGTAAAACCGTCGGCGATGGAGATCGCCAAGGCGCTGAGCGCCCCGTGGCGCTGGGCGCCTTCCGGCGAAGCAAAGCGATGCGCCGTGAGCGCGACCTCCGGATGCGATCCATTGGCGAACTCATGTTGATAGCTGGCGCGCAGCACGCCGGTAGCCTGGCCCGCGTTATAGCCGACAGAGCCGTTGAACGCCATGGTCCCGCTGTGGAACAGGGACTGCTCCACCGTGAACGCGGTGTGCATGTCTGAGCCACTGAAGTTCTCGCCATTGGAGCCGGCGATGAACGCCACTTTCGCTTTCAGCACGCGGTCATCGCCCTCTTCGGAGCGCGACACTACCACCAGCGGGCCATCATCTTCCAGCACGCGCAGGATCGGCCGGTTAGCGGCCGAGCGCAGCGTCCACTTCCAGTCTTCTTCTTCCCCAGGCAGTCCGCGCCGCGAGGGTACCATCTGGAAGGCTTCGATCAGTGTGTTCAAGGTCAGGTTGACGAGGGTGTTCGCGCCCGAACGCAGCGTGACATTCTCCCGCACCGACGGCAGGAACGCCGCAGCGGTGGCCTTCACGAAGTACACCCCGGGCAGCAGGCCGACGACGGTGTAGCGTCCTTTGTCGTCGGTGAAGACTTTCACGGGGGCGGGCATGGAAGCGGCAAAGACCTCCACCAGCGCGCCCATCTGCGCCTTGCCGGAAGAATCTTTTACGTGACCAGACACACTGGCGCCGTTATCAGCCGCGGCGGGTAATACCATGGTGCCCATCGCTCCCATGAATCCAAGGACGGTGAGGACCCGAACCAGTCTCCCGAATCGGCTTGCGAATTGTCTTGTCATGGCAGCGCCTCTACCTTCGTTCTTCGTGCTTAGACGAACCCGAGAGAGAACAGCTTTCCCAAAGACCCGATATAAAGACTACTCGACCCTGAATTTTGCCTCCGACGGCGTCATCACCGTCTTGGCCACGTTGTCGTTCACTTTCACCACTACCTTATACAGACCGGGCTCCAGGCTGGCCAGCGACATCGTCTTCTCCAGCGTCACTTGGTCGCCGGTATTGCCCAGGTCGGCGGTGGTTTCTTTGCTCGACATCACCGAGGTATTCGTTTTCGCATCCACGATCCGGAAGATCTCATACTGGAAATCAGCCGACGACTTGTTGGTGGTCTGGTCCACGCCCAGGTTATAGACCTGCATCCAGAAGTTGAGTTTCTGATTGCGCTTGAAGACGGCCGGCTTGCCGTCCGCTGAATCCACCCGCGGACGCACCTTGGTGGTGCCGATCACGAAGTTGCCCGCGCCCACGCTGCGCGTCGGGACCTTCTCCATCAAGTCCGCCAGGATCAATGAACTGGCCATCAAGCCGCGATCTTCACCCATATTGGGGACGATCAAACCGCGGGTCCAGGTGCCCAGACGGCCTTCGCCGCTGCCGACGTCTTTCACCACGATGTCCAGGCGATAGCGTCCGCTGCGCAGCGGCAACGCCTTCCAATAGACGGAAAGATTTTCCACTGTCTTGGCCAGCAGGCTCGAAGGCACGTCGATCTGGACGGTGTCCTCGAAGGTCTGCGCCACGCGACCGGTGAGCGTGGAGACGCGGCCGAAGATGTTGACCGTACCGCGGGCCACACCGTCCTTCTCCGTGAAGGTGATGTCCTTGTTCTTCAGTTGAATGGTGACCGGCACCAGGATGGTGTCCTCCGTGACCTTCACGTAATCCACGCTCACGTCAAAGGGCATGAGGTTGTAGCGGATCTTGGTGGATACGATGGTTTCCAGGTCGCGGAATTTGACCGGGGGCGGACGATTCAACTTGGCGAAGAGATCCAAACGGTCGAACATCTTCGATTGCTGATCGCCAAACTGGCTCCGGCCCAGGCGTTCGGCGCCCCCCGAGAAGCGATCCGTCTTGCTCGCCATCCCCATCTCTTCCATCGTGGTCAGCCCGGCATTGGGGACGTGCAGCAGCGCGTCTTTTTTGGAACGGTCCATCGTCATCTCGTACTTGCCGCACATGCAGTCATCGACAAATTCGATCTCGATCTCTTGACCGATGCCCTCGATGTAGCGGTACCGCCAGGTCTCAAAAGGATAGGTCGAAGTGGAGCCGCCGCCTTCTTCCGTCGGGCGTTGATAGTTACCGCCGCTGGGACGGGAATCGATCTGGTCAGGTGCGCCGAAGATCACGTAGATGCGTCCGCGGTCCGTGCGCCAGCCGGCCACACCGGAAGCAAAATGTTCGTTGGCATAGGCCACGCGGCGATAGTGCTCTTCGCGAAACTCATTCTCCACCGTGTCCGGGGTGGGGTCGCGGCGCAGCCAGAACTGCTCGATGAACTGGTCGCGCTCTTCGTCGTTGGAAAGCTGCTTGAACGCCGAGAGTTCTTCCCCGCTGATGATCCACTTGACGTCGTTGTCCAGCCACTTTTTGTAAGTGTCGCTGACTTCCTTCTTGAAGGCCTTGGCGTTGCGCGCTTTTTGTTCTTCAGAAAGCTCGCGCTTGAGGGGATCCTTTTCCTGGTCGGCAGGGGCCGGATTCTGGGCGGCGGCGGCCAAGCAAAAACTGAGAATCACGAAGCCCGCGCAAACGCCACGGAAACGGGGGGTACGCCACATATATGATTACTCCTGAATGAACGGAGGAAGACTCCGGGTGCATAAATTCTATGGTTGAATCCATTCAAAAGCAAGAAGTTCGCTGATAAATCTCGTTCTACTGGTCACAAAGGACGTGTTCTCAGTAAGTTAAGAGCCATTCAGATGCCCCGATCACCCTAGACCAGTAATAATCCACCGCCCTGCTCGGGCGGCAAGATTAAAACTCTGAGTGCGGCATATTTGCCGCACTCGATGAAATGCGGAGGTCGTGATCAGACCCAGCGCCTGAAGAGCCTAACTTTTCCTGAAACTTAGCAGCGAAATCTGTCGTACCTTACATGACAAAGCAATAATCTTGACGCGCCCGGTGGCGCAATCTGCGAAGTTCCAGGGCGAGGTTTGATTCCATGAAGAAGAAATACGTCTTTATCGGGCTGGGCGTGGTGGGCGCTGCCGCGATCATCTACTTCACCGCCACGCAAGGCAGTCGCAACGCGGTGGCGGTGCAGACCGGCGTGGTGCAGAAGCATGAGTATCTGGCCACCGTGGTGAGCGCCTCCGGTGAGATCAAGCCCAAGACTTACGTGAACGTTGGCGCCAACGCCTTTGGCAAGATCGTGAAGCTTTACGTCAAGGAAGGCGAGCACGTAAAGCAGGGCCAGTTGCTGGCCCAGTTGGAGAACGTGCAATCTTCCGCCGATGTCGCCGCGCAGCGCGCCACCGTAGGCGCGAACCGGACCGATGCCATGGCCGCTGACGCCGCCGTGCGTACCGCGCAAGCCGATTTGAATCGCGCCAAGGCAGACGCCGACCGCGCCAAACTGGACTTCGAACGCGCGGAAGGGCTGTTCAAAGCGCAATTGATCGCCAAGTCCGAATATGATTTGCGCAAGGCCGCCACCGAGGTGGCCGTCGCGCAGGTAGCCCAAGCCCAGTCCCGCGTAGCCCAGGCCCGCGCCCAGATGGATTCGGCCACTGGACGCATCGCCCAGGCCCAAGCCACCCTCACTCGCGCCTCTGACCAGCTCAGCAAGACCACCTATCTTGCTCCCTACAACGGCGTGGTCACGAACCTGCCCGTCCGCGAGGGTGAGAGCGTGGTCGTCGGCATCCAGAATTCTCCCGGCAGCCTGCTGATGACGATCGCGGACATGTCCGTGATCACCGCTGAGGTCAAGGTAGACGAGACGGACATCGTCAACGTGAAGCTGGGCCAACCCGCCGAGGTCAAGATCGACGCCATCCCGGACAAGACCTTCAAAGGCACGGTAACGGAGATCGGCAACAACGCGGTACTGCGCTCCAGCGGTCTGGCCACCACGCAGACCACCGCCGGCAGCCAGGAAGCCAAGGACTTTAAAGTAGTGGTCACTCTGGATAGCCCCCCGGAGAACCTGCGTCCGGGACTTTCGACCACCGCCAAGATCACCACCGCGGCCAAGAGCAACGTGCTGGCGATTCCCATCCAGGCGCTGACCATCCGCACGCAGCAGGAGTTGAACGCCACCCCCAAGGGTAAGGACTCCGCCCAGGCCGCGTCCCCGGAAAAGGCAAAAGCTGGTAAAAAGGACGAGGAGATCCAGGGCGTCTTCAAGCTCGAAGGTAAGAAAGTAAAGTTCGTGGCGGTAAAGACGGGCATCACCGGCAGCACCGATATCGAAGTACTGGAAGGGCTCTCGGAAAAAGATACGATCGTGACCGGAAGCTACAAGGTACTGCGCAGCCTGAAGAACGGCGCCACCGTCAAAGAGGACAAAGACAGCGCGAAAAAAGATGAAGGAAAGTCCTAACGAACCGCCTGCCAAGCAGTCTAAAAAGCTGGAACAAACCGTCCACCTTCTACGTTCTTAATCAGGGAGACGGTTTCCGGTTATAAGCGGGAAGTCCGAAGGAGCATCCATGGCAACTTTTGCGCCGGCACAAGAGGTCCACGAGGAAAAGTTTATGACCCCATCCAGCGACACGATGATCAGCGTCCAGGA
>JBKKBM010000180.1:0-6070 GCA_046714215.1 Terriglobales bacterium | reverse complement strand
TGGAAGAGCTGGAAAAAGAGACCATTCAGCGGGTCTTTGCCCAAGTCCACGGGGACAAAGCGCTGGCGCTCAAGATGCTGGGCATCAGCCGCGCGACCTTATATCGGAAGCTGAAGCGGTACAAAATCGTACTGGAAAAAGGGATATCGGCGGCCGCGTCGTAGCCCAGCTGCTGTGGAAAACCTTCTTTAGACGTGAGACACCGTATCAAGCTGAGACGGTCGGGCTGGATTCCGGTGCGTACGCTGCCCCCATTCCACCAATAATCAATAACTTACAGTGCTTCCCGTTTTGGCTGTCCTCTTGCATATAGAGGACTTGGGGTTCCTCTGCGCATGTAGCTGCAGAGGAGCCGGCCAGGGGACAAAATGGAAGTCGATAACAACGTATTGCAGAGTGAAGAGGCGAGCGTAAGCCGGCTGGCTGAGTTTTTTCCCAGCGCCATCCGTATCCGCATCCCGGTGCGGGTCACGGCCAAGGACAAGGCAGGGAGCGACGCCCAGGGTGCGACCTCGGAAGAGACGATGATCGAGTTCGGGACGGCGCGGGAAGTCTTGTTCGTATCCGCGCTACCCCTGGAATTCGATGACACGGTGCGGTTAAAGAACGCCGACGGCTCCTTCGATGCGCAGGCTTCGGTGGTGGCCGTGCAGTTGGGCGAACGGCGGAGCGCGGTGGCCGTGCGCTTCAAGGAAAAAGTGAATAACTGGATCATTCAACCGGCCTAAACATTTTAGAAAGCGCAGTCACAGACGGGAAAGATCATGGCAACAGCATCCGTAGATCTGAATGTGTTAGCGGGACAGTGGCGGGCGGCGCGCCGGCTTTATCCGCTCTACACGGCGCTGCTCCGGCATTTCGACCTCGGCATAGAACCTTGCCGGGAGCTGGAGAGCCCCATCAACCGCAAGGAGCCGGAGGTGATGCAACGCATCACCGCCTGGTTCCAGCAGATGGACCAGAACGTGGAGGTGTTCCAATTACCCCAGCTTTTGCAGACCACCGAACTGGGCACGGAAGAGAATCTGCGGGTGCTAGTCAAGCGGCAACTGGCGTATCCCGAGAAGACCAAGGCGGTGCGCGACAAAGTCGATTATCTGATGGTGCAGTACTACGCGCAGTGTGCGCCGCATGGGGCGCAGGAAGACCTGAGCTTCGATCATTTTTCCGATGTGCTGCATCCGCTGGTGGGGGATGTTTCCCCCCTGCTGCCGCCCTTCTGCGCAGAACTGGACACACTGCTGACTCGAATCGATGTCTGCACCAGCTTGGGGGAATTGTTGAATGGGCTGATCATCGAACGCTCTCGCGAGATCAAGGAGCAGGCGGAGGAAAGATATTTCTCACCGTCCGTGCTGGTGGCCGTGGCGCGCTTCAACTATCTACTGCGGCTGGCTTTCTTCCGGCTGATGCAGGCGGACCTGCACGCCATCCGCTTCGCCCTGCATGGCCTGGAAGCGCGCGGGCAAGTGGAATGCGATTGTTCGGCGGCGGGATTATCGAAGCAAGAGCCGCTTACGCAGTTGCGGCAGATGTGTCATGACTGGAAGAAACCCTTCCGGGCGGCGTATTCGGCAGGCCAGAATTTCAAACAATTGGTGGCGGTGCGCACCGCGGTGGAGCAAGCGTTGGCCGCTCCGGCACCCGCGAAAAAAGAATCAGAGGTAGCCGCGGCAGCCCGGACCCTGCTGGAAGCAACCGCCCCGGCGATCGCAAGCACACCCGCGGCAGCGGTCCCCGCCGCGAAAGCGATGGCGGCAAAAACTGCCGCGGCCGCACCCCGGGCAGCGACGGCGCCAAAGCCCGTCGCAGGGAAGATACCGGAAGTAGCCGCAGTTGTGCCCGCGGTGTTGGACTTGGAATGGTGCCTGGAACAGATCGCTGTGCAACTGATCAACACGACGCCGAAAGCGGCGCCGGTCACGAATGTGGTGGTCGGTACGGCCAAGTTGTTGCTGGCGTCGTGGGAAGTAGCGGCGTATGTCCACGGCGGCGACGATGTTTCCGATGCGTTGCAGCGTGCGGTGGCGGCGCGGGCCCTGTTGAGTGTGCAAGGGGAAAGGGTCAAGGCCGGGGAACCAGCCGATCTACCGGATGCGGTGAAGGTGGCGCATCTGGAGGCAGCGCAGTTACAGGAGCTGATCGCAGAAGCCAAAGACGACAAAAACATTGACGCCGCGGTGAATCTGGCGGCATCCACCAAGCGGTTGCTGTCCGGGATCGATGAGGCGGAGAAGCTGAAGTAAACAAGTGCCTAAAAGTAAAACGTTTCTACGTAACCAAGTTCTTACGGAACCCCAGGGAGAGATGAACGTGAACCATCCGACATTAGTCATCATCGCCGATCAGAACGACCGCGCCCGCGATATTGTGGCGCGCTGGCAGATGGAGCGCACCGTTCCCACTTTCACGCTGTTGAACAGCGAGCTCTGGGACCCGGCGTTGTCCGCGCCGTGCGACCTGGCCATCGTGTTTGGCGTCAAGGAAGAGCGCGCGACGCCCATCCTCACCGCATTCGATGGCAAGAACATCCCCTGCATCTACGTGGCGGAGAAGGAAGCTGCTTTTCAGCACTTCCGCTCGAGTTTCCCGCGGATGCTGGTACTGCATCAGCACGACGCGTGGCTGGAATCGCTCGTGGTGTTGGCTGGGGAAGTACTGCGGCGAGTGGAAGCCAGCGCCCGGGCGAAAAAAGCGGAGAGCGCGGCGCAACAGACGCAACGCCAGGCGACGCTGGGAAAATATATGTTGGACACCCGGCATAGCTTCAATAACGCGCTCACTTCCGTTTTGGGAAACGCGGAGTTGATGTTACTGGAGCCGGCCGCACTTCCCGGACACATCCGCGAGCAGGTTGACACGATCCACAGCATGGCACTACGACTGCACGAGATGATGCAGCGTTTTTCTTCGCTGGAATCAGAGATGCACTTTGCTGAGCGTGAGTCTCAGATTGACACTAGGGGGAGAAGTCAGGCTTACGTTTCGGGTTCATAAGAGCTTTATCTGCATCGGTTAAGGTCAATGAAATGTTAAGCTTTACGCACTCTTAACTAGCGGTGAGACAAGGCCAGAAACGCGGTCCCAAAAGGGTGGGAAAAGGCCGGAATGCAACGTCGGAATGAAGGGAATGTTCCCGGGAAAGCGCATGAAGAAGATCCTGATCTGTGATGATTCGCTGGCGGAGATGAAGCTGATGCAGTCGGTGCTGCAATCAGCCGGGTATTGGCCCGTGGCCCTCAGCGACTCCCGGCAGATCGAGCAGACGATCGAGGCGGAGCGTCCGCAGTTAATCCTGCTGGACGTGGTGATGCCGGACCGGAATGGCTACCAGGTGTGCCGCGACCTCAAAGGGAATGTCGAATTCAATCGCATCCCGGTCATCATTGTGAGTTCGAAGGCGGAAGAGAGCGATAAGTTCTGGGCGCAGCAGCAAGGCGCCGATGGCTATGTGATCAAACCGTTTACCGCGATGCAATTGCTGGATGCGGTGAAGAGATTTGTTTAGGGCGATGAACCCCATGGACGAGATGCCACAACTCGAACCGGTGTCCGCGGAAGCGGCAGCGGCGGCGCAAGATCAGGCGCAAGCCCCGAGCGGACGACTGCCGGAGACGCAGTACTGCATCTTCCGCGCGGGGCGGGAGCGTTTTTGCCTGGAAGTGCTCGATATCGAAGAGGTAGTGGAATGGCCCACAGTGACCAAGGTGCCGCTGGCGCCGAGTTTTCTGATGGGCGTATTCAATCTGCGGGGCGCCATCGTGCCGGTGATCGACATCGCTTTCACCGAGGGTCGACGTGCAGACCTGCCGCCGAAGCATTGCGTGGTGGCGGCGATGAAAGCCACGGACCCGTCGGAGATACTGCGGGTGGGGATCGCGGCGGATGAGGTGATCGGCACGTACACCACCTCAGAGCCACTGCTGGTGGATGCGGCGCCGCGGGATGTTCCGCACTGCTGCGGGATGTTGCGGCATGAAGATCGTTTGGCGCTGGCGTTAAACCTGCGCCGCCTCACCGAGACGTTTCCCGTCCCGGTGATCTGATTTTTGTTGCACAGTTTGGACCGCGGCCTCGGCCGTGGAGAGGTAGAGAAAGTTTTCTAGGGTAGTGGAGGCCGTATATGAAAGGTCGGTTAGGTTCGACCATCTGGTTGCTCGCCATCTTCAACGCGCTCGCGTTGTTCGGCGTGCTTTTTCTCGCATACAGCGCGGGTGCAAATTCCGGGCCGCAGGGTCTGCCCATTTCGAGCGCCTTTCAAGCGCCCGGTAACACGCCGCTGTTGTTGCTCATCGGCATCGTGGTGGCGCTGGCTATGAGCGTGTTGCTGGTGATCCTGCTGGGCAACAAGATCCTGAAGCCGATGAAGGAGCTAGCTGAATTCTCCGAACGGCTGGCCAGCGGGGACTATAAGTCCCGGGCCAACATCGAGTCTGACGATGACTTTGGCTTTGTGGCGGAGAACTTCAACAAGAGCAGCGAGAAGATCGCACGCGCGGTGACGCAACAGGAGGCACAGGAGTCATTGCAGAAGAGCGTGACTGACTTCCTGACTATCGTGAGCCAGATCGGCCGGGGCGACCTCACGCTGCGCGGCAAAGTAACCAATGACGCGCTGGGGAACGTAGTGGACTCAGTCAACTACATGCTCGACAACTTCACGCGGGTGCTGGAGCGGGTCCGCAAGAGCGCGATCGACGTGGCCAGCAACGCCAACGAGATCCTGTTGTCGTCGGAAGATATGTCCGCCGGGGCCACGCAGCAGGACCAGGAGATCACCAACACCTCGTCCGCGGTGGAAGAGCTTACGGTCTCAATGAAGCAGGTGTCGAACAACGCGGAAGCTAGCGCCGAAGCGGCGCGCCGCGCGCTGGACGCCGCCGAGCAGGGCAACCGCGCCGTGCGTGACACGCTGGAAGGCATGCAGCGCATCCGCGCTTCGGTGCAGGCCACGGCCAAGAAGATCAAGTCACTGGGCGACCGCTCACTGGAGATCTCCGAGATCATCAACGTGATCAATGACATCACCGAGCAGACCAACCTGCTGGCGCTCAATGCCGCCATCGAGGCTGCGCGGGCCGGAGAAGCGGGCCGCGGATTCGCGGTGGTCGCGGATGAAGTCCGCAAACTGGCCGAACACTCCCGTACCGCGACCAAAGACATCGCTGCGCTGATTAAAGCCATTCAGGCGGAGACCAACGAAGCGGTGGTGGTGATGGAAGAGGGAACCAAGGAAGTGGAAGTGGGCGCCAAGCTGGCTGATCAAGCGGGCAAAGCGCTGGAAGCGATCTCCAGCGTGGTGCGGCAATCGGCGGAGCTGGTGCAGGAGATCTCGCTGGCTTCCAAGCAGCAGGTGCGCGGTACGGAAGGTGTGGCCAACGCGATGCAGATCATCTCCAACATCACGCGGCAGACATCGCAAGGCGCGCGGCAGACGGCCCGCACCGTGGAACACATGGTGAAGCTCTCCGAACAGTTGAACGAAGCGCTTTCGCAGTTCCGTATCGCATCTTCCGGCAGCGGTGAGAATCGGGCGGCAGCGGAAGTAGCCGGCGTGCGGCGCTAGTTGTAAAGAAGGAACCCGGGATCCAGGGCGATGATCGATCGACAAACGATGAGCGTGACGGTGACTGACCATGAGCTGTCGGAGATGCGCGGGCTCATCGAGCAGCGCTCCGGCATCCTCTTCGATGAGTCGCGTCAACGCTTCTTCCCGCCCCGCGTGCGCGAGCACATGGAAGCGCGGAAGCTGAGCAATGGCTCGGAGTTGCTACGCCTCGTCCGCGGTTCCAATGTGGAGTACGACAAGTTTCTCGAGAGCCTGCTGACGCAGGAGACATCTTTTGTGCGTTACCCGGCTATCTTTCGCTCGCTGGAAAGAAAAGTCCTGCCGGAGATGCACATGAAGAAATTCTGGGAGAATCCGCGGTCGCTGCGTATCTGGAGCGCCGGCTGTTCTTCCGGAGAAGAGCCGTACACCATTGCCATCACGATAGCGGACACTATCGAATTCGCCGATGCCTGGAACATCCACATTCTGGCGACCGACATCAGCCGCAAGGCTTTGGAT
>JBKKBM010000179.1:0-5449 GCA_046714215.1 Terriglobales bacterium | reverse complement strand
TTCATCGGATGGTTTGTGTGGGGACCGGAGCCGCGTCTGGCGCACGCGATCGTCAACTCGGTGGCCGTGCTCATCATCGCGTGCCCCTGCGCGCTGGGATTGGCGACACCGATGGCCATCATGGTGGGAACGGGTAAGGGCGCAGGCGTGGGAGTGCTCGTCAAAAACGCGGAAGCACTCGAGATCATGGAAAAAGTCACTACGCTGGTGGTGGATAAGACAGGCACGCTCACGGCGGGCAAACCGAAAGTGGTGACGCTGGTGACGGCCCCGGACGTGACGGAGAACGAACTGCTACGCATCGCTGCCAGCCTGGAGCGGCATAGCGAGCATCCGCTGGCGCTGGCGGTAGTGAACGAAGCGAAAGAGCGGGGCATCGCGCTCAATGATGTCGAGAACTTCCAGTCCGTGACGGCGCAGGGCGTTTCAGCCAAACTGCAAGGCAAGCCGACGGTGGTGGGGAAAAAGACGATGATGCAGGGAGCGGGGGCCCAGGGATCGGGTGGGCACCTTCGCCAATTCTCATCGTCAGTATTCGGACAAAAAGAGAATGAGATGATCTCCGCTGGCCAGACCGTGCTCTACGTGGGCCATGGCGGCAATGCCGCGGGGATGATCGGGATTGCGGACACGGTAAAGCCGTCGACGGCGGAGGCGCTGCAACAGCTCCGCGCGGCTGGCGTGAAAGTAGTGATGCTCACGGGCGACAGCAAGACCACGGCGGCGTCGGTGGCGCGGAATTTAGGGATCGAACAGTTTGAGGCTGAAGTATTGCCGGAGCGCAAAGTGGAAGTGGTGCTGAAGTTGCAGAAGCAGGGAAACGTGGTGGCCATGGCCGGCGACGGCGTGAATGACGCGCCGGCGTTGGCGCAGGCCGATGTGGGCATCGCCATGGGTACGGGCACCGATGTCGCCATGCAAAGCGCCGCGGTCACGCTGGTGAAAGGCGACTTGCGCGGGATCGTGCGGGCGCGCCGGTTGAGCGCGGCGACGATGAGTAACATCCGGCAGAATCTGTTCTTCGCGTTCATCTACAACGCGCTGGGCGTGCCGATTGCGGCCGGGGTGCTGTATCCGTTCTTCGGGCTGCTGCTGAGTCCGATGATCGCGGCGGCGGCGATGAGTCTGAGTTCGGTGTCGGTGATCGGGAATTCGCTGCGGTTGCGGAAGCTGAAGCTTTAGAGTTTGGCGAGGTAGTCCATGATCTCGGGCTTGGTCCACTCCACGGGCCCGATGAATTTGCGCCGCAGGATGCCGTGGGCGTCGATCACATAGGTTTCCGGATAGCGGAAGCTGCCATAGAGCGTGCTGCTTTTGAATTCCGGGTCGCGGACGGTGAGCAGCGCGATTTTGTGGTCCACGAGGAAACGGTCGTAGGCGGCCTTGTCCTGGTCAGTGCTGACGGCGAGCACGATGACTTTGTCCTTCATCTTGGCTTGCATCGCGACTAGCGAGGGCATCTCTTCCACACACGGCGGACACCACGTGGCCCAGAAATTCAGCACCACCACTTTCCCTTTGTGGTCGCTGAGGGAGACCTTGCGGTCGGCGTCCTGGACGGTGAATTGTGGCGCGGGACGACCGACCATCTGAGGCTGAGAGCCGCGGTCACAGGCGGTGACGAGCAGCAGGAGTAGGCTACCCAGAAGGGCAAATTGAGGTTTTCGCGGCATCTCTCCCTATAATACCTTCGTACGATGGCCGATTGGATTCTGTAACCGAAGTTTGTATCCGGCTGGGGCCGGGGCACATCCAATGGGCGACTAGGTTAACTTCTCACATGATCTACCTCACCCGCAGGGCTGATTTTTCCGCGTCGCACTATTACCACAACCCGGAGTTCACTCCGGAAGAGAACCTGCGTGTCTTTGGCAAGTGTGCCAACCTTAACGGCCACGGGCACAATTACACCCTTGAAGTAACGGTGAAAGGCGAGGTGGACGCGCGCACCGGGTTCGTGGTGGACCTGAAAGACTTGAAACTACTCATCGAGCGCGAGGTCACGGATGCGATGGACCATCGCCACCTGAATAAAGAGGTGCCGGAGTTTGCCACGCAGATCCCCACGACGGAGAACCTGGCCATCGCGATCTGGCGGCGGCTGGAGCCCAAGTTGAAGATGGCGAAACTCCATCGCGTGCGAGTGTATGAATCGGAAGACCTCTACGCGGATTTCTACGGGGAAGCATGAAAGCCCACCTGACGCGCCGCTATGTTTTTCCCGCATCGCATCGGCTGCACACCGAGAAGCTGACGCCGGCGGAGAATCACGACCTTTACGGCAAATGCAATCATCCGTATGGACATGGCCACAACTACGGACTCTTTGTCACGGTGAGCGGGCAAGTGGATCCCAAGACCGGTATGGTCTGCAACCTGGCGGACATTGACGCGTTCGTGAAGCGAGAGGTTCTGTCTGTCTTCGATCATGCGGACCTGAATCAGCTCGATGCCTTCCGCGAGGTAGTGCCGACGACGGAGAATCTGTGCCTGGAGATCGAGCGCATCCTGCGCCGCGGATTCACTGCCGCACAGGTGGAGAAGGTAAAGATCCAGGAGACGCGGAAGAATTCATTCGTCGCGCTGGCGGATGGGCAGGCGACACGGAAAGAGATGTCGTAAACGTTATGAGCAAACAAGTGAACAAAAAGTCTTTGGTGGAGATCTCAGGAAAACCTAAGCCGGCGGCAGGCAATCCTAAGCTGGCCGCGACCAGCATGCAGGAGTTGTATCGCGAGATGCTGGTACGTCTGGGCGAAGACCCGGAGCGCGACGGTCTGCAGCAAACGCCGGAGCGGATGGAAAAAGCCATGCAATTCCTCACCCGCGGCCATCAGGAAGATCCGCTGAAGATTCTGCGCGGCGCGCTGTTTGACGTTTGCTATGACGAGATGGTCATCGTGAAAGACATTGAGATGTTCAGCCTCTGCGAACATCATCTACTGCCATTCTTCGGCAAAGTACACGTGGCGTATATCCCTAAGGGGAAGGTGATCGGCCTGAGCAAGATCCCGCGACTGGTGGATGTATTTGCGCGTCGCTTACAAGTGCAGGAAAGGCTGACGACCCAGGTGGCCAAGACCATCGAGGAAGCGATTGACCCGGTGGGCGTGGGCGTGGTGGTGGAGGCGCGGCACCTATGCATGATGATGCGCGGGGTGGAAAAGCAGCACTCCGCGGCGGTGACTTCATGCATGCTGGGGGCCTTCCGCAATGAGCACGAGACGCGCGAGGAATTTTTGTCGCTGATCCGACAGCGGACGGCGAACGGACTGTAAATTTGGCTAGGTCTGGAATTTATAGCGAGGATGCGCGGCGGGAAATAGTTTGATCAGCGTGACTCCGGCGATGAACCCACCTACGTGCGCCCAGAAGGCCACGCCGCCGCCGGTACTGGACGTCCGGGTGATGGCCGTAGCCGCGCCACTCAGAAATTGCGCGACAAACCAATAGCCCAGCACGATCCACGCCGGCAGCCACACGAAAACAAACACAAAGGGCATGATGGTGAGCACACGCGCGGAAGGGAAGAGCAGGAAGTATGCGCCCATCACGCCTGCGATGGCGCCGCTGGCGCCCACGGTCGGCACCTGCGATCCCTGGTTAAAGGCCACGTGCAGCAGGGAAGCGGCTACCCCGCTGGCCAGGTAGAGGGCGAGGTAGCGGAAGGGTCCGACGTGGTCTTCGATGTTGTCACCAAAGATCCACAGTGCCCACATGTTAGCGATGAGGTGCAGCCACGAGGCGTGCAGGAACATGGACGTCAACATGGAAACTGCTGCGCCAGTCAGGCTGCCGCCGGGCGTTCCCGTGACCGCGTCGAGCACGGTTTCCGGAACCACGCCAAACTGATAGACGAATTCCGCGCGCGCTCCCGGCGCCAAGGCGACCTCGAAAAGAAAGATCACGACATTCAACGCGATCAGAAAATAGGTGAGGAAGGGAGTGGTGGTGCGGGGCGCATCGTCACGGATGGGAATCATCGGGTTAGTTCTTAGTTGACCGTTGCTTAGGAAATGAAGATAACAGATTAGGCGTGATGGGATTACAGATGAATGGACTGTTGGTCATTGACAAACCCGCGGGTTGGACCTCGCATGATGTGGTGGCGCGGGTGCGCCGGATCGCGGGCGAGCGGTCGGTCGGGCATTTGGGCACGCTCGATCCGATGGCTACGGGCGTACTGCCGCTGGTCCTGGGAAAGTGGACGCGGCTGGCTCAGTTTTATCTTGATGCAGAGAAAGTCTACGCCGGGACGATACGGTTTGGCTTCGCCACGGACACTTATGACGCAGAGGGCGAGGCTTTGGACGAACTGAAGCGGGTTAGTTTCACCGCAGACGACCTTCAAGTAGCACTTGAAGGGTTTCGCGGAGCGATCCGGCAGACACCGCCGCCATTTTCGGCGAAGAAGGTCAAAGGGGTTCCGGCGTATAAGCTGGCGCGAAAAAAGGAAGAGGTCGAGCTCGCGCCGGTCGAGGTGACGGTGCATGAACTCGAGGTGTGGGCGCCGGTGGGGCAAGGCGACGTTTACGAATTTCGGGCGCGGGTGAGTTCGGGAACCTATGTCCGGTCGCTGACGCATGACCTGGGGCAGAAGTTGGGCGTCGGGGCGCATTTGGCCAGCCTGCGACGAACTCGACACGCGGAGTTTGATATCGCCAATGCCGTCACACTGGAAAGGTTGGAGGCGGGGAAGGTGGCGGAGTTCCTGCTGTCTGCGCGACAAGTGCTGCCCAAGCTGCCAACGGTAGTTGCGACGGAGGAACAGCTTACGAAGGTTCGCCACGGAAATTCGGTGAACCTTCCGGAGATATCGCAGGCACAACTGATCAAGGTGTTGGCGACAGGCGGGGAACTCGCGGCCATAGCGAAGCGGGTGGCGGGAACGCTGTTTCAGCCCAAGATCGTGCTGATGGATTAGGCAGCATTTTGTTTGTGCTACTGGGAGGCGCTCAGTTCACCAGCACCTTCACATCCGGATACCCCATCAACTTGAAGATGTAGTAGTTGACTGCGGCTTCGCCCGGATCGTCGGAGAAGGCGACGAGCTCGGCGTAGCGGGGAACTCCGGCCTTGTTGAGGATGGCCCAGATGTCCTTCGCCGCCTTGGGGGTGCCATCGGCGTTCAGTAGTTCGGTGAAGGGCACGTGAACGTAGATGACGATCTTCTTGCCCGGGCTGATGCCGAGTTCCTGGAAGCGGCGCTCCATCTCCACGAGCGGCAACTCATGAGCACCATAGCCATAAGGGCTGGAGTTTATAAATATTGAATGTCCGATAACAGATATTATGTAAAGTACACAAGATTGCCGCAAGTCCGGGCACAGTTTGCGGTTTATTTGCGGATTTCGCTCAGGCTGCCGGCTAAGGCCCTCTCCCCCGGCCTACATCCTGGAGACGAACCACGATCGCGGACCCGGAATCCGAGATCCGAATCCTGCCCCTG
>JBKKBM010000178.1:0-7294 GCA_046714215.1 Terriglobales bacterium | reverse complement strand
AACAGTGCACGGCCGAAGAAGTGGTGAGTATGCTGAACCAGTATTTCTCACGAGCCATCGAGCCCATCTTCCGGTACGAGGGCACGCTGGACAAGTACATAGGCGACGCTATCATGGCGGTCTTCGGTACTCCCGTGGCCCACACGAACGATTCCGAAAGGGCGGTGCTGGCGGCATTGGAGATGCGTCGAGCGCTGCACAAGTTCAACCTTTTCCGGCAGCTGCAGGGGGCGGTCCCGATTGACATCGGAATCGGGATCACCCGGGGCGAAGCAGTTTCGGGAAATATCGGGGGAGAGCAACGGATGGACTACACCGTGATCGGAAGTCCTGTCAATCTGGCTTCACGACTGGAAGGTCTGAGCAAAAACTTCGAACAGAAGATCATCGTTAATCGCGCGGTCTACGAGGACATAAAAGACTGCGTTCCGGTTGTGAGCCTCGGGTTCGTCAAGGTCAAAGGTTTGGAGGCTGACGTCGAGATCTTTGGCATACCGGACCTTCCGGAACAACGGCGTCACCCCCGCGCGCCACTCGAGATTGAAATGCTCTACGTTATAGACGGCGGGATAAGGGAAGGGGTAACGGCGGACATCAGCGCATCGGGTGTAAGCTTTCGCGCGATTGGCGATTTTGAACTTGGGACACTTGTACGGATAAAACTTCGACTGCCATCAACTCTGCAATGGCTGGATCTAGATTCGCGGGTCCGAACCCTCCGCGACGGCATGGTTGGGGTAGAGTTCGACAATCTGGACGATTCTGAGGCTAAGGCCCTCGCCGCTTTATAGAGCCGCCCAAAGCGGCGTACAGAGCGGGTTTGCACACTCGCAGGCAACTCTCCACCAACGTCACCAGAATGCCTCTCTAGCCCTTACATGGCGATGACACGGGTTCTAAATCCCGTCGGGGACGCCAAAATCTAATCAGACACATGTGCTCAGCGCCGCCCGTTTCGCCTTGGTCTACAAGCCCTTTCAAGTTAGAATGCGCGCACCTTTTATTCAGCAATGGCACGGGTGGAGCGAATGGCACTTTCGGCAGGAACACGTCTGGGTCCCTATGAGATCGTGGCGGCGATCGGCGCCGGTGGTATGGGCGAGGTTTACCGCGGGCGCGATACGCGTCTCGACCGCACCGTAGCCATCAAAGTCCTCTCGGCGCATCTCACTGACAGTCCCGACCTGAAGCAGCGCTTCGAGCGCGAAGCCCGCGCTATCAGCGCCCTGCAACATCCCAACATCTGCGTGCTGCATGACGTGGGCAGCGAAAACGGTACCGATTACCTCGTCATGGAGTTCCTGGAGGGCGAAACGCTCTCGGATCCGCTGAAGCGCGGGCCGCTGCCGCTTGATCAATTTTGGAAAATCGCCATCGAAGTAGCCGACGCGCTCGACAAGGCGCACCGCGCCGGCATTACCCATCGCGATCTCAAGCCCGGCAACATCATGCTGACCAAGTCCGGGACCAAGCTTTTGGATTTTGGTCTGGCAAAAGCGAATGGTGGAGCCTTCGCGGCGACGCCGGGAAGCTCGCCATCACAGTCGGTGTTTGCCGCAGCCATGACGCGAACCAGCCCGGCCTCGCCGTTGACGTCGGTGGGCTCGATCGTGGGCACAGTCCAGTACATGGCGCCGGAGCAGATCCAGGGGCGGGAAGCTGATGCGCGCAGCGACATCTTTTCCTTCGGCCTGGTGATGTACGAGATGCTTACCGGCGCGCGCGCCTTCGAAGGCAAGACGCAGGCCAGCATCGTCGCCAGTATTTTGGCGCTGGAACCGAAGCCGGTGCGCACGCTGAAGGCTGACGTACCGGCACCGCTGGAGCGCGTGGTCAATAGCTGCCTGGAGAAAGATCCGGAGCTGCGCATCCAGAGCGCGCATGATCTGAAATTGCAATTGCAATTGCTGGCGGAATTGCCGACCGCGGGCGAAGCGAAAGCCGCGGCAGCGCCATCCCGTTTCCGCTGGCTTCCGTGGGCGGTAGCGGGGGTGTTGTTGCTGGCTACGGGAATGTCACTGTGGCGGCCATGGCAAGTGCCCGAAGTGAAGCCTCCAGTACGCCTGAGTGCCGAGATCGGCGCCGACGCTTCCCTCGACCTTAATGCGGCTGGTCCGGCGGTGGCGCTCTCGCCGGATGGCAAGCGGCTAGCTTTCGTCGGCCGGGTCGGAGGGCAGCGGCAGCTCTACGTTCGTTCGCTGGACCAATTGAAGGCGACGGCGTTGGCCGGTACTGACTCAGCGCGTGACCTTTTCTTCTCTCCGGATGGCGAATGGATCGCATTCATCGGGGATGGCAAGCTGAAGAAAGTCTCCTTCCAGGGCGGTGCGGTCGTGACCCTGTGCGATGCGGTCAACGCCCGCGGGGGAAGTTGGGGAACTAACAACAAGATCGTGGTGGCGCTGGGGAACCGTGAAGGGCTGTCGCGCCTGGATGCTGCTGGAGGAAAGCCAGAGCCGTTCACGGAATTGGACAAGAACTCGGCTGAGACCACCCATCGCTGGCCGCAGGTGCTGCCGGGCGGCAAGGCGGTACTCTTCACTGCCCACAACAGTGGGGAGGGATTTGATAACGCCAACATCGTGGTTCATTCGGTGGAGACGGGCAAGCACGAGATATTGGTTCGAGGCGGCAGCTACGGGCGCTATCTGCCCAGTGGCCACGTGATGTACATGCATGAGGGCACGTTATTTGCCGTGCCCTTTGATCTAAAGACGCTGGCCCTGACCGGCAAGGCAATACCCGCAGTTGAGGGCGTGGTCACGGATTCAGGTACGGGAGCTGCCCAGTACGCGGTCTCCGATTCCGGGACGCTGCTGTATGCGCAGGGCCGAGCCACGGGAAACGTCCGGGAAGTCCAGTGGCTCGACTACGCAGGGAAAACTACGCCCCTGCGCAACACGATGGCCACGTATGGCTCTCCCCAGTTCTCTCCGGATGGTACCCGGCTGGCGCTGCACTTCGGGGACGGGGGTAAAGCCGCAGATATCTATGTTTACGACTGGAAACGGGACACGATGACGCGACTGACCTTTGCCGCGGAGGCCGACCAGGTCCCGGTGTGGACTCCGGACGGCCGGTGGATCACGTATGGTTCCGGTCGACATGGCTCCGCTAATAACCTCTACTGGAGCCGCTCTGACGGGACGGGGGAGGCGCAACGGTTGACGGAAAGCAAAAACTTTCAGGCGCCCGGAAGTTGGCACCCGAGCGGGAAGTTTTTGGCGTTTCTCGAGGCCGACGTCAAAAACTCGCTGGACATCTATATCCTGCCGATGGAGGGAGACCACAAGTCGGGCTGGAAGCCGGGCAAGCCTACGGTTTTCCTGAATAGCCCGTTCGCCGAGATGTGGCCCGCCTTCTCCCCCGACGGGCGTTTGCTGGCCTACGCATCGAACGAAGTCGGTCGCAACGAAGTCTATGTTCGACCGTTTCCCGGCGGAGACGGGAAATGGCAGGTCTCGAACGAAGGCGGCAGCCTGCCCACGTGGTCGAACAACGGCAAGGAACTTTTCTACCGCAACATCCAAGGCAAGATCATGGTCGCCAACTACAAGGTAGAAGGCAATTCCTTCCAGGTAGACAAACCGAAAATGTGGGCGGAGACGGAGATCGATGTGCAGTGGCTGCGCAATTTCGCCCTTCACCCCGACGGCAAACGCTTCGCCATCCTGAGAAACCCAGAGGGCCAGAGCGTGTAAAAACACGACAAGGTCGTGATGGTCGAGATTTTCCTGGACGAACTGCGGCGCATCGCTCCCAACGAAAAGAAGTAAGCTGGCAGTGGCGCTGACTAAGACGGCGATTCATTTCGGTTTCGCATCCGCCTTCGGCCGCAGCTTCTGGTCGAGGTTTTCGCTCCACATGCGGTAGAGGAGTTCGAACAGCTCCTTGGTTTTCACGGTGGTATCGCGAAACGCGACGCGACCTTCGGCGGGCGTCCCCGCCAGGGCGGGGTCTTCCTCGTAGGCGAAGAACCCATAGCTGCGTCCCGGTACCTCCAGCCGGCAGCCGGCACGCTCTCCGGGTGTGCGCAGCGGCGAATTCGTCCACCATGCGGTGCCCATGGAGCGCGAGAGCGACTTCACGTCCTGCATGGGGATGTGAAATACCTCTTTGCCGTCGTGGGACTTGTAGTCAATGGCTGCTTCGGTCACGGTCAGGATGCCGCTGCAGGAACCTGCCGCATGCTGATGGAGCGCGTAATAGCGCACGGGAAACTTTAGCGGTTCCTTCGGCAGAGGTTTCATGATGACGAAAAGCTTGGCGGGGACGCCCGGCTGGACCTGCAGCTGCTCGTCACTGTCGGCGTAGCCGGGTTTAGTCAGGGTGAGGCGATGAGCGCCGATGGGCACTGCCGTGAGCGTCAGCGGAGTCTTGCCCACGCGGTTGCCGTCAAGAAAGACCTCGACCTCGCTGACGTCGGTCTTCACCCGCAACGAGCCTTCTTGCGCTTGGCCCACCCACAGGCCGAAAGTGATCAAAAGAACAGCGAGCATGATCCACCGCCGCGCGTCAGACTTTTTTCTCCGCTATTTTGGTCTTCATCTTCTGACAGACCTTTTCAATGAGCGTGTTGACGCCTTCCTTCAATTCCTTCTGGTTATCAGCCTGCAGTTTCTGCAGGTCGCCGGAGAACTTGACCCGCTCGATGATGCGCTGCTTCCACAGCTTGCGTCCGCTGACGCGGTCCAGCATCACGAAGTCAAAGCCAGCATCCATACGGTCAGCAGCCAGCGCAGTGACCCAAGCGCCGAATCCCCACACATCCACCAGCAGTACGCGGTCGGCCTTAGCGGAGGAGACCATAGCAGCGGTGCGGGTTTTCTCGTCGGCGAGCTTCACGGGATCGACCTTGTCATCGTCGCTGGCCATGCGCCATTGGAAGCGTTTGTCCTCGGCTAGCCGGGTCATCACTTCGTCCTGAATCGCACTGCGCAGGTCGTACCCCTGAATGGGGAGAGTCTTCTTCTCGAACTTGTTGTAGAAGACGCGGTACTTCGCGTCGATCACGGTCAACTCGCTCGAGCGCAGGTTGATGACAACCACGACCTGTGGGAGCGAAGGGCTGTCAGCTGATTTTTGCTGAGCGAGTAGGGGTGCGGCGACGAGCCAGACGGCGAGCAGCAAAGCTGCTCGCCGAAGCTGAGAATTGTTTGTATAAGGTGAAACGGATTGGGGGCTCATGATCGGTCCTCCCTGGTCTTCGGCGGAGCGAGAATCGCGCAGCCTCTTTGGCAAGGCCGTTGGCTGGATTTCCCTTTGTCCCGAAAACGGCACGAGTATACACCTAATGCCAGCGATTGGGGGGCGTATCGAGGGAAAGTTGCCCGGGCTGCAACGCAAGCGACGCAGCGCGACCTCGGCATATCGGCTACGAGCGAACCAAACGCCTTCCTTGAAACTGTAAAGTCGATTCAGGGCGGTCATTACCATGTTGAACAGCGCACTGTGGCCTAGCTAAGTTTCTGCGCGTGTTCGGTGGCGTAACTTCCTTGGCAACCGGGTTCGAAGCGGTCGGTGACGCCAGATCATATCGTCCCCGCTTGACCCTTCCTCCCCTGAAGCTCATAATTTCTAGCGACCCACGAACGGCAGTTTGCCCGGCTTGACCCATTGTCTGCCTATCCCCCAGGCGGAGCGGGCTTCCACCTTATTTGCTAGGAGTGTAGCGATGAGCAATCCAACCCCGAAGAAGATCGGCGACTACGAAGTCCTGAGCGTGCTGGGCAGCGGCGGCATGGGCCGTGTCTACAAAGTGCGGAATGTGATCACCGACCGTGTGGAGGCGATGAAAGTCCTGTTGCCGGACCTCGAAGGCCATGAGGAAGTAGCGGCGCGCTTCTTGCGCGAGATCAAGGTGCTGGCCGGGTTGAAGCATCCGAACATCGCGCCCCTGCATACGGCGCTCACCATCGACAACCAGCTGGTGATGATCATGGAGCATGTGGAAGGTCAGTCGCTTTCCTCGCGCTTGAATCACGGACCGGTGGCCGCGCCCGAAGCGCTGAACTATCTGGACCAGGTATTGAGCGCGTTAAGTTTTGCCCATCAGCGGCGGGTGATCCATCGCGACATCAAGCCGGCCAACATGATGCTGACCCCCGACGGCATCATCAAGCTGATGGACTTTGGCATCGCGCGTACCGAAGACGAACCCAACAAGCTGACCGCGCCGGGGTCGACGTTGGGTTCGATGAACTATATGTCGCCGGAGCAGATCAAGGGCGAGAACACGGACGAGCGCTCCGACTTGTACTCGCTGGGCATCTCCCTGTATGAAATGGTGACGGGCAGCAAGCCGTTCGACGGTGACAGTAATTTCTCCATCATGGCGGCGCACATCAACCAGGCGCCGAAGCCGCCGATGGAACTCTTGCCGGAGCTACCGAATGCGGTGAACGACCTGATATTGACGTCGATCGCCAAGGCGCCGGAGCAACGCTTCCAATCGGCCGACGCGTTCCGCTTTGCCGTGCAGCGCGTGGCAAAGTCGATGCAAGAGGACAAGACGTTCATCCAGGGATCGCAGGACACCACGGTGACGGGCGCGATGCTGCCGCCGGCGCCAGCGTTCACACCGGCGCGCAATCTGACACCGGCGACACCAGCGCCGAGGGCGGCGGCGAGTGCGCAGGCGGTTCCGCCGATTCCGTCTAATCCGACGATGCCGATGCCGGTCGCGCAGATCAAGCAGGGAAGTTCGCGCGGGCTGTATATGGGGCTGGGCGCGGTGATCTTGATGGTGGTGCTGATAGCAGCGGCGACGTATTTGCCGAATAGGAAGCAGGCGTCGGCCGCAGAAGCGGAGGCGGCGAAACCGGCGGCAACGGCGACCGCGGCGGTGCAGCCGCCAGCAACGGCGCCGGCGAGCGAAGCGGTGGCGGCTCCAGTTAGCACCGTGCCGGCGGCGGTGGAAGCCAAGCCGATGGCTGCAGCGCCGAAGAATCTGGTGCCGAAGTCTGCCGTGCAGGCGGCAGCGGCACCAGATCCGCAAGCGGCGGCGAATGCAGCGGAGTTGGATGAAGTAGAGAAGGAGATCGATCAACTTACCAGCCGCGCGGCGGCGGTGAATACCGGATTAGACAATCTGCAGCGGCAGCAGGCGGCGGCCGGATATGGATTGCGTGGCGATATGGCGGCCAAGCAGAGCAGCATGAAGGTCAACCTGGCGAAGGCGCAGAATGCGATTGGGAGCAATGATGCCGCGCGGGCTAAGCGCTATGCCGAGCAGGCCGCGCGTGACGTGGAGGCGCTGGAGAGGTTTTTAGGGCGTTGATGGCTAGGCTAAAGC
>JBKKBM010000177.1:0-6008 GCA_046714215.1 Terriglobales bacterium | reverse complement strand
CCGCGGCTGCGGCGGCTGCCCCAATCCCGCCGAAGACCCCGTTCACTTCATCGCCGACGTTGAACATGGCGGGCGCCCGGCGGGTGACCGCGCCCGAAGCGGCCAGCGCCGCGATCAACGCCGGCTTTAGCGCACCCGGCATCAATGAAGTGGAAGAAGGCAAGGTCCGAAACCAACTCGACATCATCCGTAACTTTGTGCGGGTGGCGGACAAATCGTGCTTCGTGGTGCCGCTGACCAAAGGATCACTGGGCATCTCCGCCCCTGAAGCCGAAGCGCTGCGCGCCGATTATGCGACCGAAAAAAGCTTTCGTGCGGACTTTGCCAACCTCGTCTGCTACATCGTGGCGGTCATGGGGCGTCTAGTGGTGGAGAGCCATGAATTCCGCGATAAGCAGAATTCTTCCTATCTCTGGAAACCGCATGCCGACGCCATGACATATTTTCTGAACTCAGCGAACCGCATCTATGAACGTGCCAGCATCATGATGGAAACGGCCAAACAACGTGGTCTGGAAGAGAAAGCCAACGCCCTGCTATCGACGGTGTCCAAGCTGAAGACTGAGCTGCAACGCACGGCCGTGACGCTGCAGTCGGTGGGCAGCGGACAGAAGATGTAATGGGTCGACCTGGAATATATGGGGAGCGCGGAGCGAGCCCCGAACCCGGGCGAGCAAAGCGCGAGGTTGCAACAGCGTAGCGTCGTTGCAACCTGGAATATATGGTGAGCGCGGCAGGAATCGAACCTGCAACCGTCGGATTAGAAATCCGATGCTCTATCCGATTGAGCTACGCGCTCTTCAATATCTAAGGGTTCCGCAGCAAGCTGCATCACCCTCGCCTCAGGTTTCGCGTGATCCAGCGCTCACCGTTCGGCTCACCCCCGCAGTTTTGCGTTTGGGGTCTGCTTCATTCTAGCAAAGCGGTTATGCCCGCCCCGCCATCCTTCGCTGTTATTGCGCCAGCATCTGCATCAGCGCATTCTGCACCACTTTCAAACCGATGGCCCAGTTTTTTTGGGCATCAGCTTCCTCGTCACCAAAGCCACTCACATAAATCGTGATGCAGAAACCGTCTTCACTCTGATCAATCTGATCGCCCTCCTCGGAGACGTGGGTATAACACCGGCGGACGGCGAACTCCGCGGCCGCGGCAAAATCCGGCGCCCGTTGCAGCAGCGCACTGAGGCCTTGCGCCAGTTCCTCGTGCGTTGCGAGCAACGCCCGCTGCGGCAGCGCAGAGAAGATGACATCCACATACGCGCCGAACTTCCACGCCGCGCCAAATATCTCTTCCTCGGGATGAATCTCATCGGAGAGCCAGGTATCGCATTTAGCGGTCTCAAGCAGCGAGTGCGGAGCGTTCAGGGCCACCAGGAATTCGGCTAGCTCGCGGTTGTCGGCGGCTTCCAGCACATGCAGTAGGAGTTCCGGCTGGCGCTTCAGGTTGAGATAGCGCTGGGTCCCGTCGGGCGACGACCACGGGACCTCGAGGGCATGGTCATCGCGTCCCAGTTCGATGCTGAAGTCGGCTTGCATGGGTTTGCGAAATGGTATCGCAGTCAGCGGGCGAACTGCTGCTGGAAAAAATCCACCACTGTCCGCTCCGCCCAGCGGCCGTCGTAGCCATTGGCGTCGGCCAGGAAGGCGCAGTGGCCACCGTGGGCGGTCTCGATGAGGCGCACGTGCGGATTGGCCAGCAACTTGGCGCGCGTCTCCGGCTGCATGCGGATGAAAGGGTCGTCGGTCGAGTGAATGACCAGCGCGGGCACGTTCACGTGCTCCGCCACCTGCGACGCGCTGGCCCGCTTGTAATAGTCATCCGCGCTGGTGAAGCCGCTGTAGCGCGCGGTCACCTCGTGATCAAACTCGCGGATAGTGGAATAAAAGCGTCCGTGCTGCGCCGCATAGCGCTCCGGAAACAACTCCACTTTGCGCCGGTACCGATTGCGCAGGCCCCAGAGAAACTTCCATTCGTAGATGCGGTTCTGTGGGGAGTGCAGAGCGTCGGCCGAAGGCGCCAGATCCATCGCGGGCGAGACTCCGGCCACGGCTACGATCTGCTGCGGAGCATTTGCGCCCCATTCGCCCGCCAGCTTCATCACCAGGTTGCCGCCCATGGAATAGCCCACCAGCGCCACCCGGCGCAGTTGGTCCTGCTCGATCAACGTCTGCGCTACCGCGCCCACGTCCTTCGACAGGCCGGAATGATACAGCGTGGGCGTGAGTTCTTCCGTGCCGCCGCAATTGCGCATGTTCATGCGCACCACGTTCATGCCCTGGGCCCAGGCCTTGCTGCCCAAGCCGATCACATATTTGGAAGAGGTGGAACCCTCCAGCCCATGCACGATGATCACGGTAAGCGCATCGTGCTTCCGATGTTCGGGCTGCCAATGGCAGTGGCAGAGCACTTGGACTTCCGGCTCCACCCGGAATAGGCGCTCTTCGGCCGCAGGCAGCAGACTGGAGCGCGGCAGGAAGTTCCCGGCCAGCGTCTGCATGTGGGCGTTACTCATTCCCCGGCGGGGAATGAAGGCGTTTTCAGTTGTTAGCGGTGAACTCATTCGTCAAAAGGTGTCTCTAGAATACCGGATTTACAGACTAATAACGGCTGGATGCTTGCAGGCGGCGGCTATAATGAACGGATATGCCGATCTTTGAATACATCTGTCAGGCCTGCGAGCAGCGCTTTGAGGCGATTGTGCATGGAGCGCAGAAGGCCCACTGCCCCGCTTGCGACAGCACCAGGCTGGAGCAGCAGTTATCGGCCTTCGCGGTAGGTTCGCCTAAGGGCAAAGGAGACTTTGCCAAGTCGGCAGGTTCCCGCAAAAGCAGCGGCGGATGCGGGAGTTGTGGCGACCCACGCGGCCCGGGGTCGTGCGGAGTGAATTAAGCTGGCAGCCGGCGGCTGCCCCAGGATTTGCTACACTATTAGGACACCACGGTGGGCGTAGTTCAGTGGTAGAACTCCGGTCTGTGGCACCGGCTGTCGTGGGTTCGAATCCCATCGCCCACCCCATTTTCTCCTAGGGATCGCATTTCCCCTCGCCTCAGGTTCGCGCTATCCGGCGCTCACGGTTACCCGTTTCGCGAGAAGAAAAAAATGGGAGGCTTTCGCCTTCCTTCAATCACGACAACCAATCTCTATTTCTTCGCCGCAGCTTTCTTTCCCTTGGCCGGAATCTCAACCCCCTCGGCGCCCTCTTTCAGGCTCTTCAGATTCACATGGCCCACAGACTGGGCGATGCTCGTCCGCCCGGCGGGCAGCGGCGGCGTCGTATCCGTAAAATAGATGTGGTAGATGATGCCGTCGGTGGTGGCGACTAGGTCGGCGACTTCTTTGGCCTTGTCTGGCGGCATATCCAGCACCTGCACCCGACCGGTGGAGATTTCCTGCTTGTGGTCGTGCCAATTCTTGTTCCAGTGGCGCAGGCTCATGTTAGGACGCGTAAGCTTTTTGCCAAAGATATATTCCACCTGCACGAGCATGGCGTTCGGTTCCGTAGATTCGTAGATGAGGCAAGCGATCTGCGGCCCTTCACCCACGACCTTGCAATAGTGGTGATACGGGCCCATGGTGTGGCCATCGACCACATGGGGCGCGAGCACGTGGATGTTGTATCCCTCCGACGGCCGGGTCACGGGCGCAACCTGCGCCGCAGCAACGCAGGCAAGAAGGATCATGGTTCCCAGGGTCGCAAAACGCAGTTTCCCGGACATTTGTAGCCTCCGAAAGATTCAGATTCCAAGCGGTTAGAGGCTATTCTCGCGCAGGGGCAGCTGTCAAGACGACTATAATGGCGGGCCTACTCCATTCAGTCGAGGAAACGAATATGCACAAGCACATGCTGCGCGCCGTCGGCTCGCTCGCCCTGATCATGATCGCTCTGCCCGTAGTGGCCCAAGACGTCAAGTACCGATTCGTCCCTCCGGTGATGGTCGAAAAACGGCTGCGCATGTACGAGGGCAACAATGCGAAGCGGCACGAGACTTTGCGTTCGCTCTTCGAACAAGCAGGTTGCACGGATGTGAAGGACGCTCCCGTCGCCAGAGAGAACATCCCCAACGTGGTGTGCATACTCAAGGGTGAGACCGACCGCCAGATCATCGTAGGCGCACATTTCGACATGGTCGACGCCGGCTATGGCGTGGTCGACAACTGGAGCGGCGCTTCCCTGCTGCCCTCGATCTTCGACGGCCTGCGGGGCCATCCCCGGACGCATACTTTCATTTTTATCGGCTTCTCTCAGGAAGAAAAGGGCCTCATCGGATCTGCCGACTACGCCAACAAGATGACCCCGGAGGAGATTGCCAAGACCGATGCCATGATCAACATGGACACGCTGGGCCTGGGCCCCACGGCCGTATGGGGCAATCGTGCGGACAAGCGCCTGACCAAGGACATCCTCAACGTGGCGGCCACCATGGACATGAAGTTGCGCAACATCAACTTTGAGACCGTCGGCTCCACCGATTCAGAGAGCTTTGCCCGGAAGAAGATCCCGGCGCTCACCGTCCACTCCATCACGCCGCAGACCAGTAAGTATCTCCACACTCCCGATGACAAGATCGAACACATCGACATCCCGGAGCACTACAAGACGTACAGGCTCATGACAAAATATCTGGCATATCTGGACAAAGTCCTGGGACAGCGCGAATAGCAGCGGGGAGACACTACCTGCGCGCGACCTTAAGATACAGGCTGCCTTGAACGTCCGCTTCTTTGTCTTTGCCACTCTCGAAGAAGGCGATGTGTCCCATATCCGCATCGCGCAGGCGAAAGCGCTTGACCACCCATTTCAGGTGAGTCTTGGTTTCTTCCCCAAACGTGCCCTGACCCTTCACAACGTACTTGACCGTATCCAGCTCCTCGATAAGGTACGGTTGGCCTTTGAACACGACAATCAGGAGGTTTCCCTTTTTGTGGTTGGCCACCAGGGTTTCCGCCTGCGGCCAGGGCCGATGGGACTGAACGGTCACTCGCAGACGGTCGTTCGCAGCCGTGGTGTACTCGCCCTCGATCGATTGCGTGATCCGGTCCAGGTTGCCCACGTTGTCGATGCAGAACGAATTGCCAAAGAGTTTCTGATGCCAGAAACCCTCCGCCATGGTCAGCCCTTGCTGGCGCGCGACCATGTCCACGATCTTGGCCCAAGCCGCGCTGCGGCAGTTCGATGGAGTTTTTGGCTTCTTGTCAGCCGCCGGAGGACGGTCACTCTTTTCTTCAGGGAGCAGGGGCTCGTCCAGGTCATCCATGGACGCGGCCGGCGTAGATTCTTCGACTTTGGGCTTAGGGATGGAATCGCCCACTACGCTGATGCTGCCGCGTAAATTGCCCAGATCCTCTTCGGTATAGACCTTCTTGGCTTTGGGCTTGGCAGGTGCGGGAGCGGCCGGCTTCGGCGCAGTCTCCTGCGCGTATGCGCAAAAGGCACATAGGATCACGACGGCAAGGGCTGCTTTGGGCACTTCAGCCGAAATGATGCTCCCCGGGGCCACCTAATACAAGCTAAAACAAAAACGCCCTGCCCAGGAGGGAGCCGAGGCAGGGCGTCCGTACAGGGAGGACTCGCCGAAGCGGCTACGCTCTTCCCATACCCACGTACTCAAAACCCATGGCCCGGATACGGCTGGGGTCGAGCATGTTCTTGGTGTCCACGATCACCGGTTGCTTCAGTGACCGCTTGATGCGGTGAAAATCCAGGGCACGAAATTCAGGCCAACCAGTGCCGACGACCAGCGCGTCTGCACCTTCAGCGGCGATGTACGGCGTCTCGCAATAACTCACGCCCAAATCGAATTCCAATTTGGCGTCGGGCATAGCGACGGGGTCATAGGCGCGGATCTGCGCTCCGCCCTGCACCAGCCGCTTAGCCAGTATCAGTGAGGACGACGCCGCCACCGAACTGGTATTCGGCTTGAAAGCCAGCCCCAGCAGTCCTACCTGCTTGCCGTTGAGCGAATGTAACGTTTGCGAGATCTTTTCCACGATACGCTCGCACAGAT
>JBKKBM010000176.1:0-5579 GCA_046714215.1 Terriglobales bacterium | reverse complement strand
GGGGCGGAGAGAAATTGGCAAAGACGCCGTTCACCGAGAGACTGAAATCAGCAAAACAGGAGTCCTGCTAACGCGGATCCGAGACTCCGAATAAACTCGCCGCGCTCAGCAACTGCTTGAGGTCTGCGTCTCCCTTGGCTTCAACCACGATGGCAGTGCGGGTAAGTCTCGCCGCGACGTAGACGGGGACGGCGCCGCCCAGCCTGACGCCGGCGGCGCCGATGGTAAGTTCATTAGGCACCGGCGTAGCGGGATTCTTCGGGCGCAGAAACTCGACGTCAAAACTGCCAAACGCCAGGGAAGCGCCGCGCGCCTCGGAATCAAGTTGCAGACTGGTGACGCGTCCGCGTCCGGAGGCGATCACCGCCGCGCCGGACTTGGCGGAGTGGTCGCGACGCAGACGATACTCGCCGTTGAATGTGCCTTGAGCATCGAGGTCTTCGGGAACATTGCGCTTGACCCGGCGATAGAGGTTGGCGAACCAGGCGATGGGAACCTCGCGGAAGGCCACTTGCAGATCGAAATCAGGCTCACGCTGGAGAGCAAAGGTGCCCGCCAGGGTCGCCGCGCCCTGCGCCAAAGGCATGGCACATTGCAGCGAAGCTTGGCGCGGACCCGCCAGGAGAGATGCGTTGCCGCGACATTCGATACGCGCGTCGAGCGAATCGCGGTTGGCAATATCATGGCGGTGAAAATCGCTGACGTCAGCCTTCGCCACAAAGGTGAATTCGCTGACCGTACCCTCGAGGTGAGCTTCGAGGTCGGTACTGCCGCGCCATCCCCGGTCACGGCCGGTGAGCAGACTGGTCCATTGACCGAGCTGGGCATTCTCTAACTCAACATCGAGGCGCATGGGCGTGGCGGCCAGCGTATCCGCGCGGCGCAGTTGTCCGGAGATGCGCAGTAGGCCGGTATCACTCAAATGGGCGTCGGTGCGGGTGGGGCGCGCTTCCAGGCGCATGTTCCACTGATTTTCTGCCTCCAGCCAAAGGGCAAAATCAGAATCCATCAGCACATGCGGACGTTTTTCCTGGCCTTCGCGGAAGTTGATGCGGCCATTGACGGCCTCAATGTAGGGAAAGCGCGGGCGGCTCTCGGGGCGAGGAGTTGCGGTGGGCGCCGCCGGCACTTGCGATGCCTGGCGCAGGACCGATTCCACATTCCAGCGGCCGTCGGCAGAGCGGACAAGATTCAGACTGGGCGAGTCGAAGCTGAGGCGCGAAATCTCCAGACGTCCACGCCAGAGGGAAGTGAGGCGCAGCGACGCGGTGACGGATTCGGCGCGCAGCACCGGCTCCGCGCTGAACGCGGGATCGTCCGTGATAGCGAAGTTCGCGATGACAAAACCGGGACGCGGCAGCAACGTGAAGTGGACGTCTCCCATACTGACGGGGCGTCCGATGGAAAGACGGATGGTGTCAGCCAGACGATTGCGAAAGCGATTCGCGTTGATGAATGGGGGCAGCAGCGTAGCCGCGATGAGGACCAGGATAAAGCCCGCGGCCAGCCGCCGGGCTCGCCGTGGCGACATCAGCGGACCAGCCGAAAGGTCCGCCGCCAGCGGGTCTCGTCGAAGAAGTGCAAGGCGGTAGTAAGGAAATTTTTCACGCGATTGGCCATGCCGGTCTGGCGATACTGGCCTTCCGGCGTCTCGAACGACCAGAAGATGAACATGGGCCGGCCAATCACGTTGGCGCGGGGGATGAACCCCCAATAGCGGCTGTCATAGCTGACGTCGCGGTTATCGCCCATGGCGAAGTAGTTGCCTTCAGGAACGACCAATTCACCGTTCTGAACAAAACTGCTGAGCGAGACGTGCCATTCGGAGGAGACGGAATCAAACTGCGGAGGGACGGCCGGGAACTCATCGCGGTAGGGATCGTAGCTGCCATTCCGAAGCACGTAGGGTTCGGCAAGCTTCTCGCCGTTGCGGTACACGTCGCCATTCTTCAAAAGGATGCGGTCGCCGGGTACTCCGATGATGCGCTTGACCACGTAGAGGCCGGGCTCTTTGGGCGAGATGAATACGATGATGTCGTTGCGTTTGATATCAGAGTAAGGAACGATAGGCCCGCTCCAGCGGGTCTGCGGCGCGACGGTGGTGCGGTCCACGAAGAGCCGATCGCCAACGAGTAGGGTGTCCTTCATCGAAGTGGAGGGAATCTCGAAGGCCTGCAGGTTGAAGGTGACGATAAACAAGCCGGTGACAAAGACTGCGGCCATGGAGCTGATGAACTCGGCGGTCGTCTCTTTCGGTTTTCCGAGTTTTTCTGTTTTTTCTTTATCTTTGGTCAGCTTGGCCAAGGTTCTCACTTCCGCAAGTCATCAGGATGGGAACAGGGTAAAGTACAACTCACTGGACGATGCGCATGATGCGGTCCCAGCGAGCCAGTCCCGGCAAGTTCCACAGTACATATCCGAAACGTCCGATTTTATCATCCGGAGCGGAGGCGGAGGTGTGCGGCGGCGGGGTTTGCAGGGAGAGGTAGATGAGGAAAGGTTTGCCCACGATGTTCTCGCGGGGAACAAAGCCCCAGTAACGGCTGTCGAGGCTCTGGTCGCGATTGTCGCCGAGGACAAAGTAGTGCCCTTCCGGCACGAGCAATTCGCCATTGCGGATGAAGCCGGGAAAATCATGCCACCAGGCGTCGGTTACCTGCTGGCCGCGGTAGCGTACGTTGGGAAAATCGTCGCGATAGAAGTCATGGCTGTGCGCCTTGAAGACCGCATACTTCTCTTCCAGAGGGGTGTTGTTGATGAGCACCCGGCCGCGCACCAAGCGGATGCGGTCGCCAGGAACACCGATCACGCGTTTTACAAAATGCTGATTCGGGCGTACCGGCCACTTGAAGACGATGATGTCGCCGCGGCCCACGCGCTGGTAGGGCAGCAATCGGCTCCACACGCCGCCTTCCCCGTAATGAACTTTGTCCACCAGTAGATAGTCGCCGATGAGCAGCGTGTTTTCCATGGATTCGGAGGGGATCTGAAAGGCCTGCGCCAGAAACACGATGACGAAGATGGCGATCACGATGGTGGAGGCGAGGAACTGGATGGAATCCATCAGAGTGGAAGTGGTGAGGTCTTCGGGATGATGGGGCGCAACCGCCGCAACCGGTGGAGGCGCGGCCGCCAGCGGCGCCGCTTGTTCCACCATAGCCGCTTCCTGATCGGGTACGGGTCTTGTTTCCTGATCCATTTAAATCGCCGGGCCCTTCAGCAGGAGGAGCGCATCCTGGGCGGCCAGTTGCTCGGCCTTTTTCTTGGTCGGGCCTTGGGCGCGGCTGACATGCACGTCACCCGTGGCTGGTCCCAACGCCACCCGCAATTCCACCGTGAACATCTTGCGATGGTCCGGCCCTTCTTCCTGCACTACGTGATACGAAGCCTGGGGCAAGCCGGTTGCAGTCAACCACTCCTGGAGCGCAGATTTCTGGTCAGAGCCCTCAATGGCCTTTAAGGGATCGCGATCGATGATCTGTAGTTCCGGTCCCACGATGGCATCGAGGATGAAACGCCGCGCTGCGTCCAGGCCGGCATCGAGATAGATGGCGGCGATGACCGCTTCCAACGCGTCTACCAGCAGCGCCGACTTCTGGCGCCCGCCCGTACGTTCTTCGCCGCGTCCCAAGCGTAGGTAGATTCCGAGTCCGATCTGTTTCGCCACCTGGATAAGATGCCGCGCACTGACCAGATGGGCTTTTAGTTTGGAGAGTTGGCCCTCCGTGAATTTGGGATAGCGTTCGAAGAGTTCTTTGCTGGCCACCAGTCCCAGGATGGCGTCGCCCAAAAATTCGAGTTGTTCGTTGTCGCCGGCGCCGGCGGGTTCGGCCTCATTAGCGTGGGAGCTGTGGGTGAGCGCCCGCTGTAGCAATTCCACACGCCCGAAAGAATGTCCCACTGCAGCCTGTAGAGCGTCGAGATCGGGAGCCGTGTTTTTCATGGGGTTGCGATCATCAGGTCTGGAATCGGAAAAGGGCGGACCCGAGGCCCGCCCTTCGCCGCGTACGTGGTCCGTTCATTTCTTAGGAGCCGTAGCCGGAGCCGCCGGCTTGGTCGCCGCCGGGGCCGGGCTTCCCATCAACTTCTGCAAACGGTCGCGCTCCCCGCGGGCTAGATTCGCGACGACGCTGTTGCTCTGCGACTCCGCGATCTGCAACGACTTGCTGGCGCTGGCGAAGGCGGCCGCATACTTGCGCTGACTGTCCTGGGCCACGGCCAGCCGCAGGTAGAGCACGGCGTCGGGCTGTGGACTGGCGGTGACGGCCTTCTGAAAGTTTTCTTCGCTGCCCAGGAAATCCTTCCGGCCCATGGCCATGTACCCCTTGGTCGAGTAAGCCATGGAGCGGAGCGTGTTTTTCAAAGTCTCAAACTGCTCGGGCGTGACACTGGGCTGGGGCAACCACATGGTCTCGATGTTCTTCAAGGCGCCGTCGGCGAGTTTGGTGGCCTCAGAAAATTTCTCCGCGGAGTCAAGGTCAGTCTCTTTGGTGGTCTCCACGATCGCGGTGGCGGTGACGGCCTGGGTCATGGCATTGTCCGGCTCGATGGCCAGCACCTTGCGGCCGAGGGCGACGATCTTGGGGGCGTCGTTGGTCTGATATGCCTTCTGCAGCATCACGCTGTAAGCGGGCACGCGCAGTTCGCTGGTGGGATATTTCTTGGCGAATTCGTCCGCCGCAGCTTCCGCCGCGACCGGGTCGGTGATGGCGACCGCCTCCTGATACGCCTTGAACTCTTCAGGAGTCTTCGCCTCCGGCGCCTTGGCGACTTTCGGCGCGGCGGCATCCCCGGGGGCAGCGGGCGTGGTGGCCCCCGGCGCGGGAGCTGGTTTTTGCGCGGCGGGCTGCACTGGCGCAGCCGGCTTAGCGGGCGCCGGCGCGCTTTGCGCCAACGCGGTGGCCGCCAGCATCAACGCCGCGGCAAGGGAGGCAAACTTCTTCATGGGATGAGACTCCTATTCTTTCTGCTTCGCACCGATCATTTTTTTGCTTATCACTTTCACAGCATTACTTGTCGCAACCCGGAGGCAACTCCACAATTCCTTTATCGGCGGCCGTCTTCGTGTCTGCCGCGGGATCGCCCGCGGTGAGCGCCGCCCGGTAGTGCGAGACTGCCGTCTCCCGGTTGCACATCAGGTCCAGGATGCGACCCAGATAGATGTGCGACCAAGCGACCAAACGCGGTTCCTTGGCCACCGTGAGCGTGCGTTCAAAGAGCATGCGCGCTCCTTCTACGTCTCGGTTAAGCGTTGCCGCCCGTCCCAGGATGAACATGGCCCGGGCCGGGTCTTCCGTCTTCTGATCCAGCACCTGCTGGGCGATGCGATGCGCGCCTTGCGCGTCGCGCAAAGCCAGCCGTTCTTCTGCCAGGTCAAGGAGGGACTTACGCCGGTTAGATGCAGAAACCACTTCCGGCGCAGCTTGGGAAGTGAACTGGATTGCGGCAATGCGCTTGCGTTCGCGGGCGAGGTCGAGCTCGACATTCATGTCGCCAAAGGCTTCTTTCAAACTGTTTGGCTCCGCCTCAATGGCTATGAGCTGCTCATAGAAATACGGCGTGAGCACATAGCACTGGGT
>JBKKBM010000175.1:0-3762 GCA_046714215.1 Terriglobales bacterium | reverse complement strand
CCCGGAGGTAAAAGGTGGCAAAACTCTATCTGAAGTTCGAGCAGGCAGTGCTGAAAGAGGTCCCGCTCTCCCAAGGGGTGGTGACCATTGGCCGGCTGCCCGACAACCTGATCCACGTGGACAACCTGGCTGTCTCCGGGCACCACGCCAAGATCTACTGGGACCAGGACAAGTACGTGATCGAGGACAACAACAGCCTGAACGGCACCTTCCTGAACAACCGCAGGATCAGCAAGGCCGCCCTCAAGGATGAAGACGTGATCCTCATCGGCAAGCACACCATCGCCTTCAAAGACGAATGGCATGAAGGCCCGGGCGCGGACGCAGCGGTGGAAAAGACCGGGCCAGCGCTGCCCAAGATGGAAGCGACCATGGTGCTGGACACGAAGAAGGCCAAGGAAATGATGGCGGCCGCTGCCCTGGGCCAGACCGGCCAGACGCAGCCCGGCATCACGCCGGAGCCGCAGGCACCCCCCAAAGAGCGCACGGGCGCGCTGACCGTGGTCGACGGCAAGACGGATGCGCGTCATTACCAGTTGACCGGCAAGATGAGCGTTATCGGCAAGAGCGATATGGCGTCCATCAGGCTGAAGGGATTTTTCGCTCCCAACATGGCCGCGCTCATCAACAAGCGCGATAACAAGTACTTCATCGCCGCCTCCGAAGCCAAGATCAAAGTCAAGATCAATGGCCAGGAGATCGCGGGACAGAAGGAGTTGGGTGAAGGTGACCTGATCGAGGTGGCTGGCATCAAGATGACGTTCAGCTTCGAATAGTAAGTAGTCTGTGGAAGCCAAGGGGGCATGCGCCAGCATGCCCCTTTTGGTTTTTGGCTGTAGGCTTTTGGTTGTTGGCTAAAACCTGGTTCACCACGGAGGCACAGAGACACAGAGAAAGCAAAAGCGAAAAAAATTAAGACCGGGCACCGTACTGACCTGTTTAACATTCCTGCAAGGAAGGACCGCTTCTGTGTACCGCACAATACCTTGATACACAGCACACCTTTGCACTGACCCACCGCTCACGCGCATAGGCTGCCCTGCGCAGGGCGGCTCCGCGTTAGCTTTCGGTTTTGCTTCCTCCGTGTCTCTGTGCCTCTGTGGTGAAATTGTTCCCGCCCTTCCTCTGATAAACTTTTCAGTTCTTCTAAGGACCTCAACATGGACATCCTCAAAGTCGGTATCGTGGGCGCGGGTACCATGGGTAACGGCATCGCGCACGTGTTTGCCAAGTCGGGCTATAACGTCATTCTCTGCGACCTGAAGCAGGAATATATTGACCGCGCCATCGGCTTCATCTCCAAGAACCTGGAGCGTGAAGTGGCCAAGGCAAAGATCGCGCCGGAGGTCAAAGACCAGGCCCTGGCGCGCATTACCACTTGCACCGACCGCAGCGGATTTGCGAATGTTGACTTCGTGGTGGAGGCGGCCAGTGAGCGCTTTGATGTGAAGCGCGAGATCTTTGAAGACCTTGACCGCTATTGTCGTCCGGAGGTCATCCTGTCGTCGAATACGTCGTCGATCTCGATCACCCGGTTGGCGGCGCTGACGAAGCGTCCCGACAAGGTCATTGGGATGCACTTTTTCAATCCTGTGCCGATGATGAGACTGGTCGAGGTGATCCGCGGGCTGGCCACTTCGAACGAGACTTACGCGACCGTGAAAGAACTCGCCCTCAAGCTGGAAAAGACGCCGGTCGAAGTCAACGATGCGCCCGGATTCGTCTCGAACCGAGTGCTGATGCCGCTGCTCAATGAAGCTATGTTCGCGGTAATGGAAGGCGTAGCCACGCCGGAGGCGGTGGACGAAGTCTTCAAGTTGGGCATGGCGCATCCCATGGGACCGCTGGCGCTGGCGGACTTTATCGGGCTCGACGTCTGCCTCGATATTATGCGGGTGTTGCAAGATGGCCTCGGCGATCCAAAGTATCGCCCTTGCCCGCTGCTGATCAAGATGGTGGATGCCGGGTGGTTGGGCAAGAAGAGTGGCCGCGGGTTTTATAAGTACTAGTTTCAATGCAGCACCCCACCGATTTTGGTACGAACACTCTCCCGCACTGCATTATTCACTCACCTATCCACAACGAATCGCGCTATCCTTGAGCCAGAATGTCGGTGCGCATGACAGTCTTGGCGAGTGGTAGTCGAGGAAACTCGGCTATTGTTGCTAATTCGTCGACGCGCATCCTGGTGGACGCGGGCCTGTCGTGCAAGGAAACCCTCAAACGAATGGCGCAGGCTGGCGAGGATGCGGAGCAGATCAGTGCCATCCTCATCACCCATGAACATTCTGACCACGTAAGCGGGTTGGCGGTGTTGGCGCGCAAGCTGAAGGTCCCGGTCTACATGACGGGTGCAACGCACCAGGCGTGGAAGCGGTGGTCGCGCAAAGTGCAATTCAAAGAAGCTCCGGAGAAGGCGAAGCTCGAACGTCTGGAGCACTTCGAAGCGGGACGCGCCTTCCACATCGGCTCGATCGGTGTTCAGCCTTTCACCATCTCCCATGATGCGGTCGATCCTTGTGGCTTTGTCTTTACCATCGAAGGGGTGCGCGTAGGCTTTGTCACCGACATCGGACAGATGACCCGCAACGTCGCTGACCGGTTGAAGGCCTGCGACGGCCTGCTGATCGAATCGAATCATGATACGGAGATGCTCCGCAACGGCCCGTATCCGTGGAGCGTGAAGCAGCGGGTGATGTCGCGGGTGGGACATCTCTCGAATGAGTCCCTGGCTAAGTTCTTCGAAGATGACTACGACGGCGGCGCGGCCTTCATCATCCTGGCGCATCTCTCGGAAAACAATAACAATCCCGAAGTAGCGCGCCGCTGTGCGGATATGGTGCTGGAAAAGCGCCGCAACCTGCTCCATGCCAACCGCCTGCATCTCGCCCCTCAGGACGAGCCCCTGGCCGCAATCGAGCTATAATCAAGAGTAGCCATTGGTAATCGGGTAATTGTGTAATCGGAACCCGTGAACACTTCCTTTCTCAGGGCTGCGCCCGTGCGGCGATCCGAGCCAAGAGCCAAAAGCTAAGAGCTAAAAGCCAAGAGCAAAAATGTCACAGACTTGTACAGACAAGGTAGTCAGCGAGATCCTCGCCGGGTGGCGCTATGACATCAGCGGCCTGGCGCCGGAGATGCGGGCTGACTACGAGCAGCACTTCCGCGACTGCGCCCGCTGCCGCGGAAAGCAGCGCCTGCACCGCATCATCGATTTCAGTGTGCTGTTCATCGCCAGCGGGTCGGCGCTGGCCTTCCTGTTGGCCGTAGGCCTCATTCGCCATTTCAATCCTGACCAGGCGTTCTGGCTCTACATTGGGGCGGGTATTGGATTCGTGGTGTCCGCGCTGGTGTGGGTGATCGTGATGGTCTCAACCCCGGTGCCGGTCGTGGCCGCGGGCATGGCGCTAGCGCAGGCGCGGCGTCTGCATGAGAAGCTTCCGGAAGAGATCAGGAACAAGATTCCCGAAAAAATGGCGGCGAAGATCGCTGAATAGTAGCTACACCCTCTCGTCCAACGCCCCGATCAAATCTGTCACCGCATTCACCCGATGGTCCAAGCACCAGCGCTCCAGATCGCTGACGATGCGCTCCGTGGCGCATGGATCGAAGTAGCTGGCCGTGCCGACTTCTACGGCGGCTGCGCCGGCGAGCAGGAATTCGACTGCGTCGGTGCCGGTAGTGATGCCGCCCATGCCGATGACGGGGATATCCACCGAGTGCGACGCCTCATAGACCATGCGCAGCGCGATGGGCTTGATG
>JBKKBM010000174.1:0-5860 GCA_046714215.1 Terriglobales bacterium | reverse complement strand
ATGCTCTGCTACGTGACGCCCAAAGAGCATCTCGGGCTGCCCAACGCAAAAGATGTGAAGGACGGCATCATCGCATACAAGATAGCGGCGCATGCCGCGGACATCGCGCGGCATCGTCCGGGCGCGCAGGACCGCGACGACGCCATCAGCTATGCGCGCTATACCTTCGATTGGGAAAAGCAGTTCGCGCTTTCGCTCGATCCGGAGACGGCGCGCTCGATGCACGATGAGACGCTGGCGGACGATTACTACAAGGAAGCGAAATTCTGCTCAATGTGCGGGCCGAAGTTCTGCTCCATGAATTATTCGTCGAAGGTGGATGAGTTCAACAAGAAGGTGCACGGGCTGGAGAAAGTGGACTACACGGAGTTGATGGAAAAGCAGCTCGCGGCCAAGCGATAAGGCACCAGCTAAGCATCAAGCCGCGCCCGTGTGGGCGCGGCTTCTGTTTTGCGGGGAAGGATCGTCGTTATTCGATGTCGCTGAAGCGCTTGATCGCGGTCTTCTGGTTGGCCGCTGCCTGGACGCCTTTCGCCGGGTAATGGCGAACCACTACGTCCTGTCCGATATCGTTGTAGTCTTCTTCGCCGTTATACGTCTCGGCATCCACACGACGACTGGTCGTGCGCTTGGCCGCGGACGGTTTTGCGGAGGCTACCACTGGCCGGATCACGCTCTCAGGTTTGGGAGGGGGTAAGGGCACGACCGATGCTTGCTGGGCCCGTTCGCCGTCGTTCAGGGCTAGGGGCGCTGGCGTCGGCCGCTGCGAGGTGGCGTATCCCCAGCCCAGCAGGAAGGCGAGGGTGATCACGGCGGCGACGGGGACGGAGCGGAGCCAAGCCAGATCGTATCCGCGGAGGCGGGTTACCCGATGTTCTGAATGCGCGAGGGTGTTGCGGCGCTGCTGCCACTGGGTGCGCAGGTGGCCGGCGAGGGACGTGCGCGCCGCCTCTGCCCGCAGGGCCGCGGTCAACAGCCAAGGCGTGCGTGGGGGCAACGGTTCCGGCGCCGCTTCCACCGGCTTTACGCTCGCCGTCTCTGGTTGCCGGGTGGCAGA
Source organism: Terriglobales bacterium (assembly GCA_046714215.1). Classification (GTDB taxonomy): domain Bacteria; phylum Acidobacteriota; class Terriglobia; order Terriglobales; family Acidobacteriaceae; genus DATLCI01. Next base: position 4,803 of record JBKKBM010000174.1, on the reverse strand, counting down.
CGCTTCCATGGGCGCGATACGCTCGCGACCCGCGATCTTTCTTACCCCTTGACCGTCAAAATAATCGGCGCCGCTGAACTCTACCGGCCCGGGTTCGGGTTCCTCCCCCGCAAAAACCGCGGCTTCGGGCAGGTAGATGCTTTGCGCCATCGTTGCGGGCGCGGGCTCGGGCATCGATTCGGGCAGGCGTTCCGACACCGGCTCGGCGATCGGTTCGATGCGGGTAGTGATCGCGGAATCGTAACCCGGCAAAAGATCCGAAGCTGAATCCCGACCTGAATCGGTGGCCAACACCGGAGCATCGGCTTCTTCGGCGGGCGCTTTCTCGCGCTTCAAGCTCTGCAACACGGGGGCAAACGCTTGCTTCAGCTTTCTCCAAGCAGGCGCCAGAACGAACTCACGTTCACAGGCATCGTAGGCGAAGGAGATCTCTTTGCCGTCGGCAGTCATGAGATACGAAGACGCGGCGGAGGGATCATCGAGATTCACCTCGAGGTCGGCGGGGGCTAGCGGCACACCCACCAGCACACCATGGGAGACAAGATCCGGAGAGGCGAACTCAACGGAATATCCGGCAGCTTCGAGGGAACGAGCAAGGGTTTGGGCGAGTTCCGGGGTACGCGTCACAAGACGAGCCAAGGCCATAATGATCTCTCTTAGACGGGGCGCGTTAGTTTGGACGCAGGGCCGACATGCGGGGTTTCCAGCGGTCGGCTCTTTTTTGCTTATTCCGGCAGGCCATAGCGGCTAGTGTGAGATGGAAGCGCGCCATTTACCCGCCAGCCAGATGATGATGCCCCCCGCACACACCTCCAGCGGCCCGGTCTGCATAAAGACATTGCGCAGCGGCTGCTCCAGAAACGTGGCGTCCACCTCAAGGTTGCGAGTGGCCGCGTAGGTGGCCCAAATGATGCCACCGCCGGCGATCAGACTGCCCACGCGCCCCAGGGTGTAGGAGTTCATCTGGCGCGAAAAATATCACATCGTAGGGTAGGGAGCAATAGATTCCATGACCTCAGCCGCCCGGATGAGGGCGGCGGTAACGGCGGCGAGTTGGGTGGCGGCCCGGGCCTCGTCGCTGGCGTCCAGCGCTTCATTCACCCCGGGGATGACCACGGCGGCGTAGCCGGTGTACTCCCCGGGCGCATAGATGGCGTGCTTGAACCACGGGCGCCGGGGCAGTCCCTGGTCGAGCAGCAGGGCGCGCTCGGCCTTGCGCAGCACGGCATTCAACTTGACCGCATTGGCGGGCGGATCGGCTTGCAGTTGCTTCAGCTTGCTACCGGCTTGGGTAAACCGTTCCGCCGCCGCCATGGCGGGAGCAAAATCCAATTTGGAAGCGGCGCCGGCCTTCGTCTTCGCAGCCTTCAAATACGCTGTGATCTCTGTGCCGTAAGCCTTGTAGTCCAGAGGCAGCACGTCGGCATTGGCCATGTGCAACATCTGCAGGCCGAGTACCCGTGCCATCTGCTGGCTGTAGATGAAGTGGGGGTCGGCAAATTTTTTGTACCAGGTGAAATTGTCGAAGACGGAATGGTAAACGCCGTATGAGCCAGACGACCCGATGTCAGTTGCGGGAACGCCCGCATGCTGGAGGAAGGGCGTGTAATCTGAACCGCTGCCCAGGTCACCAACGTTGACTTCCGTTTCTGTGGCGGAGACGGGCTGGGTCTGCGCCGCGTTGAAGTCTGTGGCTGAGCGGTTGGGCCGCGCCGCCTGGCCCTGTTTCCAATCGTCGTAGACGGTGCCTTGCCCCTTGGCGCTGGGGACCATGCGGGTGACGTCGCGAACGAAAGTCTTCAGGCTGGGTACGGCGGAGGCGCCAAAGTTGGGGCCAGAGACAGCTACATCAATGTTGAAGTAGGCGGCCACCTGCGCCATCTCCGCGGGGAATTGCTCCACCCACTCAGTGGAGCCGACGAGCCCTTGTTCTTCGGCGTCCCAACTGCCGAAGACCAGGGTGCGTTTGGGACGCCATCCCGCTTTGAGGAGTTCGCCCACGCCGTGCACCGTCTCCAACAGCGAAGCAGTGCCGCTGTTGGGATCGACCGCGCCGTAGACCCAGGCGTCGCGATGATTGCCGGCAATCACCCATTCATCGGGAAATTGCGAGCCTTTCACTTTGCCGATCACATTCCAAATGGAGCGGTAGGCATAATCCTGGACGATCTTCAGCTTCAGGCGCACCGGCCCCGGACCCACGTGATACGTGAAGGGCAGTGCACCCTGCCATTCACGCGGACTCTCCGGTCCGCCCAGATTGGCCATAAGCGGCGCGGCATCTTCATAAGAGATGGGCGTGGTGGGCACTGTGGAAAGATTGGCCGCATCCTTGGGCGCGATGCGCTTTGAGTCCGGCAACGATGCGACGGAAGCAATGCCCGGCGTAGTGGGATCGCCGGGATACTTGAACAGATACTGCACGGAGCCGCGCTGCACGGCGCTATCCGGACGCCACGGGCCCTTGGGATATTTATCCCCGCGGAAATAGCCGTCGTCGATGGGGTCAGAATAGATGACGACACCGGCCACACCGTGCTCCTGCGCGACATAACTTTTCACGCCGCGGAAATTCTGGCCATAGCGGACGAGCACGATCTTGCCGCGCACATCGATCTTCATCTCCTGCAACTTCTTGAAATCTTCCGGACGGCCGTAGTTGGCATAAATAACGTCCGCTTCGGCCTCGCCCGAGGGGGAGTATCCATTGAAAGCCATCAACACGCGCGGGTCGTTCTGGAAGGGATCGTCGCTGACCTGCTCGCGATGCGGCCCCTTCATCTTGAGGCCGGCGGGCGCGGTGGCCCGCACGCTGATCTCTTTGGGATAGTTCATCCAAACCTTGTACTCGATGATCTCCGTCTCGAGGCCGGCTTCGCGGAATTTCCGGGCGACGTAATCGGCGGTCTTCTTGTCTTCGGGCGATCCGGCCACGTGCGGCGCCACCGTAAGGATGCGGAGATGCTCTTCCGCAAGTTTTGGGTCAGGCACGGCGAGAAACTTCTGGTTCCACTTGGCTTGCTCGGTGAAATCGCGAAAGCCGAATACTTTTGCGGGCGGCGCGGCGGGCGCATTCTGCGCGACCGTCGAAAAAGTGAAGGCGAGAATTAGAACCAGAGATACTAACGACCGTAGGCGCAAGCGTGAGCTCCTGAAAAAAATCGAGGGAACAGCTTACACTAGAGGAGATGTTCCGAGTCCGGAAGAACCTACGCCGCGCGTGAATCCCCTGCCTCCATCACCTGACCATCGTCCGCCCGAAACGCCGTTGCCCGCGCGCGCCTCGCCGGGGGAGGAATTGCCCTCCGTCGGCATCGTGCAACGCGCGGAGCAGGAGAGCCAGTCCGCAGGCAGTATGGCGGAGCCGGCGTCGGTCGAACTCAAGTCTGAAGTCATCACCCGGCCGCAGATGCTGGAGGCGCTGGAGCATCGCGACTTCCGCTATCTGTGGGCGGGAAACTTCCTCTCCAACGTGGGCACGTGGATGCAGAACATCGCGCTGGGCTGGCTGGTGCTGCAGTTGACGAACTCCGCGTTCTGGCTGGGCGTAGTGGGTTTTGCGTCGGCGGTGCCGCTGGTGGTGTTCACGCTGGTAGGCGGGGTGATCGCCGACCATGTGGACAAACGGAAACTCCTGATCAGCACGCAACTGGTGATGATGACCGCGGCGTTCCTGCTCGCGGGCCTGACCTATGCGAATAAGGTTACGGTCACGCAGATCATCGCGCTGGCGCTACTCACCGGATTAGCGTCAGCGCTGGCCACACCGAGCCAACAGGCGCTGCTGCCGCAGTTGGTCCCGCGGCGGATATTGAGCAACGCCGTGGGACTGAACTCCGCGCAATTCAATATGTCGCGCGTGCTGGGGCCCACCATGGGCGGCTTTGCCATGGCCTGGTTCGGAGCGAGTGGGAACTTCTTCCTGAACGGCCTGAGTTTTGTGGCGGTCATTGTGGCGCTGATGCGGATGCATTACCCGGCGCAATCGGCCATCCCGGAAAGTAGCTGGTGGACGCGCCTGGCGGAGGGCTTCCGCTATGTGTTCGGCAATCCCAAAACGAATGTCCTGGTGTTGCTGGTCTGCACCGGCGGATTGCTGGGTGTGCCCTATCTTTCCTTCGTCCCCTACTTTGCGCGAGACATCCTGCAGCGCGACGCGCGCGGGTTAGGCTTGCTGATGGCGGCTTCCGGACTGGGCGCGTTCTTTGCCGCGGTCACGATCGCGTATGTGGGCAAGCCGCGCTACCGAGGCAAGATCATTTTCGCCACGGGCACGCTGTTCTTCGCCGCCATCATAGGATTTGCCACATCGCGGGAGTTTCTTATCTCGGTGGCGATGCAGATGGTGGCCGGCTATTGCCTCATTATTATGGTGGCCATCATCAATACCCGGCTGCAGTTGCTGGCGTCCGATGAATTGCGGGGGCGCACCATGAGCATCTATGCCACCGCGTATCTGGGCTTACCTCCGATCGGAAGCTTTCTGGCGGGATGGCTCTCCCGCTGGATCCATGTGCCGGTCGCGATCGGAGGCATGGCGGCAGCGGGATTAGTAGTATTTGTGGTGATCTTTGCCGTCCATCGCGAGCTGTGGGCGCTGGACTAGCTGCATCTAACAATAGAAATGACAGAACGATAGAAGCTAGAAGGACGGGTGCAATGGACCGAAAGGCATGTTCCGCATATTTGGCGGGTTTGGCGCTGCTGGTGGTGGTCACGTCGGGAGGCATGGCGGCGCAGGTAAGCCCGCCCGCCGCCAAGAAAGCAAAAGTCATGAAAGAGCAAGTCACGGTGAAGCTGGCA
>JBKKBM010000173.1:0-12843 GCA_046714215.1 Terriglobales bacterium | reverse complement strand
GCGCGGCGGTGGGTGCGGGCGCAGGTACGGCAGGCGCGGTCTATACGGGAAACAAAGAGGTCGTGCTGCCGGCGGAGTCGGCGATAAGCTTCAAGACGCTGGAGCCGGTGGATATCAAGCAGTAAGGCGGTTTGTTCATCGGGGACGGCGAGAGCCGTCCCCGATTTGTGTTTTTGGGAAGGCTGCTGTCCCTACGGGGCTCGGGAGCAATCATGCGAGCTACCCACCACTCGGTTCAGCGGGCGGAGGCTAGGCAGCGCGCACTTCTTCATTCAAGTTTTTAGGCGCGGGCGGTTCTTTGGTGGGCAGCATTCCGCCGGCGGCCTTGAGGAGTTCGGCATTGACCTCAGCGCCGATCAGCACTGCGGTGGCAGAGACATAAAACCACAACATCAGGGCGACGACACCGCCGATGGCGCCGTAGGTCTTGTTGTAGTCGGCGAACTCGCGCATATAGATTCCGAGGACATAAGAAGCGCCGATCCAAGCGCCGATGGCCAGCGTGGCACCGGGCAGGGCGCTGACGAAGCGCTGCTTGATGTTGGGCGCCAGGTAGTAGAGGACTTCCACGGCGACGACGATGGACGCGACGATGACGATCCAATGGATGGTGGGCCAGACGGCGGCAAACAGCGGTCCGGCGCGGCGATGTTCCTGGAGTATCTCTCCGAAGCGTGGCCCCATAAGACTGACACCGAGTCCGACGATGATGCAGAAACCGACGGCGACGGCCAGACCGAGGGCGAGCAGGCGGACGCGCCAGTACGGACGCGTCTCCGGAACGTCATACGCGACATTCAATCCTCCGATGAGGGCAGCAAAGCCGCTGGAGGCAGTCCACACGGTGAAGAGCAGGCCGAACGAGATCCATCCGGTGGCGGGTGGAGTGAGGACGCTGGAGAGGATGTCGCGCACGGTGCCCATTGCCGCAGCAGGAACAAAGCGCGACATGGTGTTGAGGATCTCTTCAAACAGTCCGGGGATAGGGATGTAGGCGAGAATGCCGGCGATGAAGATCAGCAGTGGAAACAATGAGAGCAGGAAGTAATAGGAGAGGCCCGCAGCCATGGCAAAAGTATGGTTGCATTGGAGATCCTTGACCACTTGAACCGCGGCATTTTTGAGTGCGACAAACTTCATGGGCCCTTTAAACCTAGCGAACGGGAGACTTGGTCGGCTTGGAACGGCCGGTGACTGCAACTATTCACGTCTATTGGATGCAAGCAAAAGAAGGCGGGCTGAGCCTAGCTTGGCTACGTTAAGCCCCGCTTATGGGCCGCAGCTAAGCCAGCTAGCACAAAGGGTTTTGGAGCTGGGGGTGGAGTTTTGCATCCAAGCTATGAGGCGGAGAAAGAGACTGGATAAAGTGGTGGTTTTACCACACTCGGGGATGGACAAACTTAGGCAATCTCTTTGGGTTCCATAGTTTACAGAGATAAGTTGTACAGAGCTGGTTCGGAGTGATTCGCGCAGCGGATGAGCGCAAAAGGTGGCTATAATCTAGGTTTCATCTGGCCTTACTGTCATTCAGGCGGAATCGAAAGGGATAGACAAAGACCGTGGCAATGGATTGGCTAAGAAAAAACAAGATCATCGTAGGAATCGTGGCGGTGGTCGCGATCTTTTTGCTGATCGTGACGCTGTACGGGAAGAGCGAGATCCCGGTGCGGGCGGAAACGGCGAAGCGGGAGAACATCCAGAACTCGATCTCAACCAACGGGAAGATCGAGCCGGTGGATAATTTTGAAGCGCACGCGCAAGGGCCGGCGCCGGTGCGGAAGATTTTTGTGAAGGAAGGCGACCAAGTCAAAGCGGGACAGATGCTGGTGCAGTTGGACGACGCCGATGCCCGGGCGCAAGCCGCGGGAGCATTAGCCAAGTTGCGGGCAGCGGAAGCGGCGCTGGCGGCGATCCGCAAAGGCGGTACGCATGAGGAAGTGCTGACCACGGGTTCAAATCTGGAGAAGGCGCGGACGGAGCGCGATTCGGCGCGGCGCAATCTGGATACGATGCGGAAATTGCAGCAGCGGGGGTCGGCATCGGCGGGCGAAGTAGAGACGGCGGAGAACAGGTGGAAGCAGGCGCAGGCGGACGTGGCGCTGCTGGAGCAGAAGACGACGAAGCGGTATTCGAATCCGGAGATTGAACAGGTGCAGGCGGAGGCGGCGGAGGCACGGGCCGCGTATGCGGCGGCGGAGAACATGCTGAAGAATGCGAACATCACTTCGCCGCGCGCGGGCACGGTATATTCCCTGCCCGTCCGGGAGGGACAGTTCGTCGCGGCGGGAGATCTGTTGGTGCAGGTGGCGGACCTGCGCAAGATGCAAGTGCGGGCGTTTGTGGACGAGCCGGAGATCGGCAAGCTGGCGAAGGGCCAACCGGTGAGCTTAGCGTGGGACGCAGTGCCCGGGCGGACGTGGGATGGGGTGGTGACGCGAGTGCCGGCCACGGTCATCAATCGCGGGACACGCACGGTGGGCGAAGTGGTGTGTGCGGTCGATAACCAAGACCTGAAGCTGCTGCCGAATGTGAATGTGAGCGTGATGATCGCGTCGGCAAGGCAGGAAAATGCGCTAACGGTGCCCCGCGAGGCCATTTTGGAAGAGGATGGCGCGCGCTTCGTATACCAGATCGTCGAGAACAAATTGCATCGTAAGGAAGTGAAGACGGGAATCTCCAGCTTGACGAAGATCGAAGTCAAGCAGGGGTTGGAAGAAAAGTCGCTGGTGGCGCTGGGGTCAGTGAATGGGCAGCCCCTAAGCGAGGGATCAACCGTCAAGGTGGTGACACGGTGATGATGGGCCAGGTATTGAAAAAGCGATTGCTGGTGGCAGCGCTGGTGATGGGTGCGAGCGTGACGGCGGCGGCGGCGGTGGTGGGGGACAAGCGTCCCCAGGAGTTGCTGACGTCGGGCCGGGTGGATGAAGCGGTGACAGAGTTGCAGAAGCAGGTCGCCGCGCGGACAACGGACGCGGAAGTGTTCCACATGCTGTGCCGGGCCTATTATTCGTTGGAGAATTGGGACCAGGCGGTGAAGGCGGGCGAGCGCGCGGTGGAACTGGCTCCGAACAAGAGCGCATACCACATGTGGCTGGGGCGGGCGTACGGACAGAAGGCTGACAATGCGAGTATCATCTCCGCGCCGGGCCTGGCCAAACGAGCGCGCAAAGAGTTTGAAAAAGCGGTTGAGCTTAACGCCAACGACGTAAGCGCGCGCAGCGATCTAGCGGAGTTTTATGTGGAGGCGCCGGGGATCGTCGGCGGCGGCAAAGATAAAGCGCGAGCGCAAGCGGAGGTTCTGGCAAAACAGCAGCCTGCTTTAGGACATTGGGTAAAAGCCCGACTGGCGGAAAAAGACAAGGACCTGGGCACGGCAGAGCGCGAGTATAAAGCCGCGGTGGCGGCCAGCGATCAGGATCCGGTGCATGTGTTGAACCTGGCGTCGTTCTATCGGCAGCAGGGGCGTTATAGCGAGATGGAGGCGGCGGTGTCGAGCGCCGTGGGCAAACCGCGGCGGGCAAATGTGCTGGTAGACGCGGCCAGCCTGCTGTTGCGGGCAGGACGCAGCCTGCCACAGGCGGCGCAACTGGTCACCCGGTATCTTTCCGGCAAGGAAAAAAGCGAAGAGGCGCCCACGTTCCACGCGCACTACCTGCTGGGGCAGATCCGGGAAAAGCAGGGCGATAAAGCCGGCGCCATCACGGAGTATCAAGCCGCGTTGGGACTGGCGAAGAACTACGATCCGGCGCGCAATGCGCTGAGTCGGCTGCAGAAGAACCGGTAGGCGGTCGAGCCTGCCGGTACAGGCCACACCTGCAGGTGCAAGGCGCGCCGACGGTTTACAATCACTTCTTTCTAACTCTGGCATAAAGGTGTACGCATGCAGCGCTTGCGCAGACGCTCCGCCGTGGTGGCTTCCCTACTGTTGATGATGGGCTTGTTGCCCACGGCCCGGGCGGAACAATTGACGTTTCGCCAAGCGGTGGAGTTGGCCCTCAAGAACAGTACGACGATGGCGATCGCGGATGCCGACCAGCGGCGGGCACAACAGGGATACAACGAAACCCGCAGCATGTTCCTGCCACAGATGACGCTGGGGGCAGGGCTGGGCTACTCCAATGGCTTTCCGCTGAGTCTGGAGAACGCGGCGCCCTCCATCCTCAATCTGAATACGCAGCAATTCCTCATCAACGCGGCACAGCGCGAGTTTATGCGGGCGGCGAAGTCAGAGTTAGCGGCGATGACGAAGCTGGGCGACGACCGGCGGGCGCAGGTGATCCTGGAAACGGCGACGGTGTATGCGGAGTTAGACAAATTGCAAGACTCGCTGAAGGCGCTGCAACAGCAGGCTGCGGCGGCCGAGCGGGTGGAGACGGTGAGCCGGGAGCGGCTGGCGGCGGGCGTGGATCCGGAATTGGAAGTGACGCGGGCGCGGCTGGGCGCGGCGCGAGTGCGGATGGCGACGGAACAGGCGAGCGGGCAAGCGGAAGTGCTGCGCATGCGCTTGGCGCAATTGACGGGAAGAGCGGCGGAGGGGATCGAGACGGTGTCGGAATCGATCCCGCGGCTGCCGGGCATCGAAGACCGGCAAGCGCTGCTGGCGAAGGCGTTGGAGGCGAGTCCGGCGATCAAAGTAGCGGCGGAGCAGGCGCACGCGCGGGAGTTTCGCGCGAAAGGCGAGCGCAAGGCGATGTATCCCGCGGTGGATTTTGCCAGCCAGTACGCCCTGCTGGCGCGGTACAACAACTACGACAAATTTTTTGCCAGCTTCCAGCGGCATAACGTGACGGTGGGCGTGGTGATCCGCTTCCCTTTCCTGAATTTTGCGCAACGCGCGCGGGCCGAAGCGGCGGAGGCGGAGTCAGTGAAGGCGCGCAAGGAAGCTGATGCAGTGAAGCATCAGGTGGCGACGGAGTCTCTGAAGTTGCAACAGGCGGTGCGGCAACTGGCCGCAGCCAAAGAAGTGGCGCGACTGGAATACCAGATCGCCAGCGCGGATGTGCAAGCGGTGCTGGCGCGCGTGGAAGCGGGCAGCGCGACCGTCCGCGACCAGGAAAATGCGCGCTTGCTGGAGCAGCAACGCTATGCGGCCCTGATGGACGCGAGTCTGGAGTTGGATAAGGCGCAGATGCAGTTGCTGCGGTCGACCGGCGAGTTGGAAAAGTGGGCGCTGGGGCAGTAGGGGGTCGACGAACTTGAAGGAATCAGCTCAGTGCCTGGCTCACCTCTTTGGCAAAGCGGGCAAGTAAGACGTGTTTACAAAACCACTGATTTCATCTTATGCGGACGGCACTGCACCTTTCTTGACTAAAGCAATGACTGCCGTCATGGGATTGGAATGTGGAGAACGACATCGCGATCAGAACAACGCAGCCAAGGGCGACAAGCAGGCCAGCCCTCTGCTTGAGTGGGATGGGCTGGATTGACTCGGATTTGATTGGTGGCTAGAGGCGAGAGTGGTGCCACAGCCCGCGCAGAATCTATCCGTCGGCGAAAGCGCCTTCCCGCATTTACTGCAATACATACTGGATATGTCCTTTGACCAGAGTGTACTGCAAGACCTCGAAAAGGACCCGCTCCCCACACTGTTTTCCCCTTTCGGCACCGCCTTCTTATCTCCTAGCTATACTCCACACTTTCCCCTTGACAACCAGCCGAACAATCGCTACTCTAACGATATAGCACTTAGCATAGCTTGAATATGGAAATTACTCATGTAAACCCTTTGTTTCCGCGACTATACCTCTAAGTGGCTTTGTTTCCGCGATCTTGCGGGGACAAAACCGCTAAACCGTTTAAAGTCGCGATCTTACGATTTTGGGTGACTTTTTTATTTTGGGGCCGGGCGGCGACATCCCATCGAATGAAGCGTCACAGGAGCGCCATTCCCTTTCCTTGTCATCCCGAGCGCCTTACTTTTGGCGGCAGGGACCTTGTGTTTAGGTGGCCTTACTCGAGATCTTTATCAGTGGGAAGGTCTTACCCCGGTCGGCGCTTAGGATGACAAGGTGGAGAGTTTGGCCGGAAATAGCCCGCTCTGTCCTCGCTCCTGTCAGGCCGAAACGAACAGGGTGAAACGATCCCATTCTGCCCGCTTGGCAAATGTCTGCATGGCAAATGCCCGCACCGCCGGGTACGGCTGTGCCACAACGCACCGGGAAAGGGCTTCGGACTGGGCGCGACCTCTGTTAGAATCGGTAGATAATCCCTATGCCATTGAAAACATTATTCCTGCAGCCCCCTTCCTTCGAAAAGTTTGATGGCGGCGCCAGCTCGCGCTGGCCCGCGACCCGGGAGATCGTGTCGTACTGGTATCCGGTATGGCTGGCCTATCCGGCGGGGATGCTGGAGGGGTCGCGTTTGCTGGACGCGCCGCCGCACCATGTGTCCGTGGAAGAGACCATCGAGATCGGCAAAGGATACGAATTCCTGGTGCTGGCGACGAGTACGGTCGGCTTCGATGTGGATATGAAGCTGGCGCGGGCGATGAAGGCGGCGAATCCGAAGCTGAAGATCTGCTTTGTGGGGCCGCCGGTGACGATCCATCCGGAGCGGGCGCTGAGTGAGTGCGAGGCCATCGACTTCACGGTGCGGCGTGAGTTTGATTACGCGACGGTGGAGTTTGCGAACGGCAAGCCGTTTGCAGAGATTCTCGGTATCTCGTATCGCAAAGACGGGAAGATCGTGCATACGCCGGACCGTCCGCAGGTGCAGGACCTGGACGCGCTGCCGGATGTGACCGATGTCTACAAGCGCGATCTGGATGTGACAAAATATAATGTGCCGTTTTTGCTGCATCCGTATGTGGCGTTGTACACCACACGCGGATGTCCTGCCCTGTGCACGTTCTGCTTGTGGCCGCAGACCTTGAGCGGACATGCGTGGCGTAAGCGCTCGACCGACGCCGTAGCGCGGGAGATGGCAAAAGCCAAAGAGCTGTGGCCGAATGTAAAAGAATTCTTCTTTGACGATGACACCTTCAACATCCAGAAGGCGCGGACCATTGAGCTGTGCGAGAAGCTGAAGCCGCTGAAGCTGACCTGGAGTTGCACGTCCCGCGTGACCACGGATTACGACACGCTGAAGGCGATGCGCGACGCGGGCTGCCGGCTGATGATCGTCGGGTTTGAATCCGGCGATCCGCAGATCTTGAAGAACATCAAGAAGGGCGCCACGGTGGAGCGGGCGCGTGACTTTGCTCGCGACGCGCATAAGCTGGGCATGATCATCCACGGCGACTTCATTCTGGGACTACCGGGAGAGACCAAAGAGACGATCGAGCGGACCATACAGTTTGCGAAAGATCTGGACTGCGAGACCATCCAGGTTTCGCTGGCGCACGCGTATCCGGGGACGGAGCTGTACGATTTCGCAAAGCAGAACGGCTTTATCCTGCACGAAAAGAGCATGGCGGATGAGGGCGGACATCAGTTGGCGATGATTGAGTATCCCGATTTGCCGCGCGAGTACGCGCTGGATGCGGTGCACCGTTTCTATGACGAATATTACTTCCGTCCGAAGCAGATATGGCGCATCGTAAAGCGGGCGATGTATGACTCCAACGACCGTAAGCGTCTGTACAAAGAGGCGCGCGAGTTCATGGACCTGCGGGCCAAGCGCAAGAAAGTGGCCCAGGGACTGCGAGCCGACACGGCGAAGGAACAGGCCGCGGCGGCGGGCGCTGACTAGCGCTTCTTCAGCATGACCTTATCCAAATACCTCACCCTGGCGGCGATCGTGGTCTGCTCCACGATGGGCGACTTCTGCCTGAAGGTGGGGATGAATCAGGTGGGCGATATCAGCCTGCGGCATGATCCGCTGATGCTGGTGCGGGCGCTGGTCAATCCCTGGGTAGCCGTTGGGACCCTGATCCTGATCTGCTTCTTTGTCGCGTTCACGATCGCCCTCTCCTGGGCCGATCTGAGCTACGTGATGCCATCGACGGCGCTGGGCTACGTGCTGACGACGATCCTCTCCGCGTTTGTCCTCGGTGAACATGTGAGCGCGTACCGCTGGGCGGGGGTGATCCTGATCAGCGTAGCGGTAAGCTACGTGACGCAAGGCAAGGCGCGCACCGTTCCGGAAGGAGTGGAGCGATGACGGCAAGCTGGCAAGTGTGGCTGCTGTTGATAGGGTTCGTCGCGTTCACGACCGCAGGTGACGTATTTCTGGCCAAGGCGATGACGCGCATCGGCGACCTGGGCGAACTACGCAAGCGCCGCGGGGTAATGGTGTGCGTGGGCCTGGTGCTGGGAGCGCCGCTGTTCTGGATAGCCATCGTCAATATGGCGCTATCGTTCTTCAGCCTGCTGACGGCGTTGAACTGGGCCAATCTCAGTTTTGTAGGCCCGGCCTCGTCGGCGCTGACGTTTGTGGTGAACGTGGTGGCGGCGAAAGTCTTTCTGCGGGAGAAGGTGGACCGTCGGCGATGGCTGGCGACGGCGATGGTGTGCATCGGCATCGTGCTGATCGGGATGGACCCGCCGAAGTAGAGTCTAGCCAAACAATCTCATTAATCCAGCGGCCTTGAGATCGGGAACAAGAAACACATCGTTGCGGCCGAGGGAGTGGGTGAGAGCTTCCGCGGCTTTGTAGCCACTGCGGACCGCGCCTTCCATGGTGGCGGGCCAGCCGGTGGCGGTCCAGTCGCCGGAGAGAAAGACGTTGGGCCAGCCGGTGACGGCACCCGGACGATATTGGTCGGAGAGGGGCTGGGCGGAGTAGGTGGCGTGAATCTCCTTGATGACCGCTGCCTTTACTAACGTGGCTTCCCGGACCTGAGGAAAGAATTCCGCCAACTCTTTGAGCGCGAGGTCGATGATGTCTTGCCGGGACATTTCTACCAAAGACTTGCTGGAACTGACGACGAGTTCCATGTAGCTGGCGTTGGAATTGGCAGCGGTACCTGCCGCGGCGCCATTATTGGCATGGCGGGCGAGCAGGCGTGATTTGTGGAACATCCACTGGATGGTGCGGTCGAGAAGCACAGCATGGTCGAGGTCAGTGATTTGCCGATCAAACCAGAGATGGATGCCGGTGATGGGTGAACTTTCGAACTTGGCGGCCTGCGCGGACAGCTTGGCCGCGGGGGCGTCGGCGGGCAGAAGTTTGGCGAGGGTGGTGTACGGCACGGCGAGGACGGCGGAGTCGAACGCACGCGTCTGGTCTCCAGTACGGATGGAGACGCCTTCCGGAGTGATGGCCATAGAGTCAACCGAGGCGCGGAGGCGGACTTCCCCGCCCCGGGCGTTGATGTACTCGCCGCCGATGCGGTAGAGGTCGCTGAGCGGCACGGTAGGCACGCCCATCTCACCCGCACGGGCTGACTTCAGAAACGATTCGCGAAAGACCTGCGCGGCGTAGTGGACCGAAGTGCGGTCGAGGTCCTCATTCAGCGCGCTTACGAGCACGACCTTCCAGAAGCGTTCGATGGCGCGTTCGGTCTGACCGTGGCGCTTCAGCCAACTGAGAAAGTCTTCCGATGTGTCGGCGGGAATGCCCGCTATGAAGGACATAAGAGCGCGGCCGATGGCGAGCTTGTCAGCGAATGAAAGCGATGAAGCACTGAGAAATGACGGCGCGGCGTGGAGCGGGGCGGGCAGTCCGGAGCCGCCTATCACTGAGCGACGTCCACCGGGCTCGATGAAGGTGAGGCGGTCGAACCAGCGGATCTGGCCTTCAGCGCCAAAGCGGCGATAGAGGTCAAGCAGATTGGTGCAACAGCCCAGTAGCACGTGCTGGCAGTTGTCGACGACTTCACCGGTGCCTGGGTGTTCGTAAGAGGAGGCGCGGCCGCCGAGGTAGGGGCGGCGCTCGAAGAGCGTTATCGCGAAGCCGGCGTCAGCCAGGGCGCAACCGGCGGCCAGGCCGGCGAGACCCCCACCGACGACCGCTACGGTGGGCTGGGCCACTAAAAAACCACCTTAGCGAGGCCGCGGGAAAGGACAAAGAGTTTTTCCGGGACGGAGAGACGGATCTTTTTATCAAAGACGTTGAACTGTTGCGCGGTGATCTTGTCGAGCAGGCGGCGATAGATCTCGACCAGCGCCCATAGGCACGGGCGGCTGTCTTCGTCGATGAGGGAGATGAGTTGCTCGGCGGCGGCGTAGAACTCACGCGCACGATGCGCCTCAAAGGTGAGTAGCGGGACGTAGCGTTCGGCTTCGACGCCATTCTTCATGTGGGCGGCACTGAAGTCCGCGGGCACATGCTGGAAGCGATCGAGATCTTCGACGGGAAGATAAACGCGCCCCATGATGGCGTCTTCCTTGACGTCGCGAATGATGTTGGTGAGCTGGAAGGCGATGCCGGTCTTGACCGCGAGCGGCTCGGCGGCGGAATCCTTGTAACCAAAGATGCGGATGCAGACCAGGCCGACGACGCTGGCCACGTAATAGCAATAGCGATAGAGGTCATCAAAAGTCTGATAGGGGGCGGTGGCCTCGGCGGTAAATTCCTGGTCGAGGCCGAATTGAAGATCCATGGCCGTGCCCTGGACGAGCTGGTCAAAGAGCTCGAGTGGGACTTTGAAGCGCTGCTGGGTATCGGCCGTGGCCATGATGACGGGATCGTCGCTGCGTTCGCCGGCGACGGCACGGCGCAGCGCGTCTGACCAAGCCTGGAGTTGGACACGGCGCTGCTCGAGCGTGAGGCCGGGATCGTCAGAGAGATCATCAGCGTGACGCATAAAGGCGTATACAGCGCACAGGGCATTGCGTTTTTCGCGCGGCAAAGCGAGAAAGGCGTAATAAAAATTCTTGGCCTGGGCGCGGGCCACGCCGCGACAGACGGTGTAGGCGATGGAAAGCTGCTTATTCATAGCCGGCTCTCCTTCCTAGGCTTTCCTTTGTCAAACCAGCCTTTTTCAGGGCAGCGCGCAGAACGAGCCACAACTTGCGCGGCTTGGATATTGCCGGGCGGGACCGCAACACGTTGAAGTCTTGATGTTCGATGGCGTTGAGTATTTCCTGTCCGCCGCGGCTGAAGAGTTCGAGGTCGAGGGCGAGATCGGGGCTTACTTGGCCGATGAGGGGAAGGCCGTTGGTGAACCACTCGCGGGCGCGTTGGACTTCAAAGCGTATGAGGTCGCGGACCTGCGGGGTGAAGTGGCGCTCGGCGAGGTCTTTTTCCGTGACCCCGAAGCGTTGCAAATCTTCCAGCGGGATGTAGATGCGGCCTTTTTGCCAATCAATATTGACGTCTTGCCAGAAGTTGGCGAGCTGGAGCGCGGTGCAGGTGAAATCAGAGAGACGTTGGCGCTCGGCGTCGCGGTATCCGCCGAGGTAGAGGACGAGATGGCCGACGGGATTGGCGGAGTACCGGCAGTAGGCGAGCAGGTCAGCGAACGTCGGGAAGCGGGTGATGGTCTGGTCCTGACGAAATGCGGTGAGCAGATCGGCGAAAGTCTGCTGAGGAATATCGAACTCTCGGACGGTCTGCGCCAACGCGACAAATACGGGATGGCGCGGCGCGCCCGCATAGCAGGCGTTAAGTTCGGCTTCCCATTCGTCGAGGAGCGCGAGTGATTGATGGGCGTTGCCGACTTCGTCGCCCAAGTCGTCAGAGATGCGGCAGTAGACGTAAACATTGTAGAAATGTTGCTTCAGGTGGGCGGGAAGAAACCAAGTGGCAACGGAGAAATTCTCGTAGTGGCTGCGGGCCAGGCGCGCGCAATAGGCCTGGGCATCGGGCAACGACGGCGCGACCGCGGGGATGCGGTATTCGGGCGGCAGAGTGGCCCATCCGTTTACTGATGCAGAGGCGGAGCCGGAGTCATTTCTGCCCAGGCGGTCCTGAGTGATGGAGGAGATAGGCTGCATAGTGATGTGGGCACCCGGTCAGTGGCCGGGGATGATGGCCGTCTTGATGTCGCCACTGCGATTCATCATGTGGCGTAGAACCTGCTGGAGACGCGATAGTGGCGCCTCACCGGTGATGTAGTCCGTGCTCTTGATCTTTTTCTCGGTGATCAACTTGAATGCTTTACGCACCGTTTCCGGCGTGTGATGGAAGGTGGCCTTGAGGGTGATCTCCGAGTAGTGCAGGAGATTGGTATCGAGTTCCACCTTGGTGCCGGTGGCGCAACCGCCGAAGAAATTGACGGTGCCGCCCTTGCGCACCATGTCGACAGCCCATTGCCAACCCTGGGGACGTCCCACGGCTTCAATGACGACGTCAGCACCGCGATAGTCCGGCGAGAGCGCACGCACCGCGCGGATAGGATCATCCACGGTGCTGATCTGGACGATCTCATGCGCGCCAAAGCGCCGGGCAGCGGCGACTTGTTCATCGCGCTTAACCACGGCGATCACATTGCAGCCGCTCAACTGGGCAACCTGAATGAATGAAAGACCGATGGGTCCACCGCCGATAACGGCCACGGTATCGCCGACCTCGGCGCCGGTCTCATGGAGTCCGCGAAGGACGCAGGCGAGGGGCTCGGTCATGGCGGCGGCTTCAAAGCTGACGTCTGACGGGATCTCCAGCATGTTGGTCTCAACGATGCGGCTGGGGATCTTGATGTATTCGGCGTACGCGCCGTTATTGAAGAGCAAGTCTTCGCAAAGATTTTCCTGGTGCTTGGAGCAGTAGAAGCACTTGTTGCAAGGCGCGGAGTTGAGAGCGACCACGCGCATGCCGCGCTTGAATTTTTTGACGCCTGCACCCACTTCCACGATGACTCCGGCCAACTCATGGCCGAAGAGCGCGGGAGGCACGATCATGCGGGCATGATAGCCGCGCTGGAAGACCTTGAGGTCGGTGCCGTCGGTAAGGGCGACTTCCACTTTGACGAGGACTTCCCCGTCACCCACACGGGGTATGGGTACGCGCTCAATCTTGATG
>JBKKBM010000172.1:0-3997 GCA_046714215.1 Terriglobales bacterium | reverse complement strand
CACGATGGCCTGGACGTACTCGCGGGTCTCGGTGAAGGGGATGGACTCGACGAACTCCGGCATGTCCTTGTAGGTGCCGTTGGCGCGCCAGTCGCTGACCCGGTTGGCGCCGGCATTGTAGGCGGCCAACGCGTATTCTACGGTGCCGCCGTTTCGGTCGATCATCTGGCGGAAGTAACGTGTGCCCAGTTGCAGATTGGCCTGGGGCTCAAGCAGACGAGCGGTAGAGAACGGCCGCAGTTTGACCTCTTTAGCAAGTTGGCGGCCGACCGCGGGCAATATCTGCATCAAGCCGTAAGCATTGGCGTGCGAGACGGCCAAGGGATTGAATTCCGACTCCTGGCGAATGAGCGCGACGATGAGATACGGATCGAGCGAATTGACGGCGGCGCTGGTCTTCAAGTCCTGCCAGTAGGGCCGGGGAAAGAGCGTCTCCAGCATGGGCCGCGGCAAAGACCCCACATCGATGGCGAAGTACGACGGGTAGGCGCGCTTGAGCGTCTGCAAAGCGATGTGAGGCTTGCCGGCGTCCTGCTGCAGCTTCACCATCTCCCCGACCACCCAACGATTGTTGGGTTCCCTGGCGGCGGATTCCAATTCCTTCTGCGCCTGCTCATACATGGCGGCATTCGAGAGCAGGCGGGCCTTGGCTAGGCGGATGTCGGTCACATTGTCGCTGGGCGCGAAGATAGTGGCGGGATCGGGGGGGGAGGGAATGCGCGCGAAGGCCGGGTCATCCTCCACGGGTGCGAGTTTGATCTCGCGGATGCGCTCGCGCGCGAGCATCGCGTAGTAGTAGTTGCGGAAGCGCTCATTCAACTTCTGATAACAGGAGCGGGCTTTTTGCAGGTCACCTTCGGTCTCCGCGACGCGCCCGCGCCAGTAAAGAGCGTTGGGGACCTCGGCGGAGGCGGGAAAATTGGCAATCTGCCGATCGAAGGCGGTTTTCGCGTCGCTCCACTTGCCCTGGCGGTATTCAAGCCAGCCCGCCTTCCAGTGGGCGACGGAACCGTACTTGCCCGCGGGAAAGCGCTGGCTCACTTCCGTGTAAGCGGCGGCCGCATTCGCGAAATCGTTGCGCAAGAGAAATTTATTTCCCATGCTCATCAGGGCTTCCTGAAACCAGCCGCTGTGGGGAGTGGAGGCGCGGATCTCGCCGAGGTAGCGGGCGTGGGCATCGTCATCGCGGTCACTGCGGGCGAGTTCGGCAAGCAGGTAGAGGCGCTGGGCGTTGGTGTCGGCGTCAGCAGGCGCGGGCATGGCGCGCAGGACCTTCCACGCGTCTCCATCTTTGTCCGAACGGTAGAGCGCGTTGGCCAGGGCGACCTGGTACGACTGTGCGGCGGGGTCCGAGGATATGTCATCCGGTGAAATCAGCGCGCGCAATTCCTGAATGGCTTGGGGATATCGTTTACCTCTGATCAACAGATCAGCACGCTGTTTACGCAGTTCGCGCGGAGTGGAAGCCAAGGCGCCCATGGATTCAAGGACGCTGGCGGCTTCGGCGGCTTCCCCGCTGAGGGGCATCTGGAAGTGGACCTGGCGGAGCGCGGCGAGCGCGGCATCGTTGCGTCCGGCGGTACGATACGCCTGACCGAGGGCAAGTTCAAAGTCGGCACGCGCAGGGGCTCGGTGGGCCTCCAGCACTTCAATGGCGATATCAATCGAGCCGGCGTTCACCAGGGCACGAGCTTGGAGCAGCGCGGCATCACGGCGGAACAAAGATTCAGGAAAGCGTTTATCAAAACCATCGAGGGCGATGGCCACATCCTGGTACTGGCCCGTATTGCGGTACGCGGATGCCAGGAGAAAGTCAACGTAATCGCCGAGTTCGCGGGCATTCGGCTTGGCATTCTTCAGGGCGATGATGGCCTTCGGGTAATCGCCGTCGAGGGAGCGGGCATAGCCGGTGGCCAGCCATGCGAGCGCGCCGACATCCGTGCCTCGATGTTTGCGGGCGTAGGTCTCAACGCCGTTGAAGGCCGACTTGGAGCGGGTGGTCAGCAACTGCGTAGCCATGGGTCGCAGGTCAGCCGAAGCGACAAACGCTTGTTTCATCCGCTTGGCGCGGGCGGCTTCGAGGGCGCGCTGCCGGGAAGATTTGGCGGGAGGTCTTTTGACGACGGGCTTTTTTGCGGCTGGTTTCTTAGCGGACGACTTTTTTGTAGTCGTTTTTTTCGTGATTGCTGTTTGGGGTGATGGCTTGGTGCTGCTTTGCGCGAACCCCGGCAAGGGCAACCACAAAGAGAGCACGAGGCAGGATGCTACGAAACGCTTCACGACGACCCGATCCAAAAAATGTCCCCAAACTACTAGACGCAGTCACTAGACCCAGTTTACTTGAAACCTTCGCCTAAGACAGCGGCATCGTTGTCGGCGAGGATGCGAATGACCTCAGAGCTAAAATATCCGGCACTCGCCGCGACCGTAGAACCGTAACGTTTCTCATAGGTCGCGCGGCTTTTGTCGATGTCCTCTTTTAGACGCGTGTAGAGATCTTTACTCTGCCTGCCTTCGGCGACTTTCGCCTGGTTGTAGAGTTTGATCTCGTCAACCAGCAGCTTGGCAAAGCGTTTGGCCTTTTTGTGGACTTCCTGGTCAGCCGGAGAAAGTCCTTCGGTGGAGGCAGCCTCTGCGGCGGGAGGCGGTGGTGGTGGAGGCGGCTCGGGAGCAGCAACGGATGGAGCCGGCTCGGCCGCGGCCTGAGCGACGGGTTCTGGAGCGGGAGCTTCCGCGGCGGCGGCACCGCCACCGCCTTTGCGTAGCGCGAGTATCTCGAGCCAGCTAGAGGCAGAGCGGACCAGGATGCGGACGGAGGATTGATCAGAGAGGCCAGGGGCGTCGATGCCGGCGTCGGTATAGAGGATAGCGGCGACCTTATCGCGAACCACGAGTGGGTGCAGCGTGGCATTGCCGTCAAAGGGATTGCCTTGCGCGCTAATGAAATCACTGTCGAATTCGGCGGCAGCGGCAGATACGGGTTCCTTATCTTGCAGGGCGCGACCAGCCAGGCCACTGGCGCCGCTGATGTTCAAACCCCTGAGGTCGTCCTGAAATCCGCGGGCCTGCCAGGAGGCGAGGTTCCCTGCCTTGACCACGAAGAGAGCGGCGCGGGCGGTGAATTGGGCGGCGCCGTCGAGCATGGATTTAAGGATGTCAGCCTGGCCGTTAGCGTCGTACACGGAGCTTACGGCGGCGTAGAGGAGATCCGTGGGGGCCCCTCCGGCGGCAGTTTCTTCAGAAGAAGCGGCGGCGGAAGCTGGAGCGGAGGCTGAAGTCAATTCCGCGATCATGGGCGCCAGCGATTCGGCGACCTTGCGGGTCACTTCCTGCTTTAGTTCGTCTAAGTGAGAATCGAAGGCCTCAGAGACAGCCTGCTGGACGAGCTTCGAGATTTCTTTCGAGTCAGGCATGGTTAGGGTCAGCGGCGATTATAAGGGCTTCAGGTGGGGTGTCAACCCGCAGCGGATGCGCCGGGAACCATGCTGGCTACTCCGCGCGCCTGGCTGCGGCTACTCCACGATGATGCGGGCGCGCATATCCTCGTGGCCTGACCCGCAAATGATGCCGCATTCCACGACGAAACTTCCCTGTTTCGTCGCCTCATAAAGAAAAACGGCGGGGCGGCCGGGGTTGACGGCCTCATTGATGCCAAGAGCGGTCACGGTGAAGCCATGCTGGACATCCTCGGTGATGACCTCGAACTGGATAGTCTCGCCTTTGCGCACGCGGATCTCCGCCGGTGTGATCGAATACTTCTTCATGGAAACAGCGATGTGGCGGGCTGGGGCGGAAGTCTGCTGGCAGCCGGACGCCAAGAGGGGCAGCAGGAGTGCAAGGGAAAGTTTGAGACTGTACAATGTGGGCTTGGTTTTCATCACCTTATTGAGCCCTCGACCATCAACTTTTCCGGCGGTTCAATCGTACTAAGAGAAACGCATATTTGGCGGAAAGTCAGATTTTTTTTGCATCGCAAGCCTATGGGAACCATCCAAAC
>JBKKBM010000171.1:0-5024 GCA_046714215.1 Terriglobales bacterium | reverse complement strand
CTACAAGGGCTACACCGCTTCCATGGACGAAGGCTGGACCCGCTGGATCCTCGAGCAATACGGCTTCAATCCGCAGTCCGTCGACAACAAAACCGTCAAGGCGGGAAATCTCAACGCTGCGTATGACGCCATCATCCTCGCCGACGTGGAAAAAGACCTCATCATCGACGGCCGATCTCGCCGCGACGGTTATTTTGCCGAGCTGCCACCCGAATACGCCGGTGGCATCAGCAAAGATGGTGTGACCGCGCTGAAAGATTTTGTCCAGAAGGGCGGCACGCTCATCACGCTAGCGTCTTCGTCGGAACTCGTCATCGAAGAATTCAATCTGCCCGTCCGTAATGCCTTGACTCGCCCCGGAACCCAAACGCCACTGGATCGGGAGGATTTCAATGTCCCGGGCTCGCTCCTTCGCGTCCATCTTGATCCCCAGAATCCGGTGAACTTTGGCATGCCGGCGCAGATCGCGGCCTTCGTCAGCGAAACGCTGGCCTTCCAGACCAGTAGCTCCGGCGCAAATGACGTCCAGCGCAGTGTTTTGGCTTGGTATCCCGAAGACGAGCAGGACATCCTGCTCTCCGGCTGGATCAAGGGCGCAGACAGACTTGAACGCAAAGCCGCCGCCGCGTCGTTTCGCATGGGCAAGGGAAAGATCGTGATGTTTGGATTCCGCGTGCAACACCGCGCTCAGACGGAAGGTACCTTCAAGATGCTGTTCAACGCGATCCGCTGGGCGGGAATGGAGGACGGCAAGTAGCATACGGGCGATGGCTTAGACTGCGGAGATTGGGTAATTGGGTAATTGGGCAATTGAAAAACCAACCCTGACAAACGGGCACTTGGTAATGTGAGTCTTGGGTTTAGGTTTCAATTACCCAATTACAAAATTACCCAATCACCAATCCTACTTGGCCCCCAGCGCTCTCGACTGGAACTCCAACGACTCATCCAGATGGGCGGCGAAATATCCCCAGCCGTGATTCCCGGGGTAGATGTGTGCCTCATGCGCCAGCTTGCGTGTGGTCAGCAACCGGTCCAGCGCCCGCGCGCCCGCCTCGAATCCATAATCGTCGCGGTCGCCGCAATCGAAATAGATCTTTAACCCATTCGGACGAAACGTCTTCGCATAAAAAAACGGCGTGTTGCGCTCCCAATAGGCACGATCGAAGGGCACGCCGAACCCGCTGCCCATGATGTTGACCAGCCCTGCATATTCCGCGCCTTGCGGCATTCGCTCCATCAGCGCTGCGCTATGCGCGCTCACTGCGGCAAACAGATGGGGATACTTGAAGGCAAAGCGCAGCGCGCCGAATCCGCCCATCGATATCCCGGAGATGCCGCGTCCTGCCCGCTGAGTGCTGATACGGAAACGTTTCTCCATCGCCGCCATGAATTCCCGGATGAAAAAATCTTCGTACGGTACTTTGCCATTCTTCGAGTTGATATAAAAACTGCGGCCGGCATTCGGCGTAATGATCACCAGATCGCCTATCTTCTTTTCTTCCTGCAACCGCTCCACCATGTTCCAGGTGCCGGTATTGATCAGCGACTCGTGGTTATCGCCGAGCCCATGCAGCAAGTAGAGAATGGGAAAGAGCTTCGTTTTGTTGGCATCGTAGCTCGGCGGCAGGAAGGCGCAGTAGGAGACGTTCGTTCTTATCCGCACGCTCTTCACGCTGCTGCACTCCACGCGCCCGGCGGCGAACAGCGGAGCCGCCGCCAGCAGCAGTAAGAAGAGTAGGAAAACCAGGGCCCGCGCTCTAATCATGCCGCAGCGCCTGCACCGGATCGAGTTTAGCCGCGCGCGCCGCCGGATACATCCCCGCCAGCAAGCTCACCATCACGGAGAACGCCAGCGCCGCTCCCACCAGCCACCACGGCACGATCCAGAAGGTCTCCGGCGGAATGTCTTGCCGCTGCATGTAGATGTTCGTACCCATATTGATGACTTTGCCGATGCCCCATCCCAGCGCGATGCCTAGCAGGCCGCCCAACACGCCCATCGACCCGGCCTCGACGAAGAACAATTTCTTTACGTCGATGTCGCTCGCGCCCAGGGCCTTCATGATGCCGATCTCGCGCCGCCGCTCCAGGATTGCCATCACCAGCGTATTCACGATGCCCAGCGATGCCACCGCCAGCGCCAGGCTGCCGAAGATCCCCAGGAACAAATCGAGAAAAAGGAAGAACCGGTTCAGTCCCTTCGACGCATCCTGGATCGAATAGGTGGTGAAGCCCATCGCCTTGATCTTGTCCTGCACTTGCTTCACTTCGCTCGAGCCCGTGAGTTTTACGATCAGAGTGAAGTAGCTCTTGCCCTCCGCCGGCCGCATCATCGCGCGCAGGTCGGTCGGCTGGATCATGTTTAAGCTTTCCGCCAGCGCGGTCGGGATATACAGTTTGGCGCGCCCGCCGCCGCGCATCCCTCCGTACGGCTCTTTCGGCACCACGCCCACGATCTTCAATACCTTTTCTTTGCGCACCACGCTGAATCCGAGCATGCCCGCGGCTTCGCCGGCTAGCGGATCACTTGCCGCCGCCGCCGCGGCCGGGTTGCTGGCGTTGCTCTGCCGCTCCGCGTAGCGCAGCGTCAACGTCTTGCCGAATAGCTGGTCCAACTGCTGTTGGTTCAGGCGGCGTTCTTCCACCGGGCGCGGATCATCGGGAAGGTTCAACAACTCGCGCGCGAAGTCATCATGGATGATGGCTTCGGCGGCCGTGGGACTGGAGTAGAACGACCCCTGCAGTTCGTCGAAGACTTCAGAACTGCGCGCCGAGCCGGGCAGGCCGGCCAGCATGCCGAAATGCGATTTCTCCGCTGCGTCGCCCGGTGTCAGGAAGCGCGTCTCCGCCATCAGCCGGATGTCGGGATACACCTCTTGCACGCCCTTCATCTTTTCGAACTCACGCCGCGCTGTGTCGTCCAAACTTTTAAGCCCGCCCGTCTGGATCACGCGGTTTTCCCGGCGGTCGTCCTGGGTACGCCAGTCCTGGCGTGAATTCACGATGATGGTGTCAAACAATCCCGAGCGTCCCAGTTGCCGGCTGGCCAGCGTCTGCAAGCCCACACCCAGCGAGAGCATCGCCACCAGCGAGGCCACGCCTACGGAGATGCCCATGGTCGTCAAGGAATTTCGCAGCACCGCCTCGCGCAGATTGCGTCCGGCCAGTTCGACCAAATCGTATGCCTTCACCGGACACCTCCCGCCGCACGCGTGACTTCCGTCTCGGAAAGCACTTTGCCATCGCCCAGAAAGATCATGCGGCGCACATACTGCTCCGCCAGCGGACGCTCGTGGGTCACCATCACTACCGTCATGCCCATGTTTTCATTCAATTCGCGGATCAGGTTCATGATCTCCGTGCCCGTGCGGCTATCCAGGTTGCCCGTCGGTTCATCGGCCAAGAGCAGCTTGGGACGATTCACCAACGCGCGCGCCAGCGCCGCCCGCTGTTGCTCGCCGCCGGAAAGTTCACTCGGCCGATGGGTCAATCGCGCCGATAGTCCCACGCGTTTGAGCGCCTCCTGTACGCGGCCCTCGCGTTCATGGCGTTCCACTTCCGCAAAGCGCATGGGCAGCTCCACGTTCTCTTGCAGCGTCATGGTGGGGACCAGATTGAAAGATTGGAAGACCATCCCAACGGTGTGGCGCCGATATCGTGCCAATTCTTCGGGCGACATCTTCGCCAGGTCCCGGCCATCCACCACGATGGCCCCGCCCGTAGGCCGGTCGAGGCCGGCGATCAGGTTCATCAGCGTCGATTTGCCGGAGCCAGATTGTCCCAACAACGCGGTGAATTCTCCGGCGTGGATCTCCAGGTCGACTCCGTCCACTGCCCGGATTATGGACGATCCCATGGCATAGTGCCGGGTCACACCCGTGGCTTGTACTGCGTACTCGGTCTTAGGTTCTGACGTATGATTCAAGCCGGCTCCGGCAAAAATGAAGAGGTATCCATTGATAGTACGTTGCAACGGCCCGTAAAGTTGCGAGGGCGGCGGGGGCAGCGCTATATTGCCCGCAAAATCACAATCCGCGCGACAATCTGCCTCGCTTGTTGGTAGGATGTGTCGGTTGTCTTCAACTAGGATACATGTGATTTATTCCCGGTGTGACTCCAGCACTTCAGGTTCTCCTATCGATGTCAGGTGACTGTTTGTCCCAGGTAAAACCGGTGGAAGATCTTCGCGAAGCGATTGTCCGTCACATTCGTTTCACTTTGGCCAGAGAGAATGTCGATCTCTCTGCCGGCGATCTGCTCAAGCCCGTCTCTCTCGCCATCCGCGACCGGCTGGTTGACAGCATGCTCCAGACGGAGGAGCGCTATAAGCAGCTTGACTGCAAACGCCTGTATTACCTCTCCATGGAATTCCTCATGGGCCGCTCTATGGGTGACAATCTCTTCAACCTGAAGCTGGAAGAAGAGTGTCGCGCGGTGCTGGCCGGTATGGGCCACAAGCTGGAAGACGTGCTCGACACGGAGCCGGACGCCGGCCTGGGCAATGGCGGCTTGGGCCGCTTGGCTGCCTGCTTCCTGGAATCGCTGGCCACGCTGGGCATGCCCGGCTTCGGCTATGGCATCGACTATGAGTACGGCCTCTTCCGCCAGGAGATCGCCAACGGCTACCAGAAAGAAAAACCGGACCGCTGGAAGAGTGATGGCGCTCCGTTCTACATCCAGCGCCCGCACGAGTTCTATGTCATCCCGCTGTATGGACGGCTGGAAGACAATGCCGATGTAAAGGATGAGACCGGCTCACCGTCATCCTTGTGGGTCGACTGGAAGGTCGTCATCGGCGTTCCGCATGACATGATGATCGCCGGCTACGGCGGACACACCGTCAATTATCTTCGTCTCTTCTCCGCGCGCTCCTCAGACGATTTTGACATCGAGATCTTCAACCGCGGTGATTACATCCGCGCCGTCGAACAGAAGATCGCCTCGGAAAATATCTCCCGCGTCCTCTATCCCTCGGACTCAGTTTTTTCCGGCAAGGAACTGCGCCTCATCCAGGAATATTT
>JBKKBM010000170.1:0-6467 GCA_046714215.1 Terriglobales bacterium | reverse complement strand
GCTCAGGAGCGTTTTCACGCGCACTTGAAGAAAGTCGGGCTCAAGCATACCGAGCAGCGCGACACCATCCTGCGCACCTTTATCGAGACGCGGGAGCACCTCTCCACCGACGAACTCCACCGCCTGGTAAAGAAGCGCGATCCCAAGATCGGCTTTACCACCGTCTACCGGACGCTCAAGCTGTTTTCCGAGTGCGGCTTGGCTAGCGAGGTCGCCTTTCACGACGGCATTGCCCGCTATGAGCACCAGCACAACCGGCGCAGCCACCATCACATGGTCTGCACCAACTGCGGCAGTTCCGTGGAATTCTTCTCCCCAGAGGTCGACAAACTGGAGCAGGAGATCGGCCGCAAGTTCCACTACGACACCACCCGTCATACCTTCCAGATCTACGGCATCTGCGAGGAGTGTCGCAAGAAGACATCCCGCCGCATAGTTTAGTTGGAGCTTGGCGGCAGCGTCTTTTCCTTTGATTTGGGCCGCATTCCCTGTTACTCTGCCGCGTATCACGACCTAGGTATTGATTTCGGTGTAAACCACAACCACTAATCAGGGGGACTCCCAGAAATGCCTCAGTTCTGCTCATCGTGCGGTGCCCAAATGGCCGACGGCACCACCGTCTGCCCGGGATGCGGTAAAGCTGCTTCTTCTGCCTCTAGTAGCGCCGCGCCTTCCGCGGGCGGCTTGCAGGACAACGTCGCCGGCATGCTGGCCTACTTCACCATCATTCCTGCCATCGTGTTCCTGGTCTTGGAGCCTTACAACAAGAACAAGTTCATCCGCTTCCATTCGTTTCAGTGCTTGTTCCTTTCGGGCGCGCTGATCGTCATCCACATCATCCTCGGATTCATTCCTATCCTGGGATGGATCGCCTCGCTCCTGCTCAGCCTGGCCACCGTCATTGTGTGGGTACTGCTGGTGGTGAAGGCCTACCAGGGACAGAAATTCAAACTCCCCTTCATTGGCGATCTCGCGGAGCAGCAAGCCTGATCAAAGTTGGTTTTCAGCGTTGGGCGGGAGCCTTTGGGCTCCCGCTTTCCTTTGGTCGGAAGCAAGAGGGTTGACAGCAGCCCTGGCGAACGGCAATCCTTAGTGTTCGCCAAAAGTGGCTCGATTAGGAGTTTGGGTGAAGGTCAAGGTTTTCTACCACGACAAATGTTTTGACGGAGCGTCCTCCGCCGCTTTGTTCTCCCGCTTTTATAAGGAGCGCATTCGCAGCGACGTTGAGTTCGTTTTCTCCGGACTGCTTCATCGCGCCGGCGCCCTCTTCAACGAAGCCGACTTCACCAGCGATGAGAATGCTATCGTCGACTTCAAGTATTCCGCATCACCCAAGATCACCTGGTGGTTCGACCATCACCTGAGCGCCTTTCTCTCCCCGGCCGACGCCGAGCACTTCCAGCGCGACACCAGCGGCCAGAAGTTCTTCGACCCGGAATACAAGTCGTGCAGCAAGTTCCTCGCGGACACCACCCAGCGCGTCTTTGGCTTCGATCCCGCGCCCGTTGCTGAACTCGTCCGCTGGGCGGACATCATAGACGGCGCCCAATATACCGACGCCCGTACCGCCGTCGAGATGGCGGAGCCCGCCATGAAGCTCACTATGGTCGTCGAGGCGAGTCAGGATCCCGAGTTTCCGTCGAAGTTCATTCCTCTGCTAGCCACGCACTCCCTGGATGAGATCATTCGCACGCCTTTCGTCGCTGAATTGCTGCCTCCGCTGCTCGAACGCCACAAACAGTCGCTGGACATCATCCGCAAACAGTCGGAGTGTAAGGACGGCACCGTCTATTTCGATGTGACCGACTACGAACTCGAGGGCTACAACAAGTTCATCCCGTACTATCTGCACCCGGAAAGCACCTACAGTATCGGCTTAAGCAAGGCCAGCTTCCGCACCAAGGTCTCGGTCGGCTCCAATCCCTGGACCCATACCCGCGACGAAGATATGGTCAACCTAGCGGCCATCTGCGAGCGCTACGGCGGCGGCGGACACGCCCGCGTTGGCGCCATCTCCTTTCCTCCCGACCGCTTTGATGACGCCCGCAAGGCCGCCGCTGAGATCGTCTCCGAACTCCGCGCCAACGGAAAGGCCCTGGCCCAGCGAAAAGGGTAGTGCCTTGCAGTTGGCACCGTTCCTCGGGTAAATAACCGAGCCTTTGCCCCTCAGCGAACGCATCCAACCTAAAGATGCGATCTGTCCTTATCCTCCTCCTCTGCGGCTCATTCATCAGCCCGACCGCGATGAGCCAGACTTCCTCCCGTGAGGCCGCCCAAAAACGTCCTGCCCAAAGGCCAAAGAAATTTACCGCTCCGAAGCTGACAAAAGAGCAGAATTTCGTTCTACAAACCGTGCAGTCCGCCGTCGCTCTCTCCCAGCCTGACCCGCAAGACCGTCTTCGCGTGCTGAACTCAGCCGCGAATGTTACCGCCGCCCTCGCGCCGCAATACGCCCTCCGGTTAGCGAAGGAAGGCGTACATCTGGAATCGTTCCTCATCGCCAACGGGCAAACCCCCGCCGTCTCTTTAATGGCCTCCGGGCGCGCCGACTGCTTCACCATGAAGGCGTTCGTCGAGTCGCTCGACGCCCGCGCCACCTTCGCCGCCGAGCAGTCGCTTATTGGCGCCATCGCGAAGTGTCCCACGGCCACCCTCGACCTCGTTCGACAAAAAGCCGATGCAGCGCTCGAGCAGGGAAACATCGCCCCGCGCCTGCTGATGGCGTTGATGGAAAAAGGCGGCCCCGAATCACCGTGGACGCAAGACCGCTTTCCCAAGCTGTTTAATGCACTCCCAGACCCTGGCTCGGAGACATCGAAGCTCGCCGCGCCTGACTACGCTTCTATGTATGCTAGTCTGGCGCCCAAGATCGGGGATGACATCGCCCGCACCACCGGTCGCAAACTCTTTGCGTGGCTGGCCAAGGTGGAAGTCAGTTCGGAGCGCAGCGTCGCCGTGAACATCACCGCATCCGCCCTGGAGCAAACGCTGGGCAAGGTGAAATATAGAGAGCTGCTCGAACAGGACGTCATCATGCGTCAACTGGTGGAGGCGAAGGGGCCCCCGGCGGAACTCCCGTCCCCGCAGCTAGAATCTGCTTCCGTACTGCGCGCAATGGGAGGCAAGGGTACAGAGCAGCAAGCCGACCTGCGGAGTATGCCTCCTTCCTTACGCGCTCGTGAGGCCGCTGCCCATGGCTTTGCCCGCGGCATCGCCAAGGATAAAGATTCCGCCGCCAGCTTTTTCGATATGGCTTTTTCTGCTGCTGATGAGACCTGGTCGAAGCGTGCCCAGCTTAAAAACGCCGCCGGCGTGATCGAAGAGGTGTGCGAAGCCGCGGCCCAAGTCGACCCCCTCGACGCGCTCCGCCGGGCTCAGGGGTTCGAAGACCCTACCGCACAAGCCCTGGGCATGATCGCCGTAGCGCGCGTGGTCTCCGGGCGCGATACGCGCTAACCGATAGGTGCTAACCATGAACTAGCCGCAATCCCGCACAAAATACAGCGCCGCGATCCCTCGCGGCGCTGTATGATTTCTATTCCAACCTATACGCTTACGCGGCCTTGCGGTCGCGGAAATCGCGTACCCGGTTGTGCGATGCGATCACGCTTTCGGCTTGGCGCTGGACGATCTCCTGCAGGTCACTCGGAAGCTTTTCCTTCAATGCTTCCTCATACGCCTTCTTGGCGCTGTCTTCGCCGGTCTCTGCCGCGCTGATGATGGCTTCATCGCCGCCACCCAACGCCGACTTCAGGTCGATCCATGCCCGATGCATCGCCGCCAGCGTAGTCCCGCTGGTGCTCACATCGCTGTCACCCAGGCGGCGCGTCTCGGCCTCCAGTTCGCTCGCAAACTTTGCCCGCTCCAGGCTCTGTTGGTTGAAGTATTCGCGCACTTCGGGGTTCTTGATGTGCTCCGCGGATTCACGGAATCCATTCTGCCCGTCGCGGCAGGTCTCGATCAGGTTTTGCAGGATGTCTCTCGTTTTATTGTTGTCAGCCATGATGTGTCTCCTTTGAGTTATGAGAACTACAGACTGAGATGTGTGGCGCGCGGGACGGTTTGCCTCGTTTCGCACTCCCGGCCTATACATGACAAACGCACCCGCCCCAGCTAGAATAGGGCTATGACACCCGTAGGGTACCTGCGTGTTTGTGCGGTCGCGTGCCTGCTTGCCACTTCCTGCGCCTTTGCGGGCGAGAAGGAATCTTTGTCGGTGGTGAATTTCATCGTGCTCAAAGAATTCAATGGCAAGCCCCTGCGCAATGCCAGCGTCATCCTCCATCCCGTGGACAAGAACGGCAAACAAAAGCCCACCGGAGCGCAACTCAAGACGGATTCTTCCGGCAAGACCACCTATCCCGGCATCCCTTATGGAAAGGTCCGCGTGCAGGTCATCGCCCCCGGTTACCAGACCTTTGGCGAAGATTACGAGATCAACAAGGGCACCTTTGAGATTGAGATCAAGATGAAGCGCCCGCAGGAGCAGTACTCTATCTACGAGAAGAAGAAGTAGGCAGGGTAGTATCTGATTCCGCAAACCTCGCCCCGAGCGAGGTTTTCCTTTTGGGGCATTTCCCGGAGAGATTGTCGGAAGCTCTTAGCGCGACAGATTGGCCAGGTTCAGCACCAGCCATATCGCGCCCGCCAGCAGCAATGCCAATACCACCATGGTCCCGAGAAAAAACAGCGCGTCTTTCTTTTCTTGATGCGGCTGCGGTTGGGTCAGTCCGAATGCGGTCAGGAACACCTGCAGCATGAGCACCAACAAGCGCATCGCGCGATAATAGCAGCCGTACTAAAGCTGCGACCGCAAGTCCTTGCGCAGGATCTTGCCCGAGGGATTGCGCGGGATCGCGCTCACGAACCTCACCTCGCGCGGCTGTTTGTAGCCGGTAAGCCGCTCGGCTACAAATCCGCAGAGTTCCGAGCCCAGCCGGCCGTCAGCGGCGACGTGCTCCCGCGCCACGATGAAGGCGATGGGGATCTCCCCCGCATCGGCGTCAGCTTTTCCGATCACTCCGCAATCGTGTACCGCGGCGTGCTCCATCAGCACCGCTTCCACCTCCGCCGGCGCGATGGGGAAGCCTTTGTACTTAATCATCTCCTTGCTGCGGTCGACGATGCGGTAAAAACCGTCGGCGTCGCGCACAGCCACATAGCCCGACCAATACCAGCCATTGCGCAGCACCTCCGCACTCGCTGCCGGGTTCTTCCAATACCCGCTCATAAACTGCGGCCCCCGCATCAGCAGCTCCCCCGGCAGACCCTGGGCAACGTCGTGGCCATCGCCATCTACGATGCGGCACTCCGTCTCTGCTACCGGGTGCCCGATGCTATCGGGACGATACAGTCCCGGCTCCAGGAAGCCCATATGCGTGACCGGCGAGGCCTCCGTCATGCCATAGCCCTGCACCACGCGGATGCCAGTCAGCTGTTCGAACCGACGCGGCAGCTCCGGCGCCAGCGGCGCGGCGCCCGATTTCCCAAAGCGCACATGATGTTCCCGCGGGAAAAACCCTTTCTCCGCGGCATGGCTCAGCGCATTCATCACCGGTGGCACCATGGGCAGAAACGTCGCGCTCTCCGAGTGCAGCAGCGAACACGCCTTCTCTACGTCGAAGCGCGGCATCAGCACCACCGTGCCACCCACCAGCAGTACAGGGTTCAGGATTACATTCAGTCCATAGATGTGATACAGCGGAAGAAAGCAGAGGGTGACATCGTCTTTGGCCGGTGCGATCTCTTCCCCCGGAGGGATGCGCTGGTACGCATTCGCCATCAGGTTGTGATGCGAGAGCATCACCCCTTTGGGCAGCCCGGTGGTGCCGCTCGAGTATGGCAGCGCCGCTAGAGTCGTTCGCGCATCGGCCACCGGATCCGGCAGGCGTCCATCTGCCCGCGGCTGGACCAAGTCAGAGAAAGGAGTCGACCCCCCCGCCTGCTGGCGCGTGCAATAGATCTTTCGCAGGCCCGGAATCCCCGCCAGGTTCATTGGTGAGATCAGCGGCCCATCGGTGACCAGCGCTACGGCACTGGAATCCTCCAACTGGAAGCGCACCTCCCGCTCCCGATAACTGGGATTCAGCAACGTGGGGATTGCTCCCGCCAGCGTGGCGGCGTGATAGGCCACGGCGAATTCCCAACTGTTGGCGAGAAAAATAGCGATGACTTCGCCTGGACGCACGCCGCTGTCCGCCAACCCCTTGGCCACGCGCTCTACGCGCTCACCATACTCTGCATACGAGAGCCGTAGCGGCGGGTCCACCGACGTATCTACAACCGCGGTGCGCGACCCATGCACGCGACATGCCGCCAGGATGGTGTCATGCAAGAAAATGCCCTCGGGATTCGCGTAAAGACGGGTTCGAAGCGGTTCATTCATGGTCGAGCATTGTATTCTAGAAGGTGCCATCTAGAATGTGACCATTAGATAGAATATGCCATTAGAATTTGACCATGAAAAC
>JBKKBM010000169.1:0-6332 GCA_046714215.1 Terriglobales bacterium | reverse complement strand
CGGGCAGAACGTGCCTAGCAAAGAGCCGGCGAACATTCCGGCGAACATCAACGACAAAGCCAAAGAAGCGGTCACCGCTTAAGTTTTCTCCCCAACGGTGGAGGCGCAGTCCGCTGATCCGTTGCGCCTCCGCCATTTTTAAGCAACCTGTTTTAGCAACCCAGTTTTTCAGCCCGTTAAAGATATTTAGGAAGAGTTCCACCCGATGATCCAGAAAGTGCTGCAACTGCTCTCTATCACCTGCTCGCATCGCAACACGTCGCAGCCCTTCGCCGCGGCAGTGGTTGGCCGTTCTGCCGTGGGGTCAGACTGGGATCCGGTCCTGCCTACAGGCAAGCATTACGTGGTGTGTCTGGATTGTGGCCAGAAATTCGACTACGACTGGAAAGAGATGCGCGTCGTCCGGTAAGTTCCCGCTAGCGACGCAGAAGTTTCAGCAGCGTGCTGCGTGTGAGCCATAGACCGGCCAGGACGGCGGCGGCCCACGTCAGCGAGATCATCAGCAACTTCCCTAGTACCAACCAGCGGCCATCTCCATAGGCAAACCCTTCGCCTGCCCAGCGGCTGAGCAGGAAGGCGGCCACGCTTACCCCGAGGGCCTTGCCCAACTCCCGCCAGTCTAGGCCGCCTAAGGCAACCAGTCCGCGCAGATGCAGCATGATGGCGAGCGTGGCCGTGTGCAGCAAGATGGCGATATTCGAAGCCACTGCCAGTCCGCCGATCCCGAAATGTTCGTTGCATATCCAATAAACCGGGATAGAACAGACGGTGACGAGCGTGGCCGCGATCATGGGCCGTACCGTCTCTCCCGCGGCATAAAACGCGCGGGCGTAGAGTCCCTGCACTGACCAGAAGATCAGCGCGAGCGAGAACCAGGCAAAGAATACGGCGGTGCCGAGAGTGTCAGTGGATTCGAAGCGTCCCCGCCGGAAGGCGACGTCGACGATGGGCACCGCGGCCGCCACCATCCATGCGGAAGCCAGCAACGAAAGCGCGCCCAGCTTGGTGATGGAGTTGTTGACCGTGGCCGCATACTCATTGAACTTGTTCTCGGAGTAAAGCCGCGCAAAAAATGGCAGCGTGGCAATGCCCGCGGCCTGGCCCAGCATCCCCGCCGGCACCTGCAACAGCCGCTTCGCGTAATTGATGCGGGTGATGGCGCCGTCGCCCCCGGAGGCGAAGTAGCGCATGATCCAGTCGTCCGCCAGGATCACGGATACCCCCAGCATCAGCGGGACAGACATCTTGAACCACTCGCGGAACGCCGGGTCAGAAGGCAGGAAGCGGAAGCGGAAGTTGATGCCGGTGCGCGCCGCTCCCCACGCGTTCATCAGGAACGGGCCGGCAAAGCTGCCGGTGACCGCTCCCAACGCCAGCGCGGCGATACCCATCCGCGGGCCAAACAGGATGCCGCCGCCAATGATGAACAGCGTATAGATGATGGGCGCGAAGGCGGGAATGAAGAACTGGCGGCGCGTCTGCTGCACCGCCGCCACTACTCCGCCGATGACGAAGAACAATTGCGCGGGCAACAGGATGCGCGTGAGGCGGATGCACAGCTCTCTTTGCTCCGCTGTGAACTCGGGGAACATGGTCGTAACGAACGCCGGGGCAGCGATCTCCGCCGCCAACACCAGGACACCCAGACCTACGGCCAGCACACTGATGATCACCGAGAAAGCGTGGCTCGCATGCTCTTCGCGCTGCTGCGCGATGTAGCGGGTGTAGATCGCGATAAAGCTGATGGAGATGGCGCCACCGCTGGCCAGGTGGTTGATGAGGTCGGGCAAAGTGAATGCGGCCACGTAGGCGTCCGTGATGGGGCCTGCGCCGAACGCGTAGGCTACGTAAGCGTCACGCAGGTAGCCGACCACGCGGGAAAGCATGGTGGCAACCATCAGCAGCGCCGCCGCCGACAGCACTGAATGTTCGCGCGATGGCAGGAAGAGGCGGACAAAGCGCATCCCTATGCCCTGGTCTTCGTCTTCTTTGGTGCCCGCCATGGAGGTTGATTCTACCTTGATTGGCTTTGACCGCCGGGTTACCACCCTGGGTTACCACTCATGGACATCTCCCGCCGCAGCGATTACCCTTGCGCGCATGAGATCACTCCGGCTGACCCTTTGCCTGCTCGCGACCACCAGTCTTTGCCTGGCGCAGTCTACGTCCCCAGAAAAACATCTGGTGAAACGCGCGGTCTTTCAAGCTATCGCCAACGAATATTCCGGCGAGATGGCGCAGGAATACACCCGCCACATCATCCAGTATCACCGCATCCAGGGCAGTCCGATGATGGCGGAATCAGCGGAAATGGTGTTGGCCAAGCTCAAGCATTTGGGCATCGAAGCGAACATCGAAAAGTTTCCTTCCGACGGCAAGATCAAATACCAGACGCACATCTCGCCGATGTCCTGGGACATGCGCGGTGGCGAACTGTGGGTGGAAAGCGTGGGCGGGAACGCGGCCTTCGAACCTTACCGGCTCTGCCGTTACAGCGATGTGCCGATGTGCGTCTCCACGTATTCCAAGCCGGGCGAATGGTCAGGCGAGTTGGTGGACGTCGGCAGCGGGACCTCGGACAAAATCTATGAAGGCATCGACGTGAAGGGCAAAGTCGCGCTGGCCTCGGGCTATGCGGCGAACGTGGTGCGCAAAGCGGTCTTGAAATATGGCGCGGTCGGCGTGGTCATCTATCCCTCGGCGACGGACCGTCCGCAATATCCCGACCTCATCCGCTACAACGGCATCTGGCCGCGCGCGGAAGAGTATGAGAACACCCGCGGCGGCTTTCAGATCTCCGCCAACCAATACACGAAATTGAAGTCGCTGATGCGCTCAGGACCCGTGCGCGTCAAAGGCAAGATCGACGCTACTCTCGGCGCGGGTAACATGACATTGGTCCACGCCTACATCCGTGGCACGAAAGATCCGCAGCGGGAGGTACTGGTCACCGCGCACCTCGACCATCCCAAGTGGAGCGCGAACGACAACGCCAGTGGCTCCGGCGGCATGCTGGAACTAGCGCGCACGCTCAACTCCCTCATCGCACAGAAGAAGATTCCCGCGCCGGAGCGCAGTATCCACTTCATGTGGATACCGGAGTTCTTCGGCACTATGGCTTACGTAACCCATCATCCGGAAGCGCGCCGATGCGGCGAGTGGGATGACCCGCGCAAGCCGCAGCCGTGGTCGGAGAAGGACGCCTGCATCATCGCCAACATCAACCTCGACATGATCGGCGAAGACACGGTCAAGACGAATTCGCGCATGTATGCCACGCGCACGCCGGATTCGGTGCCGTCATATCTCGATGCTCTGCTCACGGACGTGATGCAGCAGACGCGCAACGCCAATCTCTACGCGCCCGCCGGCACCCGCAACTACTGGCAGCCGGAAATGATCGATTACACCCAGGGCAGCGATCATGACATCTTCAACGGGCTCGGGATTCCCTCATCGATGTTCGGGCACGATCCCGATTGGACCCATCACTCCAGCGAAGACAACATCGATAAAACGGATGCCAGCGAGTTCCGTCGGGTCGGCGTAATGGCGGGGGCGGCAGCCTGGTGGATGGCGATGAGCGAAGCGCCGCGGGAACTGGCTGCTTCGATGACCGAACTGGGCCGTGCCGTAAAGAGAAGTAACGTAGCGCTTCGTCCAGGTCCAGCGACCTCAAGCCCTAAGCCTGCCGACGAGACTGTATCTCTTGGCGGCCCACCTCGTCGTCTCACCCTCCTGCCCATCTACGGCGCCGCTTTCGAATCAATCGCCGGCGATGACAAGAAATGGTGGGACGAACAAAGCGCCCGCTTCGCCGATGACGATGGGCCCAACTTCGGCCTCGTCGTTTACGAAGCCATCAACTTCATGAACGGCAGGCGCAGCACGAGGGACATCGCGTCCCTGCTCTCGGCGGAATATCTGACAGATATCGACCAAGCCTGGGTAGACCGTTTGGTGGGAATCCTGGAGAAACACAGCCTCGTTGCAACGAAGCAGCGAGTGGCTCCTTGAGACTAACCTTGCGGGTAGGGATCCCTCGTCGCCTAAGCCTACTTCCAGCTTCCGCCCTGCTTGTAGACCTTGCCGCCCTTCATCACGAAGCTGACCGTCTCCAGCGCGGTCACGTCCTTCAGCGGGTCAGCATCCACGGCGATGATGTCGGCGAACTTGCCCACTTCAATCGTGCCTACATCCTTGTCACGCTTGATGGCCGCGGCAGAAACCGCGGTAGCCGCGCGGATGGCCTGCGCCGGCGTCATCCCGAATTTCACCATATAGAAGAACTGCTTGCCGTTATCGCCGTGCGGATAGACGCCGGAATCGCTGCCAAATGCCATCTTTGCACCCGCGCGGAAAGCTTTTTCAAAGTTCTCGCGCTGGGTACGGCCGACTAGTTTCTCTTTGTCGATGAACTCCTGCGGGATCTTGAACTCGATGGCCTTGCCCAGAATGTAATCGTCGTTGTAGATGTCCATCACCAGATACGTGCCGTGCTCCTTGGCCAGGCGAATGCCCTCGTCGTCGATGAAGCTGGCATGTTCAATGGTGTCGATGCCCGCGCGGATCGCGTTCTTGATGCCTTGTGCGCCATGGGCATGGGCTGCAATGGTGCGTCCGTGCGTGTGGGCTTCATCAGCCGCGGCCTTCAACTCTTCGAGCGTGTATTGCGCGGCTCCGGGATTCGTCCCCTTGGAGAGCACGCCGCCCGTGGCCAGTATCTTGACGGCGTCAACGCCGTACTTCACCTGGGCGCGGATGGTTTGCCGCACCTGGTCCACGCCATCGGCGATGCCGAAGTCGCGCTGCTCCGGAAACATCATGACCCGCACTTGCGGCGCATAGTTATTCAGATCGCCGTGACCCCCGGTGATGGAGATACCCGGCCCCGCGGCCACGATGCGCGGCCCGGGAATGAAACCTTCGGTGATGGAGTTGCGCAGATCCACCGCCAGGAACGGATAGCCACCGAGATCGCGCACGGTGGTGAAGCCGGCCTCGAGCGTCTTGCGCGCATTGATCACGCCGGCGAAGGCGCTGTGGAAGGGCGTGTCCTTGAAGTTATAGATCTCGTCGTAGCGGTCAGCGCGCGATCCCAGGTGCGCATGCAGGTCGATCAACCCGGGCAGCACCGTGGCGCTGGAGAGGTCAATGACCTGCGCGTTCGGCGGGATGGTGACATCGGCGGCCGCGCTCACCTTCTGGATGCGGTCGCCCGCCACCACAATCACCATGTTCGTTTTCACGGCTTCGCCGGTGGAGTCGAAGAGGCGTCCGGCCTTGATATAGGTAAGCGGTTGAGCGGCTGGGGCCGGGGCTTGGGCAAGGGCTGTGACCGTCGAGAGAAGTAACAAGATAGCCGGTAGGATGTTTTTCATCGCGCCAGTGTCGTCGTTGGGGAGTGAGCCTGTCAATACATCCCTACCACGCCCGCCGGGCAAGGGTTCGACCGATGAATTGAATGGGCAGCTCCGCAACTTTTCCGGCCAGGTCATGTTTGTAGGTTCAGTAGGCCGGCGCAGAGCATAGGCGAGACGAGAGGAAAATAAAGTTTATGAAGCGATTTACGAAAGTGATGTTGGCATCCACCGCGTGCCTGACGCTCAGCATAGCGATGGTTGCGCAAGAAGCTCAAACCACCGTCCAGGACAAAAAGGTCGAAGGACAGCATGAACGCCATATGCGCGGCGACAAGATGGGTCGCATGGGCGGCAAGCACATGCAGAAGATGGCCACCGAACTGGGCCTGACGGAAGCGCAGAAGACCCAGATCAAGAACCTGCACGAACAGCAGCGGACCAAGGCCCAGGAACTGCGCGCCAATGAGTCGCTGACCAAAGAGCAGAAGATGGAGCAGTTCAAGGCGCTGCATGAATCCACGCAGAGCCAGGTGAACAGCCTGCTCACGCCGGAACAGCAGACCAAGTTTACGGAGATGAAGGCGAACCGAAAAGCGCGCATGGGCAAACACGGTAAAGGACGCCGCGGCGCCTGGGGCGACAAGGCCGACAAAACGAAAGCCGAAGGCTCGACGAAGCAGTAATTGGATGTAGTTTGGAAAAAGGGAGGCGCAAATCGCGCCTCCCCTTTTTATTTCGACAATGTTATGAGATCACGCTTTATTGCAAGCGGTCGGGGCCGGGTTCGGGGCCTGCCTCCCGCCGGTGCCGGTTGCGGTGCTCCGCGCGGGCGGAGTGCTTAGTGGGATCTTCACTGGCAATGCGCTTCAACTCGCGGTCGCGGACTACCTCCACTCCGAGTTGCGCGACGTCTGCCTTCAGCAGCTCCAGCAGGCCCAGCAGGTACTTGATCTGGGTATGCTCCACGTA
>JBKKBM010000168.1:0-9839 GCA_046714215.1 Terriglobales bacterium | reverse complement strand
GCCCAAGGGGCCGCGGCTTTTGTCTCTTTCCCATCCTACTTCTTTTTCTTGCGCGCGCTCTTCTTCTTCGTTGACTTCTTCTTCGCTGGCTTCTTGACCACTTTTTTCGCGGGGCGCTTTGCCTTCTTCCGTGCTCCCCCGCTGCTGCGTTTGGCCGCTGACCGCTTCGCCGGCTTCTTCTTGGCTGCCTTCTTGGCTTTCGGCTTAGCTGCCTTCTTCGCCGCTTTCTTGGGAGCCTTTGGTTTTGCCGCCTTTCGCGGCGCGGGAGCCGCGGGCTTGGCTGCTACCGCAGTCGGTGCGACCCCCTCATCGTCGTCATCCGTCACGTCGTCATCGGACTCCCCCGACGCCCCTCGACTTATCGCCTCTTCTTCTTCTTCTTCGTACTCCGATTCCACGGACTCACCGTAACTCGCGTCGCTGAAGTCGTCCATCTCATCGTCATTCCGACCGTACAGAGTTTTGTCGTCGCTCGTCATGTTACCTCCGCTTTCTTTGCTTTGCTTCCGTCGGAGTACGCTGTGGCTCCTGGGGCTCGTCTTGCGGCGAGAGCGTAATACTATCAGCGGGATTTACCCTGTCAACTGTCGGCCACCCATTTTTTGTTACCGCTGCACCACGATCACGTCACCGGGCTTGAGCTTGCTCCCGACCTGCGCATTGTTCTTCTGCAATTGCGCCACCGTCGTACTGTAGCGGTTGGCGATGGCGGCAAGCGTATCACCCCTGCGCACAATGTGGGTCTTACGGCTCTTTGCCGAGCGCGTCGACTCTGGCGGATCACCCGGCCCAACTGGCTTATAAATCAACAAAGTACGGCCTTTGCGTAGATTATTACCCTTCAAACGGTTCCAGCGTCGCACCCGCTCCGCCGGTACCCCAAAATCGTCGGCCACCGTCAGCACAGTGTCCCCTTTGCGCACCGTATAACGCGTGGGTTTTTTCGCAAAACTAGTCGCCGCCTCTGAGATCCTCCCTGCGACCGGCATGATCAGCTTGGATTCCGCCACCAACTCGCCGCCGTCCAGATTGTTCACTTCGGCGATCGCCTGGGGCGTGGTGCGATACTTCCGCGCTAATGCGCTCAGCGACTCACCTGCCACCACTTTGTGGTACCGCCAGGAGACTCGCTTATTGCGCGGGATCGCTTCAATAGCAGCCACGTAGCGCTCCCTGCTCCCTATCGGCAATTTCAGATCGAAGGTAGCATCTTTGGGCGTCGTCCGGCGCAGAAGGCTCGGGTTCAACTCTGCGACCAGATCAAGCGGCTGATCCACCGCCTCCGCCACCAGCCGCAGGTCCACGGCATAATCCACTGTCACCGTTTCAAAGTCTTCGGGGACATCGGTCAGCGATTCGCTCAACCCGTATTGGGTAGGATTTTTTGCGATGATCGTGATGGCCACGATGATGGGCACATAGTTCTTCGTCTCATTAGGCAATACGTTGCGCCGGTACAATTCCCAGAAGTCTGCGTACCCAGTGCGCTCGACCGCGCGCTGCACATTGCCGCCGCCGGAGTTGTACGCCGCGATCGCCAGATACCAATCGCCGAACTGGTTATAGAGGTCTTTGAGATATCGCGCAGCGGCGCGTGTGGATTTTTCCGGGTCTTGGCGGTCGTCTACCCACCAGCTACGCTTCAGCCCGTATCCTGGAGCGGTGTAATGCATGAACTGCCACATGCCGCGCGCGCCCACCCGGGAGATGGCCAGCGGATGAAACCCGGACTCCGCCTGGGCCACATAAATCAGGTCTTGCGGCAACCCCTCCTCGGACAACACCCGGCGGATCATCGCCTGATACCGCCCCGCGCGCCTCCAGCCTCTCACCAGTGTCTGTTTGCCACGCGTGCTGAAAAAGTTAATGTAACTTGCCACGTAGTCGTTGATCACTAGCGGAATGTCTGACCTGATCCCCTTCAGCTCGGCTTCCGCCTTCGCTTTCACCGCCGGATCCACGGGGAAAGTGACATCATTGGCTTCATCAATGGGGGCAGGCTCCGCCTTCTGTTCGGTGAATCCGTCGCCTTCCTTCAGCGCCGCCATCTCCAACTGGTGCACGTTCTCCACGATCTTGCTGAACTGGCGTTGTAAGCGCTCGTCACTCCCGACCTCTACTGGACCTTCCATCAGCGCCGCCATCGCCCGGTCAAAATTCGCTTTAGCGGCTTCAAGATGCCCATCGCGGACGTTGGCCTGTCCCAACCGGTATTCCTTTTCCGAGTCGCGGATCATCCTGTCTACAGGATCAGGGCGGGTTAGCGTCAGTACCGGGGCGGGCGCCACGGGCTTAGGCGCTTCCGTAGCTAAGGTGGGAGCAGTAGCTTGAGGCGGTGGGGTGGTTCGAGATTTCTGCGACTTATTGCTCTCACACCCCGTGCACATCAGCGCCAGCGCCAACATAGCCACGACGCTAAAGGCTCTTTGCAAATTCATGCGACCTCGGAGTGATTAGGATCGATCAGGCGTTCAGCACTTTGCGCCCGCCTGGCGGCCATTATGCCTCATTCAATGCTTGATTCAAATCGGCGACCAGGTCCCTAACATCTTCGATGCCCACGGAAAGGCGCACCGTTGCCGGCGACACATCCAACTGGCGCAACCGCTCCGGGGAATAGTTCACGTGCGAGGCTAGCACCGGATACGAGACCGTCGATTCCACCCCACCCAGACTGGTCGCCAGATACCAGAGCTTCAGATGGTCGATGAAGCGCTCCGCCGCTCGTCCCCCGCCGCGCACTTCTACCGACACCATCATCCCGTAATCACTCATCTGTTTGCGCGCAATGCTGTGCCCTTCATTCTCCTGTAACCCAGGGTACATCACCCGGGCGATCCGGGGATGCCGCTTCAGGGCCGCCGCGATCTTGTGCGCGTTCGCACATGCCCGCTCCACCCTGATCTCCAATGTTTTCAAACCGCGTATCAAAAGGTAGCTGGCTCCCGGATCAAGGGTGCCCCCGGTTGCCACCGACATCTCCCGCACCTTCTCCACCAGTTCCGCGTCACGCGCCACGACTGCGCCGGCTGTGAGATCGCTGTGTCCGCCTAGATATTTCGTAGCCGAATGCAGAACCATGTCGGCGCCGAACTCGAGCGGACGCTGCAGGATGGGGGTTGCAAATGTGTTATCCACCAGTACCCGAGCGCCTATTTTCCTGCCCACTTTGGCGATTGCCCGCAGGTCTACCGCGCGCAGTGTCGGGTTAGTCGGGGTCTCGATGAAGATCAGCTTTGTCCGTCGTGAACACTGTTTCTCGATTTGCCCCATCTCGCGGTAAGGGACGAAGCGGGTATTGATCCCGAGTTTGCCCAAAACGCCTTCGAACAA
Source organism: Terriglobales bacterium (assembly GCA_046714215.1). Classification (GTDB taxonomy): domain Bacteria; phylum Acidobacteriota; class Terriglobia; order Terriglobales; family Acidobacteriaceae; genus DATLCI01. Next base: position 6,506 of record JBKKBM010000168.1, on the reverse strand, counting down.
CTTGAGCGTGCCCCCGTAGATATCGAGCATCGATACGATCTCATCGCCCGCCTCGCAGACGGCTAACACTGCAGCCAGCGCCGCCGACGTTCCGCTCGACGTCACCACCCCGCCCGCGCCGCCTTCCAGGGCCGCGATCTTCTCCTCCGCCGCAGCCGTGGTTGGGTTGGCATTGCGCGTGTAATAGAACCCTTGCGCCTTGCCTGTCACGATCGCCCGCAGGTCGGCTACCTTGGGCAAGACAAATACCGCTGTCTGCGCGATTTCGGTGGTCAAGGATGCCGCCCGCCCGTGACGGTCTTCGCCCGCATGCACCGCCAGCGTGCCCGCACCGCGATTCTCAGCCTTCGGTTTCATGTGCGGCAGTATACCGTCTCAATCTCTCCCCGGGGTGCGCCAACCCCAGAGAACACAACTCTGTGTTCCCGTGGTTCCAATCTTTTTCAACCCAAAAGAAGAAGCCCTGGCCGCAGCCAGGGCTTCTTCCAAGACCAATCTACCAGCCCAGCTTCAACCCGAACTGGAACTGCCGCGGATCAAACGCTGCCGTAGGACGGCTGTAGAAGCTATCTCCCCTCCGCTGATTAAAGGCCGCAACATCGTTCAGGAAGGGGGACGAGCCGGCTTGATTGAAGCGGTTGAATAGGTTGAACCCTTCCGCGATCACATCGAGTTTCAGCCGTTCGGTAATGCGGATGGCCCGGCTGATGCGCAGATCCACTTGCGCGAAGCCGCGGCTGATACCGGCGTTGCGTCCCAGATTGCCAGTGGTGAACGGTGCGGGCAATGACAACACCCCAGCCGCGCTCACATTCGGGCGATCAGTCTGATTGGATTGATCGGCGTTCGTGTCCACGCCGGAGAGAATGTTGAAAGGGCGTCCAGCGGACATCTCCACGACCGGCGCGATGGTGAAGTCGGCGAAGAACGACTTTACTCCTCCTCCGCTTCTCCAATCCGTGGGGCTGGTCAGTATTCCACTGAAGACAAAGCGGTGCCGCTGGTCGAAGAGCGAGTTCGAACGCTCCGCCCGCAGATTGCGGTTGTCCTGAGGCAACAGTAACGTCTGCAGATCAGAGGAATCGTCGATCGAGTGCGACCAAGTGTACGACGCCAGGAACTGGAGGTTTCGACTGTATCGTTTTTTCAGATCCACGTTCATCGCGTGATAGTTGGAAGTCCCATTCGAGCTCTGCATGTTGATCGAGCCATATGGCGACAACACTCCCGGAGTCCGCAGACTGCCGGCCAGAAGGGTGTCAAACGTCGCCTTGGGTAGGCCCGTCAGCGCCCGCACTAAGAAGTAGTTGGGAGCGTTGGGCCGGAAGAAGTTCGCGGCTGCCGCGTTCACGAACCGAAGCCCAGTAGCATTGTTGATCGCGATAAATCCGGGAACTACGACCGTATAGGTCTGTCCGGTGGTCGCATTGAAGCCGCTCGCCAACGGCACGCTGAATGCCTGCGCCTCGGTCGTATTCACCGGCAAACGTCCAGCAAATCGCTGGAAGTTCTGTATCAGCAAGTCGGTCTGAGGAGCGTTCACATCGATCGGCCGAGGCAGGTGCCGCGTCCCCACCATGAGATAGCCCACGGACAACGAGACGTCATCGGTGAACTGATGCTCGAAGCTGGCGCTGGCTTGATGGGCATAGGCATATTCGAAATCCTTAGCCACGTGCAGCGTGAACGGCAGTACCGGACCAAATCCCGGGAAAGTCTGGTCGTTGAACCGCATCCGTCCGAACTGGTATTGCGCCGTAGCCGCCACGCCTGGAGTATTCACGCCTGCGGGGCAGATCGCCGTATTCGCCGTGCGTCCCGGAGCACACACCGTACCCATGAAGATCTGGGTCGCATTCAAGCTTGCCGTTTGGGCGGGACTTCCCGGCAGGGAGACGAGTTGCTGCTGCTGGGCCGCATCGGCGATGTCCGAGTTGAAGGCGATCGCCGCCAGCGGATGGTCATAGAACAAGCCATACGCCGCGCGAAAGACAGACCTGCCCGTCCCGTACGGGTCCCAGGCCAGGGCAAAGCGTGGCGCAATGTTGTTATTGTCGCGCGGGAATCCCTGCTGCGCGTTCATGGCATCTTGCGCCGCCAGCAGATCGGAAGCGCTCAGCACGATCCCCGACAGCGGATCAGTCACGCCCACAGGGCCGATCTTCGACGTCAGTTCGTTGTCATAGCGCACCCCGATATTGAGCGTCAGGTTCCGATGGATCTGCCAGCTGTCCTGCAGAAAGAACGCGATGGGTTTGTTTGTCACCGCGCTGTTCGGATTGCCGAATCCCTGGATATAGTTCGAAGGGAACCCGAGGCCGTATTGCTGCACCGGAGTGAATGCCGGAGCGGTCGTCAATGGGGGGATCAGGTTGGATGCGCCCAGACCGCCGAAGTTGAACAAGCCGGAGAAGTTCAGTTCAAAATTAGCGGTAATATCAACAAAGTTCACGTCGCCGCCGAACTTAATCACATGCTTGCCCACCAGCCAGCTCACGTTGTCGCGGATCTGGTACCGCTCTTCCACTCGTTTGACCGGGGAAAACAACTCGCGGCCAAAGAACGCTGTACCCGCGATATTCACCGCCACTGCATCGCCGTTCTGGGAACGGAAAGCGGCTGAGCGTCGGCCATAATTAAAATTCGCTTCGTTCACTATGTGGCTGCCGAAAGTCGAGTTCAGTCCCGCCACTCCGGACCAATCGCGGAATTGCTGCAAACCAGTGCGGGAAAAGTCATTCTGTCCCAGTGCCTGGTTCTGCGATTCCACTTGAATACCCGAGATCTTGCTGGGATTGAAGCCTCCGCGGAGCGACAGTTGATGGCTGGGGTTGAAGCGGTGGTCAAGCCGTAACGAAGTGAACGTAGTCCCTTCCGATACGGGGAAGATCCGCTGCAATTGGGTCAAGGGCCGGAATGCGATGGGCAACCCCGCCGCATTCACCGTGCCGCTCGGTATCGGCGCTCCCGAAAGCAGGAAGCGCGGACCGATCACGCCGGGCGCTATGGGACTGAACGCGGGACACAAGCTGCCGTCGTTGGGACTGGCCTGGGCCGTCGTTCCCGTCAAGCCGAGGTTTCCACCGGTGCTGGCCATGAACGCGTACGTCCGCGCCGCGCAGATGTTGGCGGGAACGCCGCTGCCCACCAAGGTATTGATGAAGGTCGCTTGCGCGCTGGTCAGATTCGTGAACGTCCGCAGCAAGGGGTTTAAGCCCGGAATCACGGGAATCGTGGCGCTCGATCCCAGTCCCGCTGCCACATCACTCGTGAAGAAACCGGATTCCTGTCTCCGACGTTGTTCGAACGAACCGAAGTAAAACGTTTTGTCCTTCACGATCGGCCCGCCGAGCGTCGCGCCGTACTGAGTGCGCGTGTAAGGCGGGTTGTCGATGGGTGAAAAAGCATTCTTCGCCTGGAAGCTGCGGTGCCGCAGGAATCCGAACAGGTTCCCGTGCAGCACGTTGCTGCCGCTCTTGGAGACCACGTTCACCACACCCCCGGACGCGCGTCCATATTCCGCCGCGTAGGAGTTCGTCACCACCTGAAACTCTTGCACTGCTTCCTGGCTCAGAGTCGAGCGTGCCGCGTTCACCGAAGTGTCAGTGTTGTCTGCGCCGTCCACCTGCACCAGCGTCGAGCGGCCACGCTGGCCGCCAATGTTGAGCCCGGAAGTCGGTGCCGGCCCGATCGCGCGCCCATTGTCGCGCCCCACCGTGGAGGTCGTCAGCGCGAACGATAGATAACTGCGTTCGTTGATGGGAAGGTTGTCGATGCGTTGCTGGTCTACGGTAGTCGCCACCGAGCTGCGGTTGGTCTCTACCAACTGCGCTTCCGTCGTTACGGTCAGTTCGGTCGTGGACCCGGCCACCTTCAGCGCGATCGGCAATTCCGCTGTCTGCCCGATGTTCAGCTTCACATCAGTCGCCTTCACCTTGGCGAAGCCCGCCGAATCCACCGTCAGGGTGTAGTTCCCTGGCGGCAGCAGGGTGAACAGGTAATTACCTTCGGCATCGGTCTTCACCGTGCGCTCAAAGTTCCTTGACTCGTCACGGACTGTCACCGTCGCATTGGACACTACCGCGCCGTTCGGATCTGATACCGTGCCGCGCAAGTCGGCGGTGGCGGCGTTCTGCGCAACAGCCGCGGTCGCCAGCAATACCATCAAAGTCATCCAGCAAGCAACGTTCATCATTCGCTTCATAGCATCCATCCTGATTGGTACAGTCTTGTCCGGATTTTTGCCGCCGGCTGCGGCACGATTTATAGCCTGCTGCGATAGGACTTGACGTCCCGGGTCCGGCTCCCCTGGGCAAGGCTTGCCCTCGACGGCCATCTCAAGAAACAGAGTGTGCAACTTTTTACATCACTTGTAAGGGGAAGGCAAGCACGAACTGAATGGGGATTCAGTGGAGTAAATGACCTGTAACCACGGGTTTGGCTGGGGCGAAGGGTCGCTGGAGAGGCCATTAGCGCTCCACTCCAAACTCTTCGCCAGCCGCGTTCTTCCATCCCCACGCCATTCGCGGGGTGTTATACGCGATGCCGATCTTGCCATTGCGATCCAACAGGATCATGCCACCGTGGCCATTCAGCTTCGACTTCATCATGTCGATGCACTGCTTCGACGCCTGCTGGGGCGACTGCCCGCGCACCACCTTGTCCGCCGCCGCCTTCGCCAACACCAGCTTCATGATGGGCTCGCCCCAACCGGTGCAGCTCGCCGCGGCACTCTCGTTGTCCGCATAACAGCCACAGCCAATCAGGCTGGAATCGCCCACGCGACCAGGCGTCTTATTCACCGTGCCGCCAGTCGACGTCGCCGCCGCGATGTTGCCCTTAGCGTCCAAGGCAACCGCGCCGACCGTGTCATGGCTGGACGTTTCGACGCTGAATTCCGCCGGAGCAAAGGTCGAATCCGGAATACCCTTCGCCGCCAGGGCCTGGACTGCCTTCAGGCGCTCCAGCTCGCGCGGGATGACTAACTCGGCATTGTCGATCAGCTTGATGCCGTGCTCTTCGCCAAAGCGCTCAGCGCCTTCCGCGACGAAGTACACATGCGGACTCTTCTCCAGCACGATCCGCGCCAGCCGGATGGCATTCCGCACGCGCTCCACACATCCGACGCCGCCGGCCCGGAGCGTGCCACCGTCCATCAGCATCGCGTCCATCTGGACGTGGGCGTCGCGGGTGAGGAAGCTGCCAAGGCCGGCGTCGAAGGTGTCATCGTCTTCCATCACGACGACGGCTTCTTCTACCGCGTCCAGCGACGAGCCGCCGGCTTCCAGGACCTTCCAGCCGGCAGCCAGGGCGTTGCGGATGCCGGTGCGATGGGCTTCAACCATGTCGTCAGGGATATTCCACGCGCCGCCGTGGATCAGGAGTATGGGTTGTGCGGGATTGGCCATTGAGGCAGGTCTTCGTTCCCGCCGATTGTACTGCTAACTGCGACTTCGCGCTGACTGGCATTGCCATGCAGGCAGAGGCAGCCTTCGGCAGATTGGTGAGAGCCTCGATCTCACCCGCAAGAAACGAAGAGTCGAAGCGGGAAGGCGAAGCAGTGTCGCTAGGTCGCTTTGCCGGCCGCGCTCTGATCCAGCTTGGCCGCGGCTTCCATCCCCGTGGTCTGCTGATAGGTGTAGAGGATGCGGTGGATCACGGTGATGGTCGAGAGCAACGCCAGCACCCACAGCACCGGCGCCATCGCGCCCCACTTCTCGAACAGCGCGCCAATAATGATCAGCACGATCCGCTCCGGACGCTCCATGAACCCCACCTTGCAGCTTCCGATCAGCGACTCCGCCCGCGCCCGCGTGTAGCTCACCATCACCGAACTCAGCATCACGAACGCCACCAGGCCGATATAGAAGAACCGTCCCGCGCGCGCGTAAAACACCAATAGTCCGAAGAAGAGGGCGACGTCGCTGTAGCGGTCGATCACCGAATCGAAGAACCCGCCGAAGACCGTGACCTGGTTGGTGGCGCGGGCCACGCGCCCGTCCACCATGTCGAAGATGCCCGCGCCGATGATCACCAACCCGGCGTAGAGGAACATCCGCCAATGGTCTTCGCCGCCGGCGTAACCGAAGAGCATGGCCGCGATCACGTTGATCACCAGCCCGAGCAACGTGAGGACATTCGGCGATATGCGCGTGAGCGCAAGCCCGCGCACGATCCCATATAAGAGGACCCGCGAACCGCGGCCAAATGTTCCTGTCCAGCTCATGTCTTACACTTGAAAGCCTTACACATCATGGATCGTCGTCAGCTTGATGATGTCCAGGTCGCGCGGTCCGTTGGGCGTGACCACGGTCACGGTGTCGCCTTTTTTCTTGCCCATGAGCGCGCGCCCGATCGGCGAGGTCGTCGAGATCAGCCCTTTCGTCACATCTGACTCTTCACTCGTCACCAGCTTGTAAACGATCTCTTCGTCCTTGGTGTTGTCATAGACCTTGATGGTGGAGCCGAAGGCGACCTTGTCCTTGGGGATGTTGGTCATGTTGACC
>JBKKBM010000167.1:0-3417 GCA_046714215.1 Terriglobales bacterium | reverse complement strand
CCGCATTAAATCCTGGGGGAAACGGTGCGGTGGTGGAAGCGGGATCAGATGGTACAAGCGTCCCCGACAGCTAAACAGCTGCCGGGGATTGCTGTTTGTGGGTTAAATCATTTGTACTGGTAGACTGGATACAGTCATGATTGGTGAAGAGCAGATCCGTCAGGAATTGAAGTCAGTCTTCGACCCGGAGATCCCCGTTAACATTGTTGACTTGGGATTGGTCTATGAGGTCCGCATCAAGCCGGCCATGGAAATGGCCTCGGAACTAGCCCCGCCCCCGGCGGAGCCGTTACAGGATGTGGAAGTGGATATGACCTTGACCTCGCCCGGTTGCCCTTCGCACGTCACCATCGGCGATTCGGTCAAGCGCACCATTGAAGCCCTGCCTGGCGTGCAGAGCGTGGCCGTGAATTTCATCTGGACTCCGGCCTGGGGACCGGAGCGCATCAGCGCGGAAGGCAAAGCGCTGCTGGGGATTGAAGTCTAGGTATTGGCTTTAAGGAATTGACGCCTATGTCAGATAGTCCGGTACCGACGTCCGGCCGTGACGGAAGCCCTGGATGCGCGAACCCTTCTCCGCGATCTTCTCCACCAGGCCGCCAACCTCGTTCACCAGCCGCGAACCCTTTTCGATGTAGCCCGGCGCCGCGTCCCACACCATCTGCAGCTTTTCCGGGTGCTCTGACGCCAATGTAGCCAGGCCTACGCCGGCTGCGGCCAAGGCCGCCGTGCGTTTTCCGGTGAAGACCAGCACCGCCGCCGCGGCGAATGAGCCGACCATTACCAAACGTTTCCAATCTCGATCCTGCATAGTAAGCCTCCCCGGTGTCTCTGTTGATTAGAGCCGATTGGCGCGGTGGCTGTTGCCTCACGCCGCTCCTGCAAAAAGAAAGGCCGGCTCCCCTTGCAAAACCAAAGCGGGCCGGCCTTTGTGGAGAAAAACAGGGTTACATCACATACTTGCCCGCTTCCAGCACCTTGGCCGCGATCTTCTGCCGCAAAGTTATGCTGTCGATCGGTTCATTCTTGAACAAGCGCCGCAGGATGGTCATCTGCGTCCGTAGCATATCGCCTTCAGCGCACGCGGCCAGCACCTTCTTCGCCGCTGACTCCACTTTGTCGATGGAAGTAGCCAGATACACCCGCGTCATGTTGACCGCGTTCTCCGCCGCCGCCTCGCCCTTCTTCGCGATCAACTTGTGCGCGCGCAGCACGGCTGACTCCATCGCGTAGACCTCAGTGATCATGTCCGCCATTGCGCCCATGACTTCCTGCTGGTCCTGCAGCCCCATCATGTATTTCTGCGTGGCCACGCCGGAGACCATCAGTCCAGCCTTCTTGGCATTGGCGATCAGCGTCCGCTCCGCCGCGAGGGGGCCTTCGAGCGGCTCACCCATCTGCGGACCGGCTAACACCTCATCCATCAGCTTTTTGATGGCGGGCATGAGCGCGAGTTCACCTTTCATCGCCCGCTTCATCAGCCATCCCGTGATGATCATGCGATTGATCTCGTTGGTGCCTTCGAAGATGCGATTGACCCGCGCGTCACGATAGGCGCGCTCCGCCGGATACTCTTCCACAAAGCCGTATCCGCCGTAGATCTGCACCACTTCATCCACCACGTAATCGATCATCTCCGATCCCCAGACTTTGAGGATGGAACATTCCACCGCGTACTCCTCGATGCCCTTGCGGATCTTGGTGGAAGCGTCGGGGTCCTTCTTGTCGATGTCAGAGAGCGCTGCGTCGATCATGCCTATAGTGCGATAGGCCATGCACTCGCCGATATAAACGCCCACCGCCATGTTGGCCAGCTTCTCCTGGATCAATCCGAATTCAGAGATGCTCTTGCCCCAGGCCTTGCGGTCCTTGGCATAGCCAATAGCGTTGCCCAGCGCATTGCGCGCCCCGCCCCCCACGCCCGCACCCAGTTTGAAGCGGCCAATGTTCAGGGTGTTGAATGCGATGATATGTCCCTTGCCGATGTCACCCAGTAAATTTTCCTTGGGGATACGGCAGTCGTTGAGGATAAGCGGCGCCGTCGAGGAGCCGCGGATACCCAGCTTCTTTTCTTCCGCCCCTACGGAGAATCCGGGGGCATTCCGCTCGATGATGAACGCTGAGAACTTCTCGCCATCCACTTTCGCGAAAACGATGTAGAGGTCGGCAAAGTTCGCGTTGGTAATCCACATCTTCTCGCCATTGAGGATCCACTCTTTTCCATCGGGCGAGAGGACCGCCTTCGTCCGCGCATTGAGCGAATCAGACGCGGAAGTGTTCTCGGACAGCGCGTACGCGCCCACCCAGTCGCCGTTAGCGAGTTTGGGAAGGTATTTCTGCTTTTGCTCTGGGGTCCCAAAATAAACGATCGGCAGCGTGCCGATACCAACGTGCGCGCCCCAGGTCACGCTGAAACTGCCAGAGACGGCAATCCGATCGGCAATGATAGACGACGAGATCTTGTCCATATCTGACCCGCCGTATTCTTCGGGGATATCGACCGAAGTGAGCCCGAGTTCGCTGGCCTTCTTGATGAGGTCGCGCGAGACCTGCCACTCCTTGTGCTCGATGCGCTCGATCATAGGCACGATCTCATTGCGCGCAAACTCGTCGGTGGTCTGCGCGATCTGCCGATGCTCGTCAGAAAAATCTTCGACAGTGAATACTTCGTCGAGCTGGCGCTCCTCGATGAGGAAGCTGCCACCCGCAATCTTTACCTTGGGAACAGTTGCCGTTGCCATGTTTCTTCTCCTCGACCAGAAACTTAAAGTCGCTTAACCACGAAGGACACGAAGGGAATCAGGTCTTCCACGTGCTGCCCTGAACAAAGCGCTTGATCCCGTCACGCAGATGAACAACGTTGAAGTTAATCAGTAATCCCAAGCTCTTGCCGCTCAATCGGAGATAGGAGATTACTTGGGCTTTAGGATAACTGCCTTGCTGACCTGCTGCGCGGTCAAAGGACAGCCTCGTCGGCTGTGGTGCACTACCCATTTAGCTTCTCATCTGGCTTGGCAATTAATCCAAGTCATAAGTGTTCTTTAGCCTTGGGACCATCGAGCAGTAATCCCTTGTTCAGCTTTCCTTTGTGTCCTTTGTGTCCTTCGTGGTTAATTCAGATTCTCGATGATCCCCGCCGCGCCCATACCCCCGCCCACACACATCGTCACGATGCCATACTTCCCTTTGCGGCGTTTCAACTCCCGTATGATGCTCGCCGTGAGCTTGGCTCCGGTGCACCCCAGCGGATGCCCCAATGCCACCGCGCCGCCATTCGGATTGATCTTTGCCGGATCCAGCCCACCTTCTTTGATCACGGATAGCGCCTGCGCGGCAAAAGCTTCATTCAATTCGAAGACGTCGATGTCCGCGAGCTTCAATCCCGCCAGCTTCAGTGCCTTTGGAATCGCATAGACC
>JBKKBM010000166.1:0-3018 GCA_046714215.1 Terriglobales bacterium | reverse complement strand
TGCCATACTTCCCTTTGCGGCGTTTCAACTCCCGTATGATGCTCGCTGTGAGCTTGGCGCCGGTGCATCCCAGCGGATGCCCCAACGCCACCGCGCCGCCGTTGGGATTGATCTTCGCCGGATCCAGCCCTCCCTCTTTGATGACGGAAAGCGCCTGCGCCGCAAACGCTTCATTCAATTCGAAGACGTCGATATCAGCCAACTTCAATCCCGCCAGCTTCAGCGCTTTGGGGATAGCATAGACCGGTCCTAGCCCCATCTCTTCGGGCTTGTATCCCGCAGTGGCGAAGGCCACGAACCGCGCCAGCGGTGTGATGCCCAGCGCATTCGCGCGCTCCGCTGACATGACGACCGCCGCCGCCGCGCCATCGGACATCTGCGACGAATTCCCTGCCGTCACGGTTCCCTTCATGTGAAAAGCCGGCCGCAACCCTGCAAGGGCTTCTAAAGTCGTGTCTCCGCGTGGGCCCTCGTCGATGGAAAACTCAATCGTCTGCTGCTTCGGCTTACTGCCGTTCGGAGTGCTGTAGGTCACCGAGACCGGGACGGTCTCATCGGCAAACTTGCCGGCTTTGATGGCTGCGATCGCCTTCTTGTGACTGTTCAGTGAGAACTCATCCGCCATCTCGCGCGTAATGCCAAAGCGTTGCGCCAGCCGTTCCGCCGTCAAGCCCATCGAAAGATACGCGTCCGGATAATTGTTCACCAGCCACGGGTTGCAACTCACTTTATGTCCACCCATGGGAATCATCGTCATGGACTCGGTCCCGCCGGCGACGATCACATCACACGCGCCCGACCGAATGCGGTCCGCCGCAATCGCAATGGCCTGCAAGCCGGACGCGCAGAATCGATTGACCGTCATCGCCGATATCTCTACCGGCAGCCCCGCCCGCAACGACGCGATGCGCGCCACATTCATGCCCTGCTCGGCTTCGGGCATCGCGCAGCCGATGACGACGTCCTCAATCTCTTGCTTGTCGAGCTGCGGTACCCGCGCCAGCGCGCCGCTGATGGCCGTCGCCGCCAGGTCGTCCGGACGCGTCACCCGTAGCGTCCCTTTATATGCCTTGCCTACCGGTGTCCGTACCGCACTTACGATGACTACTTCTCGCATACTCGGCTCCTAATTCCTCAGCGGCTTGCCTGTCTTCAATGTGTACTGGATCCGCTCCTGCGTCTTCTTCTCGCCACAGAGTGACTTGAATCCCTCGCGCTCTAGGTCCAGCAGATACTGCTCGCTGACCAGCGTTCCCGGCGACACCGCGCCTCCGCACAGCACTTCCGCAACCTTGTTACCGATCTTCAACTCGTGGTCGCTGATGAACTCACCCTGCCGCATCAGATGGACGCCCAACTTGAGCGTTGCGAGAATATTTTCGCCCGGTGCGGGGATGTCTGTCCGCATCACCGGCGCTTTGTAACCCTCTCTCGCCAGCTCCAGCGCCTTCGACTTCGCGTCCGTCAGCACGCGCTCGCGATTCATCGAGATGTGGTCGGAATCGCTGACAAAGCCCAGCCCGCGCGCCTCATGCGCTGACGTCGATACTTTCGCCGTCGCCACCGTCTCAAAGGCTTTCTTCATCGCCTCCATCAGTTCGACCGATTCGCCGCGCCCATCAGGACGGATCGAAGTCGCGGCATCCACCGCACGCAGAGTCATCTCCTTGCATCCACCGCCGCCGGGCAAGAGGCCGACGCCCACTTCCACCAATCCCATATAGAGCTCGATGTGCGGATTCCGGGCCGCCGCGTGTAGGTTGATCTCCGTGCCGCCGCCCAGACACATCCCAAACGGCGCACCCACCACCGGCTTCGGACAGAACTTGATCAACTGCGTCATGCCCTGAAACTGGCGGATGGCCATGTCGACCTCGTCCCACTCGCCTTCCTGCACCGCCAGCAACAACTGCATGATGTTCGCGCCCACGCTGAAGTTTGCGGCGTCGCTATAGATCACCACGGCGTCAAACTGCTCCACCGGACCACCCGGTTTCAGCGACGACGACACCATCTGCACGATGTCGCCACCCAGCGAATTCATCTTGCTGTGAAACTCGAGGCAGGCCACGCCATCGCCCAGGTCGACCAGCGACGCTCCCGAATTCTTTTTCACCACCGCTTTGTCGTTGGTCTTTTTCGCAACCTCGACCGACCACACGCCGTGCGACACCTCGATGGGCCTGTATTGCCCGCTGGCCAGATCGAAAAACGCGCGCCCGCTCGGCGACTTGGGATCGTCGATGTACCACGCCTTCTTCCCCGCCGCCAGCAGCTTTTCAACGTTGGCGGCGACGGGCTTGCCTTCTTTCTTCATGCGCGCGACCGTGGCTTCCACTCCCGCGGCATCCCATAGTTCGAATGGCCCCATCTCCCAGTTGAATCCGGTGTTCATCGCGCGATCGATCTCGACGACCGTGTCTGAGATCTCCGGAATGCGATTCGCCGCGTAGTTCCATAAATCGCTTAGCGACATCCAGTAAAACGCCGCGGCCTTGTCTTTGGCTGGATCGCCCCCCAGCAACATGCGGAGGCGTTCGCCTGTGTTCTCCACGTTCTTCGCCATCTCCAGCGCGGCGAATTTTGCCTTCTGCAGCGGCCGATACTCCAGCGTCTTCCAATCGATACCCATACGCTCATCGCCGGCTGCGCCTTTGGTTTTCTTGTAGAAGCCGCCTTTGGTCTTGTCGCCCAGCAGCTTCTTCTCCAGCATCTTCTGGTAGAACGCGGGCACTTGCAGCTCTGAACGTTCGTCTTTCACGTTCTTGGTCATGTTGCCGACGACGTGCCCCAAAATATCCAGCCCCACCAAGTCGATGGTGCGGAACGTAGCCGACTTCGGCCAGCCCACCGCCGTGCCCGTGAGCGCGTCCACTTCCTCGATGCTGAGGTCCATCTCCTGCATGAGGCGCATTACGTTCAGCACGGAGAAGGTGCCAATGCGGTTGCCGATAAGTTCGGTGTGTCCTTGGCCCGGACTATGCCCTTGCCCAGCCACACATCGCCAAAGTGCGAGAC
>JBKKBM010000165.1:0-2594 GCA_046714215.1 Terriglobales bacterium | reverse complement strand
GGGCTGCACGCCGCGGGTGTAGGGAAACTGGCCGGGAAAGTTGAGGTCGCGGTCATGGTCGAAGCCGACCCGGTCGTCAGGCCCGTAGACGGGCTGGGTCGCCTCTTTGTAAGCGGCCTGGTGTAGCCGGTCTTTGGTGCGGTCTTTCACTTTGTTTCTCCGGACTTCTGGCGCCTTCTCGCGCGCCAGAAAGACGACGCGGAGAAATATGCAAACAGTGCGGTGAATAGTACGCCCAGGATCACGCGCTCGATGCTGGTTTCGCCGGCGCTGTAAGTGCGATAGGAGCGATACGTAGCGGCCCCGCCGGTCAAAGCGAACAACAGGAAGAACAGTCCCATGGTCTCGAGGAACAACGCATGGGCCACGCGGCTCAGGGAAGATAGAACGCGATTCCCGGCGGTCAGCGAGGCGTTCACAATGCGGTTGCGCCGAAAGGCGCGGCCCGCGACCCGTCCGGCGGCACGGTGAATATGCGGACTGGCAGTGGGGTCAGTCATCTGGAAGCACTGTAAGTATTGAGCACTGCCCTGGATTCTAGCAGTGGGGGCCGCATATCCGAGCGCAGTCTGCCTGGATCCAAGGCCCAACCTGGGGTACATGGCCGGACGGGTAAAAAGCTTGCCCCTTACCAAACCATACTTCCGGGGGGTGCATCACAATGAGTACGCCGGCCAACCAGCCGGCCAACGGAAGTGGGGCCCTTTGAGCAAACCTATGAAAAATCGCATCAAGGAACTGGGCGACGCCATCAACGAGACGCTCTCGAACTCCGAGCAGATCGCCAACGTGATCGGGCGGATCAAAGACGAGGGCTATGACGTTTTCCTGGTGCTCGAGGCGACGGTAGGATTCAACCGCCAAAACGGCGAAGATAGCCAAGTCGCGGAAGGCGCCCCCAGCAATGTGACTGAGATGCCGATGCAGGAAGCAACTGAGTTGAAGGTCAACGCGCAGGACCTGCGCTTCCTGAAATCTCTCCGCATCTCCGTAGACGACGCCGCCTAACGCGACGCGGTCTTTCCTCAACATCAGCGGCGGTCCACCCAGTGCGGACGCCGCGTTTCTGTCTGTAATTCCCTCCGATTTCCATCTCAATCTGCTGTGTTACCATCAATTTTTGCGCTGATCGTGCGGGCCGCATCTGTGCGCGCACGGAAAATGGCACATTGAGTGGCCTGCAAGTAAGCACTGAAAAGCAAGCATGAAAGACACCCTGGGAGTCCTGTTAGCTGGTGGCGCGGGGGAACGGCTTTATCCCCTCACGCGGGACCGCGCCAAGCCAGCGGTGACCTTCGGCGGCATCTACCGCATCATCGACGTCACGCTCTCCAACTGCATCAACTCTGACCTGCGCAAGATCTTCATCCTCACGCAATACAAGGCGCTCAGCCTAAACCGCCACATCCGTGAAGGTTGGGGCAATGCGGTGGCGCGCGAGTTGGGGGAATTCATCGAGATTCTACCGCCCATGAAGCGGGTGAGCGACAACTGGTACATGGGCACGGCGGATGCCGTCTACCAGAACATCTATTCCATTGGCAGTGAGCAGCCCAAGCATGTGCTCATCCTCTCCGGCGACCACATCTACAAGATGAATTACGAGCTGATGCTGAAGCAGCATCGCGAGTCGGATGCGGACGTCACTCTGGCCACTATCTTGGTCGAACCCAGTGATTCGGCGCGCTTCGGCTGCGTGGATGTCGACCGCACCGGCCGCGTCTGCGGTTTTGAGGAGAAGCCGAAAGAGACCAAGCTGCGCTCGCCCTATAACCCCAAGATGGTGTCGGGCTCCATGGGCGTCTACCTCTTCAATACCGACGTGCTCTTGCCCGCGCTGTTGAAGGATGCCGAAGATCCGGAGTCGTCGCACGACTTTGGGCATGACATCCTGCCCAAGATTCTCGCCGACTACAAGGTCTACTCGTTCAACTTCATCGACGAGAATCACAAAGAGGCGCAGTACTGGCGCGATGTGGGCACACTCGAAGCCTATTACGAGGCCAGCATGGACCTGGTCGCGGTCTCGCCCATCTTCAACCTCTATGACAAGGCGTGGCCGCTGCGCACGCATCAGCGGCAGTATCCGCCGGCGAAGTTCGTCTTTGGCGAGCCCGGACGCACCGGCCAGGCTATCGATTCCATCGTCTCCGCGGGATGCATCATCTCCGGCGCCGCGCTCACCAATTGCATCGTCTCGCCCGACGTGCGCGTGAACTCCTATGCGGAAGTGGATGCCAGCATCATCTTCTCCCACGTGAACATTGGCCGGCATTGCCGCATCAAGAAGGCCATCATCGATCGCGACGTCCACATCCCGGAAGGCAGTGTGATCGGTTACGACGTGGAAGAAGACAAGCAGAAATACTTTGTCTCGGAAAGCGGCATCACCGTGGTCACCCGCGATTATTCACTGTTCGAGAATCCGGTGAGCGTAGATTACATCACGAGTGAGTAGCAGGATTACGGTGCGAGTCTTTCACTTTCTTAACGCGAAGTATGGCCTAGAAGACATCCGTAAGCGTCGTCTGAAGATTTCCCAGATTACCGATCTTAACGACCCGTTCGAGCTCCTAAGTATTGACCTCAGAGAC
>JBKKBM010000164.1:0-7297 GCA_046714215.1 Terriglobales bacterium | reverse complement strand
GGCTTGAGCGCTGCCTGCGCGCTTTGACCGGGCTCCGTCGGCTCGAAAAATTTGGCGTAGTCGTACTTCGGCGCGCCCGTCTTTTCGTCGCCATAGTAAAGCTTGAAGTCCGCTTCATTCTTCGGATCAAAGTAGATGCGTCGCTCCAGCATCATCGGGACCACTTTGCCGATGGGCAGCGCCGGATTGTCGCCATTGAAGATCTCCAGCCGATAGCTCTTGCAGCGCAGACCATAGGGCTCCACGGCGAGCGACTCCGACTCTATCTTCCTTCCTTTGCGGACCAAGCGGACCCGGCTGATGTCGTGATTGCTGACGGGGCGGTCATCGCAGAATAAGGTGCTGTCGCGGCTGAAGTTGACCTCTGCGGGGGCCACTTCCACCACGATGCGCTCCACCGGCAGCCGGTCAGATGTATTCCAACTCACCAGCGTGTGATTGCCTCGCTGCGTGACCTGCGTCTGCGCGGTGAGAGCGACATACTGGGCTTTGTCTTCCTGAAAGTTGGCGATGTTCGCGCCGTCCACTTCTTCGGGCGCCACGCCGCCGGAGATAGTGATGCGCAAATAGCGATAGCGCGCGGGCGCCGGCAGCCGGATGTTCTTGTTCGACCCCAGCTTCTCCTGGGAAAAATCGTAGAGCGAGTACGCGCCCAGATTGTTCCAGGTCTTGGCGGCCGCATCGTCCGCGCCCTCGACCGTCGCACGGGCGACAAAGTCTTTCGCCGTGAGGGCGAGTTCGAGGCGGTCGTATTCGGGAACGCTGACGTCCACGGTGAATTGTGTTTCGCCCCCGACCGCGCCCTTGTTCAGTATTCGCGTAGGCGTCCAACTGCTGTAGCGCGAGGCGCGCTGCGTTCGCAGGACGTATTGCACCTCGCGGCCTGGTTGGCCAGATACGTCGGCATACAGGCGGATGTCACCCATGTCCGGGCGCGTGCGCACCAGGATGGTCTCATCCACTACGACAAAGTTCTGCTTGGCTGGCTCGGCGACGGAGACCGGACGCTCATATTGAAAATGAGTTTGCGCAAGCGCCACGGTGGGCAGCATCGCTGAACATAGTAAGAGGAAGCGAAGTCTCATTAAGCTTTTGGTCCTTCCGCGTTTTCGTCATCCCCGCCCGCGGTGAGGTAACCCTTCTGGTAGAGGAACGAAATGGCCATGAGCAGCACGCCCAGGCCGATGAAGCTTAGCACGCGCAAAGCGCCGGTCAGATTCTTGAGATCATACAAAAAGACTTTGCCGATAGTGAGGGCGATGAGCACCAGCGCCTGCCAGCGGAGGAAGGCGAGTTTGCGCCAGAAGCCGATGACCAGGGCAATGCCGCCATAGATCATCCACAGCGCGGAGTAGCTGAAGTCGCGACCGCGCGTGGTCTCGCGCCAGTCGAGATCGTCGCCCAAGTAGCCTGCGTTGCGCGCTGACGCCGCCATATATTGGCGGCTGAAGTAGTCGGCGATCTCCAAGTTCAATCCCCAGAGGGCCAGCAGGTTGATACACAGGATG
Source organism: Terriglobales bacterium (assembly GCA_046714215.1). Lineage (GTDB taxonomy): Bacteria > Acidobacteriota > Terriglobia > Terriglobales > Acidobacteriaceae > DATLCI01. Next base: position 5,789 of record JBKKBM010000164.1, on the reverse strand, counting down.
CAGATGGCAAACGCCTTGTGCTTAGTGCCGTGCTCCTCACGCAACTGCCACGCGATGCCGCCGAAGACCGCGATGGCGACAAGGTACGTGGCAAAGCGGGCGTTGAAGACAAGTTGCGTGGTATGGAAGTTGTCGATGGCAATCAGGCGAATGAGGCCGAGGCCGAGCGCGACGATGGACGCGTTCTTGAGAAAAGCAACCTTGAAGCGGCTGCCTACTCCGAGGAGCACGGCTGCCTCTACGAACCAACCGATAGTGATCCAGTGGGCTTCCAGTTTCAGAGGAATGGCGGCGGTCAAAAAGCCGATGCCGATGGCCAGGTGCAGCCACTTCTCGAATTGCTGGTTGGGCGGGAGCTCGTCCAAGTCGTCTTGCAACTTGCGACTGAGCGCGATATACACCCCGGCCAGCAGCACCGCTACCCAGGCCATACTCTGCGGGTAGTCCTCATACAGCGCGAAGACCTGGAAGAAATAGAGGACGGGATTGAAGAGCGCGATGGCGATGAGCGTCTTGCTGCGCACGTGATCCGTAGCTTTGGCAGCTTCGGCGATGGGCAACTGGATGCGCCGGACCAAGGGCAGACACGCGAAGATCACGAAGAATATGCTGGCAAAAGTAAGCGCGATCAGGCGCTGTTCATCGCGAAAGAAGCGGTTGTACCATCCTACGTAGTAGATGGTCGTCATCACGAATGCGCCTAGCAGCAGACGCCGCCACGGACGTACCGTGACCAGGATCACGGCAAAGATGTCGAGCAGGATGAGGTAAGAGAAGAGCTCGACCGGGCGATTTTGTCCGGTGGAAAGAAGCATCGGCGTGGCAAAGCCGCCGGCGAGCGCAACCGCGGCCAGGATCTGCGCTTCCATGCGGATGGCCAGCGCCGCGGCCGATGCGGTCACCATGATCATGGCGACGAAGGCCACCGGCGCGGGCAACAAGTTGTAGAGCTGGAACGCGGCCCACAGCGAGAGATACATTACACCGATGCCCACCGACGTCAGCGAATAGGAAAAGTACTGATAACCCTTCTTGTGCAGGCGGGCGCTGAAGGCCACCAGGGCGATGCCCGAGAGCAGTCCGATGGCGACGCGTCCAGCGGGACCGATCCAGTCGTTGTCGAAGGCGAGTTTGAGGAAATACGCGGCACCGATGAGCAAGGCGACGATGCCGATGCGATTCAGCCACTGCGAGCCGATCCGGGTTTCCAAGTTACGGTCTGATCTTGCCGCCTGAAACGCGGGCACCTTCTCCGTCGGGGCCGGAGGCGGTGGGGCACCCGACGGAACAGATGGCAGAGGCGGAGTGCCCGCCGGAGGCGCTTGCGGTACGCTTCGCGCCACTTCTGGCGCGGGCGTGACCGGTGCGGTCAACCCGGCGGCCTTTTCCAGTTGGTAGACGCGCTGGGTGAGCTCGGCAAGCCGCCGTTGCAATTCCAGCAACTCCTGCTGCAAGTCAGCCATGCCGGAAACTCTACATCCTGCAACGAGTTACGGGAAAGGGATTTTTTGCTGCCCCGGCGCGGAGACCTTTCCGCCCCAGACTTCACATTCGCAAGGTGAATCCCGCGCCTTTTGCAGGACAGGTCTAGGGCATCGAACAATATTCCCGTGACGGCCAGGGCCGTAACGGTTCATTTGCGGGAGTGAGCGGCCGCCCGGATGATAGAAATCGTTCCCAGGGGAACGTCAAACCGCCTGAGCTCTTCTACATGAGTGAAACCGCTCACTCGGCAGAGATCAGGAAGGTATCCATCAGCGTTATCCCGCGTCTGCGCAAAGCCATCCAGCGTCCGTACAGCCAGGAAGGCTGTCCCCGCAATAATATTCGACGGCTTGGTCCAATCGGCAAACGTCAGACATCCATCCCCCTGCATTACGCGGAAACATTCCCCTAAGACCGCAAGTTTTTGATCACGTCGCAGGTGATGAAAGAAAAGACTAGAAACAATGCGATCAAACTCTCCGTCAGGGAAGGGCATCGCCGCCGCATCGGCCCGAACGAAATCAACCTCGCAACTTTCTCTAGCGACTTTCGATGCGGCCAAGTGTAGTACCTGTGGGTCCGCGTCCAGGCCGACGACCCGGGCGGTCGGCGCAGATCGCTTGGCCATCATGCTCAAACCGCCTGTGCCACAGCCCACATCCAGAATGGTACTGGCTGATTCCAGCTCCGCCTCGGCAATCAGCGCTGGTTTGAATGTGCTTTCACGCGTGGTAAGCCAAACTATCGGGTCATAGAAGCGGGTGAGCCAGTGAAAACGCAGCGCTGGAATGTATTTGTCTGCTGACATACCTTGCGGGTGTCCGACTACTTCGCAGCCGGCTTCAGTCGACGCAGGCTCCAGTCCAGCAGCACGATCTTCCATTCCTTCCCGCGTTTTTCCAGGATGTACGTGCTCCAAAGCATCATGCTCACCGGATCGCCGGCCTTCGCGGTCATTTGCATCTCTGTCTTGGTGTAAGCCCAGGCCATTTCCTTGCTGACTTTGATCTTCACGAGTTCCGTCTTGGATTCAGGCGCAGGCTGCTTCATCTCAGGCACAAGGTGATGATCACGAAAATCCACCCAGCCATCATTGCGATGTCCATTTTCTAAAGCCACCAGATCTGCCGCCATCAATGGCTCGATCTTGCTGAGGTCACGCTGGTTCAGTCCGGCTTCGAACTGGTGAATGATCTTCCGCACGTCGGCCTCTTTGTCTCGCCCCCCCGCTTGCGCGGACGCAAGACCGCCCAGTATCAGAATAGAGATGAGACCTGCTGTGATATTTCCCGTTCTCGTCGTCATTTCTTCTCCATGGTGTGGGTGGAATGGTCAACATTCTGATTGGTCTTAGCCGCGGCGGCTTTTTTCGCAGGCTTACCAAAGCGGACTTTCACTGCGTGCATCTTCCCGTCCATGTCGTGCGCTTCAATGATCACCCGGTCTCCCACCTTCAAGTCCCTGGCGGTGGCGGCCAGCCCGCTCTTGGTGAAGGCCGTCTTAGCGTCGAAGTGGATGGTCTGAGTCTTCTTGGCAGTGGTTTCAATCGTTATGGCGTCCGCGCTGACGGCGGTAACAGTTCCCTTCATGCCGTGAGCGCCATCATGGGCGAAAGCGCTCAGCGAAAGAAGAGTAAGCGCCAATGCGAGATTGGATAGCAGTTTCATGTTGGTTCTCCTTTATTGGTGTTTGTGTTCTTTTGACGGACTATGTTTGGTCTTGGCTGCATCCTCACCTGACAGAAAATCTTCTTCAGATTCACGGTCCAAGGGAGAGACGGGGTTCATCCGCTTCATCTCCGCCTCTTGTTCCGGCGTTAGTTTCGGCAGATGGCGGATGAATTGGACCAGCTGCCAACTTCCCTGGTCGCCGGCCTGGTCGGGCTGTCCGAAGGCGGGCATGCCGGTGAGACGGATACCGTTTTGAATGATGTAATAGATCTCGCCGTCAGAAAGATCCTGGGTCTGCGGCAGTTTGAGGTCGGGAGGCTTAGGGTACATATTCCGGCCCAACATGGTGTCGCCATTTCCATTATTCGCGTGACATACCGCACAGTGGTCGGCGAAGTGTTCGAGACCCATTTGCAAGTTCTCGGGTGAGTTTGCCATCGGATTCTTGAGGGCCTTGGCCGAACTCGGAGTCGCCAGGCCGCGCATCGTGCGTGCCATTGCTACTTCCATCGAAGACGGTTCCGCCCGGGCGCTGAATCCATTGCGCAGCGTCCACCATCCAAAGACACCGACTGCAACCAGCAGCAGTAGCGGGAAGGAAAACTTTACAGTTTTTTTCATATTTACCTTTCGGTCCCCCGGCCGGGAGGAAGATTGAGCTCGCGTACCGGCATATCCACTTCTCCGGGGCGCGCCGGAGCTTCCAGGCCATCCGTGAGCAGGAACCCTTCGAGCGCGATGGCGGTAGTGCGCAATGCGCGCAGCGCGGATATGTACTCGGTCTGCAGTTCAAACAAACTGCGCTGCGCCGTTAGCACCTGGGGATATGAGGTCGCCATCTGTCCCCACGCCTTTAGATTCATTTTGTAGACTTGCCGGGCTTTGGGGATGATGTGTTTTTCATACGCATCCACGGTCAGCCGAGCGTCGTTGTAATTCTGGGCGACGACGGCGGCCCGTTCCCGGAGCACCAGGTCAACTCGGGTCTGGTCAGCCCGGGCGCGGTCTAACTCCGCTTGCCCAGCCTGCACGTTGCCTTGATTACGATTGAATACGGGGATCGAGATACCCACTTCCGCAAAACCCTGCAGGCCGGCGCGCCGACCGCTACTATCGATGATCTCCCGATTCTGTTGCAGTCCCGCCCGCACGGAAACATCAGGGGTGTACTCGCGCCGCGCGCGGGCCAGCAGCGCCTGCGACCGCGCGACGTTTGCCTGCGCGATGCGAGTCGCGGGGCTCGTGGTGAGCAGCGCTAGGATGAGTTGTTCCTGATCGAGCGCGGGCAGGTCTTGATCCAGTCTGCCTTCCAGTCTGCCCTGCGGTAAGTGGGGATCGCCCACCACGGAGGCCAGAGTCTTCCATTGCCGGCGCAATTTGTTCTGCTGGGTCATGACATCGAGCTGCGCCCGGTTAACCTGGATCTCCGCCTGCAAGACTTCGGTGGGATCAGACATGCCGACGTTGCGCAGCCGCTGCGCTGTCCGGTGCATCTCTTCCGCAATAGCCACGGCGCTGCGGTCCAGCTCCAATTGTTCTTGACCGGCCAAGACTTCGAAATAGACCTGGCGAATGGAGTTCTGCACCCGCAGCTTCTGCTCTTCGACTTCGATCTCCGCCAGGATGATCTCTTGACCGGCAACCTTACGCGCTAGTCCAAGTTTTCCTCCGAGCACAAAAGTCTGTTCGACAAAGCCCCCGTGTTGGCCGCCGCCAAAAGATCCACCCCGGATCTCGTCACCGGTGTAACCGATCACGGGGTTGGGGAAGAGTCCCGCCTGGATGCGGCGTCCGCGGGCCGCACGCACTTCCGCCGCGGCCTGCAGCAGGGTTGGATTCTTCTCCAGCGCCATTTGTTCCAGCTGTTGCATTGTAAACACCGGTCCCGGCGCCGCCGGCGATCCGCTGCCAATGGTCGGCACCAGGTTACTGGGCGATTCCTTGATCAACTGGTCAAAACTCTTTTGCGGACCAGACATGTCCATCCCGGAGTGATCAGCGGGCGGTGGAGACGTTTTTTGGGGAGGCTGTTCCGCTGGCTTGACGGCAGGCTTACCTGACATGTCCATGCCCGAGTGGTCGACCTGGTCGCCGGCTTTGTTCGCCTCCGGCGGCTTGGCCGCTTCTGGCTTGACCTGCACTGGCTTGGCTGGCTGCTGGTGGGTGGTGTGGCCCTGCGCATAGGAAGACGCAATCAGCGCGAAGGCAAGCACCAAGTTTTGCATGATGTTCAGCGAAAGTTTTTTCATGATCGATCTCCTGCGCCAGGCTTGCGCTGCGCGATCAATTCCATGATGCGGTCATACTTTTCCGGGGGCAGCACTCTGACCAGAGACATCATGCCCATCATGCCGGCACTCCAGTTCTGAACGAGCCCATAGTTTTCCGGCTTGGCGACGGCTGCATCCATCGGCATCTCCATAAAGGCATCCTGGGGAAAACCGGGAACGCTGTTGGGATCGACTTTGGCAGGCGCCGGCGCGCCATGGGCTCCGTGCGCGCCCATTTGCACGCCGGTGGCAGACATGATCTTCATCTGCTCCGCAGATTCGCCCGGGGTCAATGCGGAGGTAGTGATCATTCGTTCGCCCATCAGATCCATCATGCTGTTCATCATGTGGTGCGGCAGGTGGC